>JAGKXD010000121.1 GCA_021151525.1 Cellvibrionaceae bacterium | reverse complement strand
CAATCGAGTTGTATTTTACGTAGCACTTTAAAAGGGAGTCGTCATCTTCGCGCAGCGGGGATCCAGCTTGTAACTTTTTTAACGGCTGGATCCCCGCTGCGCGAAGATGACGACTCCCTATTTACATGTTTTCTCTTCTGAATTCTTTCGTCGTGCATAATCCGAATTTACACAAGGAGTAGCTTTCATGGCCACACCTATCGATCAATACCTCAATATCCTCGCGAAAAAAGATGGCTCAGATTTATACCTGAGTACAGGCGCTCCACCTTGTGCGAAATTTCAAGGTACGTTAAAACCGCTATCGCAAGATGTGTATAAGGCGGGTGAAATTGAAGCTATTGCAAATGAATTAATGGATGAAGAGCAGCGAGCTATTTTTAAGCACGAGCTTGAAATGAATCTAGCAATTTCGATTCATGGTGTTGGCCGTTTTCGCATTAATATTTTTAAACAGCGCAATGAAATCTCTATTGTTGCGCGCAATATTAAAACGGATATTCCACAATTCGATAGTTTGGGTTTACCAGACGTTTTAAAAGATGTGGTCATGAGCAAACGTGGCTTAGTGCTTTTTGTTGGTGGGACTGGCTCAGGAAAATCCACGTCACTTGCAGCACTTATTGATCACAGAAATAGTTCAAGTGGCGGTCATATTATTACCATTGAAGACCCAGTTGAGTTTGTTCATAAGCACAAAAAAAGTGTGATCAACCAACGTGAAGTTGGGGTTGATACGCGCAGCTATAAAGCTGCACTGAAAAATACGTTACGCCAAGCGCCAGACGTGATCTTAATTGGTGAAGTGCGCGACCGCGAAACCATGGAGCATGCCCTAGAGTTTGCGGAAACTGGTCACTTAGCTATATCAACCCTACATGCAAACAATGCTAACCAAGCCTTGGAACGCATCATCAATATGTTTCCCGAAGAGCGTCGGCCACAATTATTGATGGGGTTATCGCAAAATTTGCGCGCATTCGTGTCACAACGTTTGTTGCCTACGGTCGATGGAAAACGCTGTGCGGCTATAGAAATTTTGCTGGGCACCAAAACCATTCAAGAGTTGATTCTGAAAGGTCGCTTTACCGAGATTAAAGAGATTATGGAGAAATCTGAAAATTTGGGGATGCAGACTTTTGATGGTGCACTCTTCAAGCTCTACATTGCCGGAAAAATTAGCTTTGATGACGCCATAGCTAATGCTGATTCGCCCAACAATTTGCGTTTGAGGATTAAGCTGGCGGGTGATTCCGCCGTTGCTCCAACTCCAGAGGTTGTGAAAGCAGCTAGCGCTCCAACGAGTTTTGCTGAATTGAGCCTCGAAAAAATCGATGACGACAGTGAAAATGGCTAGCCGTAAGCCATGGATGCTCGGCTATTTGAACATCGCCAATGATCTTCTGATAGAATGCCACCTCCCTTGAGTCTGGAGTGGTTATGTCATCCTCTTTTTACGAAATCCTTGAATTATCATCAGGTGAAATTGTGCTTAAGCGCAGCAGTGATGATGGTTCAAGTGAGCCTTTGGTAACGCTTAAATTTTCAGCAGAATCCATTGCCTTTTTAGGAGCAGGGCGCTTTGAAGTGGCTAAGGCAATGATTGAAGCGGGAATGGAAGCGGCAAGTGAATTGGCTGAGCAAAATATTGATGACATTTCTGCCGATCTAAGCGATTTAGAGCAACATATACTGCATTAATTGTAATTGAAGTCAGAGTAAAATTAAAACCACCTTACTTAAGGCTGACGCAACCCTCGATTTAATTTTACTCTGGCTCCAATTCAGGCTAAATTTTTATCAAGCTGTAATGGCCGAATAAATTTCCTCATAACGCTCTGCACTTTTCTCCCACGAAAAATCCTGGCTCATGGCATTTTGCTGTAATTGTTTCCAAACTTCTGGCTGTTGGTATGCGGCTAATGCGCGTTTAATCGCTGCATGCAAATCTTCAGCAGTTGCTTCATGAAATACAAAACCATTGCCGTCAGAACCAATATCATCGAAGGGTTTTTCAAATACTGTATCGCGTAAACCACCTACAGCATTTACAACGGGAAGTGTGCCGTAACGCAAACTGTACATTTGATTTAAACCGCAGGGTTCAAACACTGAAGGCATTAAAAATATGTCGGCACCGGCTTCAATTTGATGCGCGAAAGCCTCGTTGTAGCCCAAAGTAACCGACACTTTTTTAGGGTGTTGTTGTGCAAGGTTTTTTAGCGCTTGTTCATAGCTAGCAAAACCGCTACCTAAAATAACGATTTGGCAATCGTGTGTGAGCAATTGGTTCATTTGATTCAAAATTAAATCAATACCTTTTTGATCAACCAGTCGGCCAATAAAACCAAGCATTGGAATTGCTTCATTTACAGGCAAGCCTAATTGCTCTTGTAAGGCAGTTTTGTTTTTGATTTTTTGATTAACAGTACGACGGTTGTAATTGTGTGCAATTAATTTATCGGCACCCGGATTCCATTCATCCATATTGATGCCATTCAGCACACCTGACAAATCGTCACGTCGTGCACGCAGCACACCATCTAAACCGCAACCAAATTCTGGGGTTTGAATTTCATTTGCGTAGCTTTGGCTTACGGTTGTAATAGCATTTGCAAATGCAAGCCCGCCTTTAATAAAAGACATTTGCCCATAAAACTCGAGCTTTTCATGGTGCCAATAATCATTGGGTAAGCCAAGTTCAGCAAAAATTTGATAGGAAAATAAACCGCGATAAGCCAGATTATGAATGGTAAAAACCGAAGCAGGTTTTTGTTCATGTTGTGCAAGTAGTGCGGGGATTAATCCGGTTTGCCAATCATTGCAGTGCACAATATCCGGCTGCCAATCCAGATTAGCTTGATTTAAGGCGATGGCTTCGGCAGCTTTTGCGAAAACAAAAAAACGCCAGTGATTGTCACTCCAATCGCTACCATCTGGGCCGCAATAAGGATTGCCTTCACGCTCGGAAAATTGCGGAATATCAACCAATATAACGGTCACACGCGAACCCGGTAAACGAGTTTGGAGCAGATTAATGGTTTGCCCTGAAAGCGAAAGTTCAGCCACTTTTTTTACGCCAGCCTCATTAGCTTTCGCCACTACGCTTGCATAGGCTGGCAGCAAAAT
The DNA here is from genome assembly GCA_021151525.1 of Cellvibrionaceae bacterium. GTDB lineage: Bacteria > Pseudomonadota > Gammaproteobacteria > Pseudomonadales > Cellvibrionaceae > Cellvibrio. The sequence goes on along the minus strand of JAGKXD010000121.1, from coordinate 8,630 downwards.
TTTTACATCGTGCCCACGTTTTAGGAGGGCACGCGGTAAGCTGGAAGCAACATCAGCCAATCCACCGGTTTTTATTAATGGGTGCGCCTCACTGGTGGCGAATAATATTTTTTTCATTGTCTAAAAAATCCTATTAATAATCACACTTCAACAAAATCGCTCCTAGTGGCGGCAAGGTGAGTTGAATAGATTGTGCGTGCCCCATCCAGCTAACAGACTCGGTGGGTATTTCTTTGGCGTTGCCCTTGTTGCTACCTGCGTAGTAAGCGGAATCTGAATTGAAAATTTCGTGATATTTGCCAGCAACGGGAACGCCTAAGCGATAATTTTCACGCAAGGCTGGAGTGAAATTTAATATTACTAACGTAAAGCCTGTGCTGCCTTTGCGTAAATAGCTGATAACAGATTGAGTTGAGTCGTGACAGTCTACCCATTCGAAACCATCATGTTGAAATCCGCGCTCGTAAAGTGAGGGCAGTGTGGTGTAGAGCTTGTTGAGATCTTTGACCAATGTTTGCAGCCCAACGTGCCGCTCTCGATCTTCTTGCGAAGTCGCTTCGCCTAGCAAGTGCCAATCTAATGAGCGGCCGTGCGCCCACTCGCTCCATTGACCAAATTCACTTCCCATGAACAATAGTTTTGAACCTGGGTAGGTGTAGAGATATGTATAAAGCAAACGTAGATTCGCAAACTTTTGCCATGTATCGCCGGGCATTTTTCCAATCATACTGCCTTTGCCGTGGACAACTTCATCGTGAGAGAAGGGCAGTTGGAAGTTTTCGGTAAAGGCGTACATCATCCCAAAGGTTAATTGATTGTGGTGGTACTGACGGAAGATGGGGTCTTTGCTGATGTATTCGAGGGTGTCGTGCATCCAGCCCATATTCCACTTCATAGAAAAGCCCAAACCGCCCACATAAGTTGGGCGAGTAACTTGAGGCCATGCGGTAGACTCTTCAGCAACCACAATTGCGCCCGGACATTGTCCGTGACAGAGCACATTTAATTGGCTTAGGAATGCCATGGCTTCCAGATTTTCATTGCCGCCGTAAATATTGGGGATCCACTCGCCGTGGTTGCGCGAATAATCCAGATGCAGCATAGAGGCAACAGCGTCCACCCTTAAACCGTCTATGTGGTACTCCTTGAGCCAGAATAGGGCGTTGGCGAGTAGGAAGTTGCGTACCTCATTGCGGCTGTAATTATAGATAAGTGTGCCCCAATCGCGATGCTCCCCCAAGCGGGGATCTTCATGCTCATAAAGGGCGCTGCCATCAAAGCGGGCGAGGGCATGGGCATCTTTGGGGAAGTGAGCCGGAACCCAATCCAGCATTATCCCAATACCATTTTTGTGCAGATGGTTTACAAAGTAGCGGAACTCGTCGGGCGAGCCGAAACGACTTGTTGGGGCGTAGTAACCGGTTGTTTGGTATCCCCAAGAGTCGTCCAAAGGATGCTCGGTCACCGGTAAAATTTCAATGTGAGTAAAGCCCATGTACTTAACGTAATCAGCAAGCTGATGGGCTAAGTCGCGGTAGCTTAAAAAGCTATTACCTTCACCGCGGCGCCAAGAACCCAAATGAACTTCGTAAATGGACACGGGTGAACGTTGCCAATCCCAACCCGCTCGCTGATCCATCCAAGATTGGTCTTCCCAGTTAAACTGAGTGGGGGCGGCTACTATGGATGACGTTTTAGGGCGCTGTTCAAAGGCTTGCCCATATGGGTCGGACTTTAGGAATTGTTGGTGACTATCGCGGTTACGAATTTCATATTTATAGTTATTGCCGGGTTTGACCCCCGGAATAAAAATCTCCCAAAGTCCGCTAGCGCCTCGCACTCTCATCGGGTGTTGGCGACCATCCCAATCGTTAAAGTCGCCCACAATACTAATGCGTTCAGCGCTCGGCGCCCATGTTGCGAACAAGACACCTTCAATACCATCGACTGTTTTTAGATGTGCACCTAAGACCTCGTAAATTCCCCAATGCTGCCCTTCGCCAAACAAGTGCATATCAAGTTCGCCCAATTGTGGTGCAAAACTATAGGGGTCGTATTCAATGTGCACTTGATTATGTCTATCTGTCCACTGCACTTGGTAGTGCGAGGGAATGTCTCTCGCCAACCCGTACCACTCAAAAAAATCCGTTCCATCTATGCGATCGATTGGAAGTGCGCCAGTCTTCAGCAAGAGACTCACTTTGCTTGCGCCGGGCAGAAACACGCGGATGATGGTATCTGCACTGGCTGAGGGCGCAGCTAATGAATGTCGCCCCAAGACCTCGAAGGGATCGTGGTGAGTGGCATTGATTATGCGGAGTAATTCACTGGGTAAACCTTGTGCTGGCTTGGCACTGAGCATGAAAAGAGTCCTGTTTCAAAGAGAAATTAACAGCCAAATGGATGGCTGAATTTAAGGTTTTTATCTATGTCGCAAATAATGGCGTTTAAGTTAGTAGGTGTGCGCAATCTATTTGGATTTACTCTATTTGCCGTGTTTTTTTACACGAAAGCGTCATACGCTAAGGATAAAGTGAGGCAAGGTTATTACACAAAGTAGAGTAAAAAATAATTTCACACAAACGAAATATTTGCAGATTCAATGCCACTATTGAGTCTACACTTGTATTGCCTCGAGTGGGCAAACTAAATTCTCACGAAAAATGAATTTTATAAATGGATTTTTTCTCTTGGCATTGATATTGCTCAATGTAACAAAAGAGAAATCGATTTATTGTCAAATACCCATCTTTGAAATAAGAAGAAAGGAGTTTTAATGAGTACTAACCAGACCTCTGGTCGTTTCGTCAGCCGCCTAACACAAAAAACTTTAGCTGTTATTTTAGCGGGAGGCCGCGGTTCGCGCCTTCACCAGTTGACTAACTGGCGTGCTAAACCTGCTGTACATTTTGGCGGAAAATTTCGCATTATCGATTTCCCTCTATCCAATTGTGTTAACTCGGGCATTCGCCGTATAAGTGTATTGACGCAATATAAATCTCACTCATTGGACAGGCATATTCAGCGGGGCTGGGGTTTTCTTGGTGGTGAATTGGGCGAGTTTGTTGAACTGCTACCAGCACAGCAACGTTTGGATGAATCTTGGTATGTAGGCACTGCGGATGCCGTTTTACAAAACCTCGATATCATTCGTCGTCACAACCCTGAATATGTTTTGATTCTTGCTGGCGACCATATTTATAAAATGGACTACGGCACCATGATCGCCGCTCACGTTGAGCGAGGAGCTGATATTACCGTTGGCTGTATTGAAGTTCCCCTTGAAATTGCACACGCATTTGGTGTGATGGATATCGACAAAGATAACCGCATTGTTCGTTTCACTGAGAAGCCAACCAACCCAGAGCCTATGCCAGGAAAAACGGATAAGGCTTTAGCCTCTATGGGGATTTATGTATTCAGCACAAAAGTGTTGTTTAGTGAATTGTTGAAGGATCAAAAAAATCCTGATTCAGAACATGACTTCGGAAAAAATATTATTCCGTCGATGATTAAAACTCATCGTGTAAGTGCATTTCCATTTCGCGATCCTATTAGTGGTGGCGATGGTTACTGGCGTGATGTGGGGACAGTCGATGCACTTTGGGAGGCAAACCTTGAATTGACTGCCGTCATTCCAGAGTTAGATTTATATGACGCTGAGTGGCCGATTTGGACGCATCAAGAACAAGTTGCTCCAGCAAAATTTGTGTTCGATGATGAAGGCCGTCGTGGCTATGCAGTTGATTCGTTAATTGCGGGCGGATGCATTGTTTCAGGTTCAGTAGTTAAACATTCGTTGTTGTTCCCACGTGTACGTGTTCACTCTTATTGCGATATTGAAGACTCAGTGCTTTTTCCAAGTGTTGAGGTTGGGCGCAATTGCAAAATACGTAAAGCACTCATTGACCGTCGCTGTAAAATTCCTGAAGGAACCGTCATTGGTTACAACGAAGAAGACGATCGTAAGCGTTTCTTTGTTTCACCCAAAGGCGTTGTGTTAGTCACGCCCGAAATGCTGAGTGAGGATCATCCGCATGCCCTTTAATGGCAAAATGAAGGTCGTATTCCTCTGGCACATGCATCAGCCAGATTATCGAAACATAATGACGGGAGAATATTATTTTCCTTGGACTTATCTTCATGCTTTAAAGGATTACGTCGATATGGTTGCGCACTTGGAAGCGCAACCTAAAGCGCGCGCAGTGTTTAACTTCGCGCCTATTTTGCTCGAACAGCTGGATGACTATGCACAGCAAATTAATAATTTTTTTGCGCGTGAAGAAAAGATTAAAGATGCGGTTTTGTGGTCTTTGGTAGATGCGAATCTACCAGCCGCGGGTTCTTCTGAGTTTATTTCACTTGCAAAGAAATATTTACGCGCAAATCGCCAGCGCATGATTGAACGCTTTCCTATTTATCGTGAATTGGCTGATATTGCTGAAAAGCTAGATGAGCAATCAACGATTGCCAAATATCTCAACGAACAATTTTTAATTGATCTTGGGTTTTGGTATCACCTCAGTTGGTTATCCGAAACTTTGCGCCGTACAGATTATCGTGTGCATGCCTGGCAAAATAAAGGCCGTGGGTTCAGTTGGCAAGATCGTTTAGATCTTATGAAATTAATTGGAGAAGAAATTTCTTCCATTGGTCCGCGTTACAAAGCGCTTTACGACAAAGGTCAAATTGAGTTGTGCATGAGCCCTTATGCGCACCCAATTATTCCTCTGTTGCTTGATATTAATTCGGCACGCCAAGCATGGCCCGATGTAACTCTGCCCATAGCAACAAATTATGCGGGTGGTGAAGCGCGCTCGAAATGGCATTTAACTCAAGGTGTAAAAACCTTCGAACATTATTTCGGTCACAAGCCGCGCGGTTGCTGGCCATCTGAAGGCAGTGTGAGCGATGACACTCTAAAGCTAATGCAAGAAGCAGGTTTTGATTGGGTTGCAACAGGTGATTCAGTTTTACACAACAGCTTGCGTCATCTCGATAACAAAGCCATTGCTGATGATCTTGCCGAGCGCAAAGCGTGTTTGCATCGTCCTTATCAATTTGCAGAACACAAAGTAAATTGTTTTTTTCGCGATGATGGGCTCTCGGATTTAATTGGATTTAAATACGCGACTTGGCATTCAGATGATGCCGTGGGTGATTTAATTAATCACATGGTTGCTATTGCAAACGCTTGCGATAATCCAAAAAACTCGGTTATTTCCGTGATAATGGATGGTGAAAATGCGTGGGAATATTTTCCCGAAAACGCCTACTACTTTTTGGCACAACTCTATCAACGCATTGGCGAACATCCTCAGCTGGAATTGACTACATATAGCGAATTACTTGATCAACAAAAGCCCGAGCCACTCGCCATGCCACACGTTGTTGCGGGTAGCTGGGTCTACGGAAATTTTTCAACTTGGATTGGCGACAAAGACAAAAACCGTGGTTGGGATATGTTGTGTGAAGCGAAGCTCGCGGCCGACCATGCACTTGCCACTAGAAAATATACAAAGTCAGAGCATCTGCAAATTGAAAAGCAATTAGCGCTGTGCGAAGGCTCTGATTGGTTCTGGTGGTTTGGTGGCTACAACCCCGCGCAAAGCGTCAGTGATTTCGAGTATTTATACCGCCAGCATTTGAAAAATTTATATCACTTAATTCGCGTTCCTGAACCTGAGTATTTAAATACAGTAATCAGTGTTGGTGGAGGCGATCCAGCAACAGGTGGTGTGATGCGTCAAGGGCATGAGCAGTAGTTCATTAACTAATTAGAAGGAAAGGGCGCAGATGCCAAAAAATGCAGTACAGGTTTCCCCTCTCTTTCAGACCCGCAGGGCCGGGGTGTTGTTACACCCCACATCGCTCCCCAACACCACCTCTTTCTTTCAGCGCCAAGCTTATCCACAAATGCACGGCTCGCTCGGAAAAGACGCCTATTTATTTGTGGATTTCTTAGCTCAGTCTGGTCTCAGTGTTTGGCAAATGCTGCCCACTACACCTACGCATGCCGATTTATCACCTTATCAATCCGTATCAGCCCATGCAGGCAACCCTGAACTGATTAGTATTGATTGGCTGGTGCATCAAGGTTGGATTGATGCAAATGACGAATGGAATGAACTAACTGCTACAAAAGATACTCTACAAACTATTCGTAGTCTGTGCGCTGCGCAATTTTATCAACGCCTTGAGCAGTCGCATCAGCTGCTCGAAAAGTTGAGACAATTTTGCGATGAAAACCGTTACTGGTTAGACGACTTTGTTTTATTTATGGCGCTGCGGAAACATTTCGACAATTTGCCTTGGAATCAATGGCCGCAGGGATTAAAGCAGCGTCAAACTGCGGCTCTCGATGAATTTCGTGAATTTTTGGCGGTTGATATATCACTCTATGTTTTTGAACAGTTTGCATTTGCGGAACAATGGAAAGCCTTAGCCGACTATGCAAAATCAAAACAAATTTATTTATTCGGCGACATGCCAATTTTTGTCGCTCACGACAGTGCTGATGTGTGGGCTGCACAAACATTTTTTAATTTAGATGACGAAGGTAATGCGCTTACTGTCGCAGGCGTGCCTCCTGATTACTTCTCAGAAACTGGTCAACACTGGGGCAACCCTCATTACAATTGGCAAGAAATGGAAGCCAGTGGCTTTAGCTGGTGGATTGATCGCCTGCGTACCCAGCTCAATCAATTTGATTTGATTCGTATTGATCATTTTCGTGGCTTCGAAGCTTTCTGGGAAATCCCAGGTCACAGCGTAGATGCGCGCGGTGGTCAGTGGGTTAAGGCTCCAGGCAAAGCATTTTTAGCAGCTTGTTTTAAGACCTTTCCAAATTTGCCGTTGGTGGCAGAAAATTTGGGATTAATCACGCCAGAAGTTGAAGACTTGCGTCATGACTTTAACTTACCCGGCATGCTGGTTTTGCAATTTGCGTTTGATGGCAACAACAAAAATCCGCATTTACCGCATCGCCATTCAATTAGTGATGTTATCTATACCGGCACTCATGACAACGACACGACCGTCGGGTGGTACGAATCGCTCAATGAAGAGCAGAAGTTGGTGTTAAAAAATTATTTATACGCCAGCAATGAACCTATTCATTGGTTATTAATTGAATCAGCACTGGCATCGGTAGCGCCTTTGGCTATGATTCCTCTACAAGATTTTTTGGCGCTTGATGGCAACCACAGAATGAACATGCCAGGAACAACAGGTATTAATTGGAAGTGGCAATTTACATGGGCGCAGTTTCCGGAAGAATTGGGAGAACAAATCCACACCAGGCTTCATCGTTATGATCGTTTAAGTTCAATGTAATTTCCCCTAGCAATCAACCAAGGAGATCCTATGGAACATAGATGCACAGAGAGAATAAACAGTGAGTTGAAATTATTAATCTATAAACATAATTTTCCTATAGCTATAGGGCGCGTCAAAAATGGTAGTCGCAATGGAGTGTTTGTTGAAACAGACTTTGTGGATATTGATTGCGAGCATCAATTGAAATTAGAAGTCTTATTAAATAGATCAAGCTCAGCGAAACTTCAACGTATTGAAATGAAAGCGATTGTTATACACAAAACAGGCAAGGGATTTGGTGCTGAAGTTGATTTTCAAAGTACCGCTCAAGCTGATTTGTTTTTTGAAATGTTGCAAGGCACACATGTTAGTGTTGCCGACGAACAAATGTTTGCTATGGTTGTTTAAACCTAGGTTACGAATGGGCCTTTTAATAATCTCTTGCCCACCTATTTATTAATTATCAAGGCAATGCTTAGATTCATCTTCTCCACTAAGACTTGCCTTGGCAGTTTTTCGTTGGTTCTTCCCTCCCGATATTAAAATCCGGCGATGTCGCTCAAAATAGCTATACTTCAACGAGTTCTCTTGTTCATGCGCGCTCTGTGAGCCTTTAGCCCGGAAGTATCTACTGATGAGGTTGCACCCAATAAAACCACTTTTGGCTTGTCTACTGCTTGCGGTACATGCCTCTTATGGTTACGCCTTAGAGTTTAAGGTTCGGGTGCTTACGGCCGATAATAAACCCTTAAGCGACGCAGTGATTTATCTTGAATCCCCGGCTGAACCTGTATCAACTGGTGGCAAACTCGCGGTTATGGATCAGCAAAACAAAGCGTTTGTCCCGCATGTACTTGCGGTTCCTGTAGGTACTCTAGTGGATTTCCCAAATACAGATTCCGTAAATCATTATGTATATTCATTTTCAGAGATTAAGAAATTTCAATTTAAATTATTCAAGGGAGACCTTGAGAAACATCAAACCCAATTTGATAAACCGGGCTTAGTCACCCTAGGCTGCAATATTCATGATTTCATGCTTGGCTATATTTTTGTTGCTCCGAATGCCTATGTTGGCGTGAGTGATAGTGCTGGAGAGTTAAATTTGAAGGTTCCTGATAAAGGCGACTTCACGCTGGCGATTTGGCATGAGCGAAGCAATGAAGATTTGGATAAGCTCGCGCAAAAAATTGACACTGCTAACCCACCAAAAGAAATTAAATTTAGGTTTTCTAAATCACTCAAGCCCCAGCGAAAAATGACCCATGAAGGGGACGACTATTAACAGCCCTAAGTATTCCTATGAATAATTT
>JAGKXD010000212.1 GCA_021151525.1 Cellvibrionaceae bacterium | reverse complement strand
TCTTCCCGACCCAGCCAGTGGTTTCGGCAAAGCCATTGCCGTCGTGGTCGAAGTGGATGCCGGTGGTTTTGTTGAGGGTGTCGACGCCGTTGCCGTCTAAATCAAGCACCAATGGGCTGACGGTGGTTTGGGCGGTGTTGAAGGCGGCTTCGATGCTGGAGGAAATTTGCGCATTGTTCATGGCTTGCAAATTAAGCGTTGTACCTATTCCGGTAAGTGTGGCGCCTGCTATTGAAAGACCAATCGCAGTCCAACCTAATGGGGAAACTAACGCAGCTGCTCCTGCAGCTATGCCTACTAGATTACCAATTACACTAACTACCTCTCCTAGCGTTACAGGTTCTCCGTTTGTTGTGTGTTGTCCTATGGTTACTAATGTCATTGTCAGTGCAATTGTATTAGTAGCAGCTCCCACTAAAGGGTTGAGTCCAGTAATGGCAGCAATGACATTTGCAGTATTTGAAGCGAGTGACATTGGTTCACTGGAATTCAATAACTGTATAACGCTGTCTACTGCGCCAACTCCTGCAGAGGACATATCAATTACTAATACAATTCCTTCTATGATTGCTACTGACATAAAAAATCCTTTTTAGAAAAATCTTGATATGCCCAATACTCCATACAGAACGGCAGATAAAATTGATAAATAATAAATCCACATTAAAAACTTGGCCAATCCGTTACCTTTGTTGGCCAATTCTTTAACTTCAGAATATGAAAAAGGGCGTTTAAATTTGGCTGATAAGTAAATACGACCGCTACTGATTAAAAAGCTTCCAATGATTGCGAAGATAAGTAAATAAATAAGCATTTTGATCCGATGTATGGTGTGAGGATTTGAAAATATATATTGTTCTTTAATCTTTTTAGAGATGCGTGAGATTCCCCGAGTGTTTCCATAACGAGACGTTACTTATAATGTGCGCGGTATTTTACACGGCTTGAATTGACGGCCAGTGGTTTTGGCGTTAGGAGGAAAATTGTCTTTGATTTAGATCAATGCAATGTGATTGAGGAAGCTTGTCTATTGCGATTTTTCCAGCACCAAGTCCCGAGATAGCTTTCGCCCAAAAAACATTCCAACGTCGCCAACTTGCGCGCATCGCCGATCACGTTGCCGTAATACTGCGTCGCCGCACGGCTATTGGGGTCAATCCCTTCTACACCAGCCCAAGCGTAGAGCAGGGTGGTCATGATGCTATTGCGGGTATCGGTATCACTTGCCGCCAAAAAGCTGGTCAGCAACGATTGCAAGCGCCCGCTAGTATATTCCGGCAATTCCCTGTGATATTGCGTTTAGTGCATCACCAGCATCATTGCTTTTAATACCGGAGTTAACATCTTTCACGCCTTGCGTTAGGTTGCCAATATTTATTGCATTTTCAACGTTGCTCATTTGTTGACTCTCTTTTTAATAATTAAATATTGACGTATCTCAGAAATTTCCATTTTTCAGTTTAATAAAGAAATTGGTCATTAATATCAAAGCAACTATGCATATAAAAAATGGAAAAGGTAGTATGTTTTTCTTTCATTGGGCGGTATTTCAGTTCGTTTTTTTAGAAAAATAGCACCTCGGTCTTTTCGACAAATCATTACAAGATTTGCCAATAACATTATTAATAAAGGAGCCCATTTCCAATGATTTGCAATAAATTGATTTATTTCATACATAGCGATTAGCCTCTTAAATTTTTAGTTTTCATAATCAATCCCTTCCACGGCAGCCTAAGCGTAGAGCAGGTCGGTATCACTTGCCGCCAAAAAGCTGGTCAGCAACGACTGCAAGCGCCCGCTAGTATCCCGCGCCATGGCTTGATGCAGACTATGCACATTGCCAAACGCCTGCAAATCCGGCAGGGCGGCGATCTCAGCACTGACCGCCACCAAATCCTGATCAATGGTTTTGGTGGTATCCATCGCAAACCACACATCATCCATCGCCTGCGTCGACCCATCCAGACGGGTGTACTGCCCAGCTTGCAAGTGCTTATTATTCTGCGCATCCAGCACGGTTTGGCTGGTAAATGTTGTACTCAAACTCAGCACACCCGCCGCATCCAACGTCAGCAATTCCCCATTGGATGTCACCGCATCACTATCAGCATCCTTCCAAACCCGAAGCTGACTAAAGTTCGCATCGCTGGCATCAATCTTGCCATCGTGGTTGCTATCCAACTCCGCCAACGCAGCAAACCCGTTATCCGCCAACTTGCCATCCGCCAACCTGGTTTGACTGCCGAACAACTCGCTACCGTTATCGATCTTGCCGTTGCCGTTGCGATCCCAAACCAGCAAACCGTCGTTCTTCCCGACCCAGCCAGTGGTTTCAGAAAAACGATTGCCGTCGTGATCGAAGTGGATGCCAGCGGTTTTGTTGATGGTGTCGACGCCATTGCCGTCTAAATCAAGCACCAATGGGCTGACGGTGGTTTGGGCTGAGCCGAAGGAGGCTTCGATGTCGGCGATAAAAGCATCGAAACCATTGCCGATACCCCCGTTGCAATGAAATACCCTACGATTGCCCAATTTGCACATTGAGAACCAAAATACAAATCATATTGAGGAGGAGACGCAATCGACTTGTTAATGTAATTAACGACGTTGTTGTATTGTGCTTCAGTTAAGAATTTCTTCCCCGATGAGTTAGTCCAAAGATGTTTTGAATTATCAGAAATTTGACCAGGGCCTTGCGCTTGTCCTTGGATGAGTGGAGCAAAACCATAACTATGTTCTGCTCCATCTGCACCAGTAATAACGATAAATGAATGAGGAATGAGTCCGTGTAATCCCTTATTTAATTGGCCGAGATCGCTTCTAATTTCTATGCTGTACGTACTCATTCTTTATGTTCCATATGAATTGTTGTCACTTTATTGTTTTTCCAAAATCCTGAGGCCACATCTTCAGCTTTGCTGACGTTGTAAATGCTAATGTAAACATCCATTTTTTGATTATTTTCAAAATAGGCATTGGTCGATGCGTTAACGAGGCTAGCTAATACATCATTTTTTACGTCATAAAATGAAATACTCAAACCGTATGGAATCGATTTAATAAACATAAAACCCTTACTTCTGCAGTCACGCTCTTTGTCTATGCATACAGATTTGTCGATTAAGATTTGTGTTAATTTTTCGCCTAGTTCTAATGATTGTTTCTGATACATCGCTTTGTGCATTGCCGCATCTTTAAACCATGCGCCAAACCACAGCAGGCCAAGAAAAGCAAAAAAGAAAATGATGGTGCGAATAGTGCGACGTCTTTTATGTGTTTCGGGGGTAAAACCTGTTGGGAATTTCAAAATAAGCGCTCCTTTTGAAGGTTTAATTTTCTTTGTATAACAAGTTAGGCTTGATGATTGTTTTACTTTTTAAGATTGAGTTTGGCTGTGGTATCAATAGGTGTCATAGGCATCTTGTTTTCCTCAATTGTTTACTTTGGCTTATTAGGTTTAACCACCGAAAGGTTGGCATTTCCTGCGGGCAGCTTGGTAAGCAGGGCTGGCCTCGCAAGTATTTCTTTTTTCTAACCAGTAATTCATGAGTTGATCGTCTTTGGGGTAGTTAAAACCATCTCGAAATTCAGGCCAGACTTTGCGCGCAGCGATTATGGGTGTTAAGCACCGTTTTTGTTGTGGTGCAAAAATATAGGTGGCGTAATACCAGCATTGTTTTTTTGTGGCTTGTTCGATTTGCTTTAATCCATCTTGCCAAACAGGTGCTTGAGAAGCCCATCTTTCTTCGGTGCCGCCATCAGTCCGACGCGGGCTTCCTCCCGAATAAAATTGTTTGACGCCCAAGACGATTTGCGCATCCACTGACCCTTTGGCCGCGGCATCGGCATACATTTGCTTGAGGATTTTTTTATCCTTGATTGGGTTGTCAATCAATCCATCTTCA
>JAGKXD010000120.1 GCA_021151525.1 Cellvibrionaceae bacterium | reverse complement strand
TAATTAAACCCATATTTTTTAGAGATAGCCGAATTTCCGATATAACTATTAAAAAGTTTCGTCAAACAAAATAGAATGAAACCGTAGAAAATGCTGTTCGCATTTAGTCAGGTGATGAATTTTCAACAGCCATGCAATCCTGGAGTGTTTGAATATAAACAATTTATTCTTGGGCAACATTGAAATGGAAAACCCCTGCCATAAAGTCACTTAAAGTAAGGTTCAGATTGAACGACATATACGATAGAGAAAATAGAACCTAATTCTGCCTATCTGTCTTTTATTCAACATTTTAAACAAATGTTTATGTTGCCAAATCAATAGCCGTTCAATTTTTAAACTGGGATATTTTGCAAGCCACACGTCCCCCAATCATCAAAAAACATTAAAAATCAAAGCATTGTTGGCTATTTCCAATAACCGCATGAATTTTATATTGATCAGCTTAAATTGGCGCGATATCTGCTACTAACGCCTAACTCGCCTAGAACAAGCGATTATATTTATCCTCGCGATGCTTATTTAAAATAGTCACGATTCCAACTCTTTATGAGGAACACCATGTTAACTACGTTTTTTCGTACAATTGGCCCATTGATTTTTAGCGCAGCTTCGCTCTTTATTCCTACCATCACCCTTGCAGAAAATACCATAACACCTTCTATTGAAGGCGTAGTTGCACAAGGTACACAGATTGAATTTATTAAAGATAAATTTGAAGGCACTGAAGGCCCCATTAGCTTGCCGGATGGTAGCCTTATATTTACGGAGACTCGCGCAAACCGTGTAACACATATTGCAGAAGACAACAGCATCACTACCTATTTTGAAAACAGTAATGGCACTAATGGGTTGGCATTTACAAAAAAGGGGGAACTTGTTTCTGTCCAAAATCTCAAACCACAAATTGGCGTTGTGTATCCAAAAGGCAGCGAAAAGGTGTGGGCCGATAATTATGAAGGTAAAGCATTCCAGCGCCCAAATGATCTGGTGATTGATAAAAGCGGCGGGGTTTACTTCACTGATATCGGCGTACTACCCAAAGGGGAAATTACCGAGCCAGCTCGTCCAGCGGTTTATTATGTCAAGCCAGATGGCAAAATCACCCAAATTGTAAATGATGTAGAACGTCCAAACGGCGTACAACTAAGTCGCGATGAAAAAACACTTTACCTTGCCAATACTGCAGGTGAATATTTGTTAGCCTACCCGGTATTGGGGAATGGAAAATTAGGCGCAAAAAATGAATTTGCCAAACTCGCTGGATATGAAAAAGGTGAAACAGGTTTTTCAAGTGGTGCAGATGGTATTGCAATTGACGATAAAGACCGTGTTTACGTAGCTACCAATAAAGGTATAGAAGTGTTTGATGAAAAAGGTACAGCACTCGGCATTATTACAATACCCCAGAGGCCGCAAAACCTTGCCTTTGCGGGCAAGGACAAAAAGACATTATATGTTGTAGGTCGCGGTGCGGCTTATAAAATTGCAGTATTAACACCAGGCGTTAAAGGCCGCGCAAAATAATATTCATTAACTACAAATCCCTTGGCAGAAAATTTTGTTGTTAAGGGATTGTTGACTAAAGGAGTCACGTGCATGACCCGCAAAAGTGCCAACGACTTTCATCCTGAAGTACTTAAATTGTTTGATCAATATGTACACGGCCAAGCATCACGCCGTGATTTTTTAAGCGGTGCCGCAAAATATACTGTTGCTGGTGTCACTGCTGCAGGCTTGCTCGAGGCGCTTAACCCACGCTTTGCAGAAGCACAACAAGTTAGCCCTACCGACAAGACCATTAGTGTTAGTTATGAAGAGTTCCCTTCACCCAATGGCTCAGGAAAAATTCGCGGCTACTTAGCTAAGCCTGCAAAAGCCAAAGGAAAATTGCCAACCGTTTTGGTTGTTCATGAAAACCGTGGATTAAATCCACACATTGAAGATATAGCTCGTCGCTTAGCAAAAGATAATTTTATTGCCTTTGCGCCTGATGCGCTCTTCTCTCTCGGTGGTTACCCTGGCGATGAAGAAAAAGCACGCGAGCTTTTTCCAAAGCTCGACCAAACTAAAATTATTGAAGATTTTGTAACTGCAGCAGATGTGCTTAAGCATTTGCCCGGCGGCAATGGCAAAGTTGGTGTTGTAGGCTTTTGTTATGGTGGGGGGATTTCTAACACTCTCGCTACTCGCATTCCTGATTTGGGTGGTGCAGTTCCTTTCTATGGAAAGCAACCGGAAGATGCAGATGCCGCTAAAATTAAAGCGCCGCTGTTAATTCATTACGCCGGTGCAGATGAACGCATCAACGCAGGTTGGCCAAAATATGAAGCCGCACTTAAAGCAGCAGGCGTGAAATACGAGGTGTTTATTTATCCGGACGTTCAACACGGATTTAATAACGATACAACCCCTCGTTACGATGAAAAAGCTGCAAAACTTGCTTGGCATCGTACAGTAGAGTTTTTCAACAAAAATCTGCGTACTTAAAACCTTCACGTATTTGATGTAATGTGGATTATTTAAAATAGGTTTTTGCCTTTATACAAATTTGCAAGCAGCGACTTCGTGGTTGCGAAAAAAATTATTTTCGACAACAATCGCGAAGATTTTACAAATCAAGCGGCTTATACTTGCTCAGGCGAATAGCAAGCCATTAGCACAAAAGATATATCGACAAGTATCGGCAGTAAAACACAACCTACACATTAATTATTATCTTTGGAGTATTGAATTTATGAAGTTGATTTTAAAAACACTGAGCCTTGCACTTTTAGCATCAGCCAGCATTAATTTATTTGCGGCCGACCCAGCACCAGCGCCTGCAGCTGATAAACCCGCAGGCCCAAACCCAGCCAAGCAAGCGGTTAATGTACGCAAAGCGGCATTCACGTTAATTGGCAATAGCTTCAAACCTATTGGTGACGCCGCACAAGGCAAGGCTGAATATAATCAAGCCGATATTCAAAAACGTGCAAATCGTATTCTCGTTGTTTCAGAATTCCTTGATAGCTCGTTCCCTGAAGCATCCAATCTGGGCGAGCCAGATACAAAAGCCAAAGCAGAAGTTTGGACTAACAAAGCAGATTTCGATAAAAAATTAAAAGAGTTCCAAGAACACGCAGCAACACTGGCTAAAGTAAGTGCCACCGAAAAGTCAGCCTCTGATGCATTTAAGGAAGCCTTTGGCGCCGTAGCAAAAGATTGCAAAGGCTGTCACGAATCCTTTAAAGCGAAGTAATTGGGTAACTTTGAATAATTTGTAAAAATGCCCTTGTTACTTAGCAAGGGCATTTCTTTTTGTATTAAATCTATTTGGTAAGGCTATGACTGCATCCAACGAAAACCCAGAAGTATCGTCAGAAAAAAATCAGGCACCCAAGTTTATCAAGGTGTGGGATTTGCCGGTAAGACTTTTTCATTGGTCGCTTGTTTTATTATTTATAGCCGCCTACGTTACCAACTCACTCGGCGCAAATTATTTTAAGTATCACTTATGGTGCGGTTATGCAGTAATAGTGCTGGTGAGTTTTCGTATTGTTTGGGGATTAGTTGGAACCCATCACGCACGCTTTATCAACTTTATACGCAACCCGTTCACCACCGTGAAATATGCTATAGACAGTTTAAAAAACACTGAAAAACATTATGCCGGCCATAACCCTTTGGGCGCAATTATGGTTGTCGTTTTATTATTGGCGATTTTAGTTCAGGCTACAACAGGACTATTTACCAACGACGAAATCATGAATCTTGGCCCACTCTATTCCTATATAAACGATGAACTCAGCTTGAAGTTAACTTCACTGCACCGCCAACTTTTTTATTGGATTTTAGGCGCAGTAGTTTTACACATAGCCGCCGTTTTAATTCACGTATTTTTTAAACGCAACAATATTGTTAAAGCCATGGTTACCGGGAAAAAGCCCTCCAAGGGAATAGAACAAGAGAAATCAATTCGCTCGTCACGAATTTGGCTAGCTATAATTATCGTCGTTATTTTAGCCTTGGCTCTGGCTTGGATAATTACACATGCACCTGAAGCGGTTTCGACTAGCGAGTACTAATCTATACATTTTTAATTTTATCTTTTATATAAAAAGCCCGCGGTAAACGCGGGCTTTTTATTAGAGGTTACGACTGGAGTTGCTTAAGGCGCGCTAGTCAAACCATCCGCAAAGCCTTGCCATGCGGGTTTGGCTTGGAAGTTAGCGTCAAACAGTAATGGCCAGTCAGGTGCGCTAGCTGTATTTAACCAACTATCGGTATCCCACACGCCCCACACAGTAATACCGCCGCGTTGCGCAGCAGGAACAACCTTCATGTAAGACGCAACAATTTGACGGTAGCGTTCTTTTTGTTTCGCTGCAGCATCTGCCGTTAAACTGGTGTACACAGGTGCGGATGAGTTGTATGGATTGTTCACACGCACATCCAACTCAGAAATTTTAACTTTCAATCCGCGATCTGCTACTGCTTTCATAGCCGCTTCTATCGTACTTGCACTTGGCCAATCCAGAAGCACGTGCATTTGGAAACCCACACCGGTAATAGGCACACCGCGAGTTTTCATTCCATCCACCATGGCTAACAAGTTAGTGGTTTTGGTGCCACCATTTTCGATATTGAAATCGTTATAAAATAAATCGGCAACTGGGTCTGCAGCGCGTGCATTAATAAAAGCTTGATCGATAAAATTCAAACCCATTTTTTGATAGAAGACGGAATTGCGGAAACCATTTACGGCTGTACTATCACCATCTTCTGCGAGCGCTTCATTCACAACGTCCCAGCTACTTACCTTGCCAGAAAAATGCGATGCAATAGTTTGCACGTGAGTTTTCATCATGGCCGCAAAATCACCGCTGTAATTTTTCATAAAGCTAGGTACTTGATAATCCGAATGCCAAATCAGCGTATGCGCATGCATTTTTATGCCGTGCGCATTTGCGAAGGCAATTAAGTCATCTGCTTGAGTGAACGTGAATGATGCTTCTGATGGATGCAAGTAACTCATCTTCATAATATTGCCAGCCGTAAACTGGCTAAAATTTGGAAATACCACGGCTTGTTGTTGTGCACTGGTACTACCATTCAAGATACTGTTGTTTTCATTGCCTGCATTAACGGCAACACCAATTGGGAATGTCACCAAAGATTTTAAGCCCGTAGTAGCAACACTGCTTGCAACTGAACTGCTTGAGCTTGATTTAACACTTGAAGAAGTTGCGACTACAGAACTAGATGTTGTCGCCACCGAACTAGACGTTTTTGTACTCGATGATGAAGTACTTACCACAGAGCTTGAAGAAGATGACACAGGGCAGCCTTCCACTACACCGTAAGGTGCAGGTTGCGTTGCACAAGTTGAAGTTGCAATACAGCTCTTACCATTCTCGTAACCCCAGCCACTGGTGGTTGTTGTGCAACTTGGGTAAAGCGTACCGTACCAATTACATTGCGATACACCACACGCAGAAGACACACTGCTGGATGATAGCGCAACAGAACTTTTTGAACTCGATGACAGCGCACTGCTTGATGTTGAAATTGGTGTTGAGCTTATTGCAGAACTGACAACCGAACTCGCCGCAGAAACGACAACCGAACTAGCCACAGAACTTTTTGAGCTTGATGATGTAGTCGCTACCGAACTGGACGCTACAGAAGATGCGCTAGATACAACAGCAGAACAAACGCTTCCCGTAATCGTTGGCTTTTCTGCGGCACCGCCATTTTTATCACCTTGAACACCAAAGCTAACCGATTGCCCTGGCTGAATAGTTTTATTCCAGTCCAACGCCGTTGCAGTGTAAGGATTACTACCACTCAAAGTTGCATTCCATGAGCTGGTAATTTTATTGGCGGTATATTGCCAACCTACAGTCCAACCATTGATAGCACTTGTACCATTGTTGGTAATAGTAATTGAACCCTGGAAACCTGTATTCCAATCATTCACAACTGAATAACTACAGGTAGCCGCTTGCGATGATGCAGCAAAAAACGTTGCAGCCGCTAACACACATTTATTCAGGTATTTCACACTCGCTTGCACGTTAAAAACTTTCGTTGTTATATTCATGATTACATTCTCGTTAAAAATAATAATATTTAAAAAGCCCGGCTGTATGCCGGACTTTTTAAGATCCGTTCCCTATGGTTAAAATTAATTCCTACAAACATACATGCGTTAATTGCATGCATTTCCAGTTACAACAGGAACCGAAGCAGCTGCCGCTGTTTTAGTTCCCTGAAAACCAAACTCTACAACCTGCCCCGGTTGGATTGAGCCATTCCAACTGATGTTAGTTGCAGAGTAAGGGTTGGTTCCGCTCAGCGTGGCATTCCAACTACTGTTAATTAAACTGCCATCGCTGTAAGCCCAATTTACTGTCCAGCCTTCAATAGCCGTGGTGCGATTATTTTTAATGCGAATCGCACCGGTGAATCCGTTGTTCCATTGATTGGTAACAACATAAGTGCAATTTCCTGCTGCAGTTGAACTTGCTGCTGATGAAGCAACACTGCTTGCAACTGATGAACTGCTGGAAGACTTCACACTGCTGCTTGACGATTTACTACTGCTAGCAACTGAGCTTGTTGCAGAAGATTTCGAGCTACTTGCAATTGAGCTTGATGCGGAAGATTTTGAACTGCTTGCAGAGGTTGCAACGGCAGAACTACTGGATGATTTCACACTGCTGGAAGAGGCAGCACCCACAATTCCATAAGGCGCAGGTTGTGCGGCGCAAGTCACAGCCGCAATACAGTTTTTATTATTTTCCCAACCCCAACCACTCGCGGTAGTCGCACACAGAGGATATAAAGTCCCATACCAATTGCATTGCTGTCCTGATGCAGAACTTGTGCTCGAACTAACACTGCTGCTCGCAACTGAGGATGAACTTGCTGCCCCTGTAATTTGCAAATAAGCACTTACATAAGTTGTTGGCCTGCGCGCATAAATGCGATTGGTGGTAGCAGATTGTGCGGCAATAACATTATCAGTTGTACCAAGTACGCCAACTTGCACATCGCCTGCAGCACCGTTAATTTGTTGCGCTAACGCGTAAGGCCATGCAGATTCACTTGCAGTCGTTGAAGTAATCACTACAGGTGTTGCGGGGAAATAAATATCCACACCTGCGCCATTTACCATGCGCACACTAACTTTATCGCCAACATTTAATGTACGCGCACTTGCAATCAAGACACCAAAATCTTGCCAATTTGAAGCAACACTTGGCGAGTGTGTAAACACCATTGATGTGGTACTGCTCGTACTGCCATTGCTAACCGTTAAACGTACCGTAAAGGTCGTTTGCGCTTGCGGATTTTGTAAACTGAGTGTGGTGCTCGCTGTAGTTGTAGACGATAAACTGTAGAGCGAAGAATTAACGGAATCGACCGACCACTGATAAGAAAGATTTGTACCTTGCGAACCTGATCCGCTAAATACAATCGTTGTTGCACCCGTTACGGTTGTCGCAGAAGGTGTTGCAGAAATTTGTGCAACAACAGGATCTGGATTGACTACACCACCGAAGGCCGCATCTATACAACCGTGAAAGCGCTCATAGGTTGGTGGCTTTCTGCCCCACTCGCCATAAATAACATGATGACCTGAGCGCGCGGGCACTGTGCATGTAGTGCGAAATTTTTGTGCGGCCTTATCTGAAATCACATTGGGATTTGCAGTAGGCGTTGAATCTTCATAATTCAATACACAAAAAGGTGTGTCTTCAAAATCGCTCCAACTTAAGGCTTTGGTTTTTGAAAATTGGAAATCGGATTTGGTAATCCAATAGCGAAACTCTGCGGTGTCATCAAAGTGTGGCCCCCAGGAAATATTCCAGGTAATAGTTTGCGCACCGGAACTCATAGGTACTGTTGGCCAATCGATAGGCATGTCCCAGGGTGTAACTGCGCCCGCCCAGGTTTCGCTGCCAAAACTGCACACATTTGCAGGCAATGGTGTTACCACTGAGCGCCCTTGTGTATGCGTGAGTACGCTCATAAAGCTGTAACCCGCAATATTGTTGACCGCAAAAGCTTCGCCGCAAATAGGTGTTTGTGCAGTGCCGTTAGTGACTTGATCGGGCTTGGTCGTTGCGCCGCAAATCCAATTGCGTGATGCTGGGCTTTCCATTAAGCCGTGGGCAAATACATTGGCCGAAAACAATAAACTGAATAGAAAATACAACAGATATTTAATACGCATGGTAATCCCTCATCTTTGGATGAAATTGAAAAAATACAATTAATCGCAAACCGAAATCGTCCTTAACAGCAGACGCAGTTTGCAATCCGGATTCCAACACAATAGCGGTGTGCGCAAATATTTCAGCGCACAGAGCGCTAGAAATTTCTTGCACTTATTTTTGTAGGGAAACATCAACACAAAAACTATGACGTCAATGTTTTTAAAACGTAAAAGCCCTGCTCAAAGAACAGGGCGAAAAAGCTGCGCCCAAAAGCACGCAGAAACATAGTTAAAACAAACAACGCAATCGCACAATTGCATGCGACTTTTTAAAACAACTTCATTACAAGTAACAAAAATCGTTTTAGTCCTCTCTGAGCGTTCACTTGCAAAGCAAACCGCACACTGAAATGTGCGGTTTGTTTAACGACTCAGATTAGTTACACGAAGCGCCAGTCACTACGGGGATTAGTGCTGTGCTGCTAGTGCCCTTTTCACCTTGAATCCCTACTTCTACAGACTGACCTGGTTGAATTGTTTTATTCCAATCAAGGTTTGTTGCAGAGTAAGGATTGGTGCCTGTTACTGTGCCACCCCAGGAACTGGTGACACGCGTACCATCGGTGTAAGTCCAACTTACATTCCAGCCATTAATAGCCGTAGTGCCGTTATTGGTAATGCGAACTGCCGCCGTAAAGCCGGTGTTCCATTCATTACTAACAACATACTTACACCCGCCTGTTGTAGCCACGCTGCTGCTTGAACTGCTGGCAAGACTCGATGAACTTTTTGAACTTGAGCTCATCACAGAACTGCTTGAACTCGAAGACTTCGAGCTCGAACTTGAACTGGTTGCCGGTGAACTGCTTACTACGCGGCTTGAACTGCTGCTCTTCACACTTGAGGCAACACTAGTGCTTGAAGACGAACTTGCACCCACAATGCCGTAAGGCGCTGGTTGTGCACTGCACGTTGATGCAGCAATACAGCTCTTGCCAGACTCATAGCCCCAACCACTAGTCGTGGTCACACACACGGGGTACAAGGTGCCGTACCAATTACATTGTTGAGTAAATGGACTGCTGGAGGAGCTGGAAGAAACAGCCGAGGAAACACTGGAAGATGCCACAGACGAACTGGTGGAAACCGCGCTCGATTTGCTGGAAGAACTCACTACCGAGCTGCTTGCAACAGAACTGCTGGTCGCCGCAACAGAACTCTTGCTCGAGCTGCTCGAACTCAAAGCAACAACGCTGCTGGCAACAGAGGAACTGGCGACTGACGAACTTGAACTGCTAGTCACTACACCACTGCTATCGCCCCACACCACACCGCGACCGTTGGTGCCCACATACACACGACCATATACGCGTGGGTCGCCAGTCAACGCATCGCCCAAATTGCCGTATTGATGTTGGTCATCATTGATGCGAACCCAGCTAGCCGCCATATCATCAGAGCGGAATACGCCGCGCACGCCATCAACCTGAGCCACTATGTAGATAGCAGGATAAGTTTGGCCTGGCGCTGCTTTACCGAAGCTCACGTTATCGGCTTTTTGGACATTGGCGATTTTGGTGAAGCTCGCACCCGAGTTGGTGGAATGCCACAAACCGTAGGTGGTCGTATCGCTACCGCCCGCTAACCAGATATCACCTTCACGACCGTAAACCGCCTTGAACTTATGCGCTGCGGCAGGAATACCTGTAGCCGCTGTTGCGGTAAAGCTTGCGCCCTTATTGGTACTCACATAGAAAGTGCCGTTGCTAAGTGCGTAAAACTTGCTTGGATTAACGCGATCCGACTCAACGATTGCGCCTGTAGGCACACCAGTTGCCGCAGCCCAGTTGCTACCAAAAGTAGTAGAAACTTGTACCGCAATACCACCCGGGCTCCACACAATCGCGCCACCATCTGCTGACAAAGCTACGTTACCACCGCCAGTCACACCGCTAGGTACTTGCCCTGCCCACCAGCTGGTACCCGCCGTAGTTGTAACACCCAAACCACCGGTAGTGCCGGTATTACCCACACGTACCATAGTTGAAGGACTCAACTCGGCGTAATCAATACTGGTCGTACTGGTTAAGCTTGGTGTTGCGAAGTTATAACCGGGAACCTTGGTTAAATCGTCATGACGGAAGCCACCGATATCGCCCAAAGCTGAGTACAAAGGCGCACCTGTTGGAGGGCTCACCAAATCCAATACCGCGGTTTCTTCGATACCCTTGGCTTTGGGTTTGATCAGAATTTGAGTTCCAGCATCCCAGTTAGTGAGGTTTTCTGTGGCGTAGAGCGTTGCGCCCGTGCCATACATCAAACGGCTGGAATTAAAAGGGTCGATCTCAACCGATTCGTTCATCCAACCCAGCTTTGGTGCTGTATCTGGCGCAACCGGGCTGGTCACACCAAAGTTCAGCCATGGGTTTTCGGTGATGTCCTGGGTGTAACGGAAGCTGCGGCTTGGGTAGCTGGTCCAATCCCAAATGCGAGTCCAGGTAGCGCCGCCATCGGTAGTGCGGAAGAAAATAGCATCCGGCCACCAGGCAACTTGTGAAGCCACCATCAGGGTTTTCGGGTTTTTGCGATCAATAGTTAAACCGCTGTAGCCGAAGTATAGGTCTGCACTGGATGATGGAATTGGGCTGATATTGGTCCACACACCGGTTTTGGTATCCAGTTTCCACACATCGCCTTTGGCACCATCATAAGGGCCGCCGGTATCGCTGGTAGAAATGTAGAGGATGCCATTTACAGAATCATAAACACCTTTATGCGCGAGGTAGCTTGTTGGTGCTCCTGCAATTGGAGCCCAGGTAGCGCCGCCATCGGTACTGCGATAAACCGGATTAGCCTTGTCAGCCACGCCCACATAAATGGTTTTGGATGCAGTTCCAGATGCGCTTGAAGTTGGGTCAAACGTAACCCAAGTCACGCCCTGCAACTGATTGAGGTAGTTATTTACGTCGGTTGGATCCTGCGCGTAAGTACCACCATTGGTGAAGCTGGATACTTTCGCCCAGGTCACACCATAGTCGGTACTGCGCCATAGGCCGTTACCGCCTTCCGCACCGAAGTAAATAATGTTGTTTTTGTTGGGGTCAATCGCCAAACGCTCGCCCTGCCCGCGACCCGGCATGTTGCCGCCCACTTTAAAAGGCAGTGGAGTCGCTTGCCAGGTAACACCTTTATCGGTTGAGCGAAGAATCGCGCCGTTATTAGGATCCCAGCTGTTGGTATACATACCAGCAGCAACGTAAACACGGTTGGTATCAACCGGGTCTGTTGCCAAACTGAGTACGCCATTCCAACCCCAATTGTCCCAACCCACCCAATCCAACATTGGCACCCAACTACTTGTAGTCGCGTTCCAACGATAGGCACCGCCTATGTCGGTACGAGCATAAATCAGGTCTTGTTCTTTCTGATTGAATACAATTCCAGGAACGAAACCGCCACCATCTATGCGCACGTTTTTCCAGTTATAGGTTTCTGTTGGGGCAGCAATTGCGTTATTTGCGACTAAGATCACACTCGTCAAAAGTGACGCCGAAAACAACCTTGAAGCCAATGCACCCCGTTTATC
>JAGKXD010000119.1 GCA_021151525.1 Cellvibrionaceae bacterium | reverse complement strand
GCTTCCCAGCAACATTTGATCAAGTACAACAGGGGCGTCGCCAAGTGGTAAGGCAGCGGGTTTTGATCCCGCCATTCGTAGGTTCGAGTCCTTCCGCCCCTGCCATTTTCTAGAGTCATTGTTCAGCCTAAGAGCTGTTCTAAACGAAGCAACAACAATGATCTCACCATCTATACTTTCCTACTTAAATCCAGAATACGATAGCTGTACAGCGAGTAATACCCGGAAATTTCAAAGGGTAAAAACTTCTGATTCGCCTATGGCAATCAAAATCGGCATTGGTATTCCACACAACTCTAGCTATTGCAAAGGTGTCTGACGTGACTGATTTCATGGTCTTTACCGGTAACGCTAATCCTGATTTGGCTCACAAAATCGTTGATGAACTCGGTTTAACACTGGGTGATGCATCTGTAGCGCAATTCTCCGATGGTGAGATTGCGGTTGAATTAAATGTGAATGTACGCGGTCGCGATGTGTTTGTGGTGCAGCCAACCTGCGCCCCCACCAACGACAACCTGATGGAACTGATTGTGATGGTAGACGCTTTGCGTCGCGCATCCGCAGGCCGCATCACCGCAGTAGTACCCTACTTCGGTTACGCCCGTCAGGATCGCCGCGTACGTTCAGCACGTGTACCCATCACCGCAAAAGTAGTAGCGGACATGATGGTAGGCGTAGGTGTAGACCGCGTATTGACGGTTGACCTGCACGCTGAGCAGATTCAAGGTTTCTTCGATGTTCCCGTAGATAACGTTTACGGTTCACCCGTGTTACTCGAGGACATTGAACAGCAAAAATTTGAAAACCTGATTGTGGTTTCTCCCGATATCGGTGGCGTAGTTCGTGCCCGTGCGGTAGCAAAACAATTAGGCATTGATTTGGCGATCATCGATAAGCGTCGCCCACGTGCTAACGTCGCGGAAGTTATGCACATTATCGGTGAAATTGAAGGTCGCACCTGCTTGTTGGTTGACGATATGGTGGACACTGCGGGCACACTGTGCAGCGCAGCAAAAGCATTGAAAGAACACGGCGCAAAACGCGTGGTTGCCTATGCAACTCACCCTGTTTTGTCCGGCAAAGCAGTAGACAATTTGAACAACTCAGAGCTGGACGAATTGGTTGTTACCGATTCCATCCCACTGAGCGATGCGATAAAAAACTGCGCCAAGGTGCGTCAGCTGACCTTATCCAGAATGCTCGCGGAAGCTATGCGCCGCTTGAGCAATGAAGAATCCCTGAGTGCGATGTTCCGCTAAGGAATATCCCTTTGGAAAACCGCCGCAGCGCAACAGCAATGCGGTCATAAAAACCTGCCAAGTTCTGGTCGCGGATTTGGCAAATTGAGGAAGTAACCATGTCTCAAGAAGACTTTAAATTAGATGCAACAGCACGTAACGACTTGGGGAAAGGTGCGAGCCGCCGCCTGCGTCGTTTGGCTGACCAAGTTCCAGGTGTTGTATACGGTGGCAATGTTGCTCCAATCAGCATCAGTGTTTCTCACAACGAGTTGATTAAGCACTTGGAACACGAAGCGTTTTACTCACACATCATCAGCTTGAGCGTTGACGGTGTTGCGCAAGACGTAATTCTGAAAGACTTGCAACGTCACCCAGCCAAGCCAGTTGTATTGCACGCAGACTTCTTGCGTATCGATCGCAACACTCGCTTGACCACTCACGTACCTTTGCACTTCATCAACGAAGCAACCTCTAAAGGCGTGAAAATCCAAGGCGGTAAAGTGGTTCACAACATCACTTCTATCGACGTTTCTTGCTTGCCACACAACTTGCCTGAGTACATTGAAGTTGACTTGGCTAACGCTGAAATCGGCACCATCATCCACATCTCTGATCTTAAATTGCCAAGCGGCGTAACCTCTGTTGCTCTTGCTCACGGTGCAGATCACGATTTGGCCGTTGCCACTATCGTTAAGCCGAAAGGCGCTGCTGAAGAAACTGCTGCTGAGTAATTTTTCGGTTGCAAAAAAAGGGGCAGAAGATTTATTTTCTGCCCCTTTTTTATTTTCTGCTTTATTAATTCCTTCTTAAAAGCGCCCCTGATTTAACTTTGCTTATCATCAGCTTTATTTTGTGATGCAATTTTAGCGCTCTGCCAATATCCAAGCGTATTATCTCTCGCTCCATAACAATAAATTAAATTACACTAAAAGCAGCCATTTGCAGATATCCTAAAGAGTGTTTATTCTCGCTCCGTATCTAGAACAACATATCATTAAAATAAGAACATCAGCTGGAACCCTAGGGATAAGATTTAAGAGAGAAGTGGTTTCAGCGTACAAAGATTCAAAATAGCAACCCTGTTCTCCTCGACATAAAAAGGATAAAAATATGTCTATCTTTTCTGTGACCAAACCTGATTTAAAAAATAATGCATTCGATTTCGCACGCCTGCTTTTCGCTTTTTTTGTCGTCTACGCACATTCTCGCTATCTTTATGGTGAACCCGATATTTTGCATTGGGACGCGATGGGCTTCGACAATTTACATACAGGCAGCATTGGACTCTGGGGATTTTTTGCTATTTCAGGCTTTCTAGTAACTGGTAGCCATATAAATTCAAACGGCACGATTGATTTTCTAACCAAACGTTTCAAACGAATTTTCCCCGGTTTTTGGTGTTCGCTAATTATATGCGCACTATTTTTTGCACCGCTGTGGTATTTTTTGAAGCTAAAAACGCTCTCGGGCTTTTGGGATAATAACGCAATTTACATATGGAAATTCCTTGTCACCAATATGGATGCAGCAATTCAGACTCAATCTATTAGCGATGTAGCAATTGATCAGGTCAACGGCCCTTACTGGACTATTCGTCACGAAATAAGCTGCTACATTATTTTGGGTGTTCTTTTAGCAACCATAAGTTCACTGAACTTTTTTCAAAAAAGTCTGCAGCGCAATGGTGTTCTAGCAATCACCCTCGGCCTGAGCGCAATTCGTTTGATCTACACCTACAGTCCAGAATTTCACAACGCTTACAGCGGGTGGTTTGGCGATGAGCGCTTCCTATTATTTTTGGTTGTATTTATGTGGGGCTCAACAATTTTTCTCTATCGCGATTTTTTAATTCCTAGTTGGGCAGGCGCCTTTATTAGTTTGTTTATTCTTGTTCTAGCAACAAAAACTGATTACTTACCAGTAGTTTTCCCAGGCTGTTTTACTTACCTTGTTATTTCACTTTGCTTCATGTTACCCCTGCGAAATATCAGTAAAAAGATCGGTGATTTATCCTTTGGAGTTTATCTCTATCACTGGCCCATACGCTTGACCTTGCAGATGCTTGGGTTTCAACAAGAGTTGGGGCTCTGGTCGTTTATAGCACTGAATATTATCTGTACTTTACCGCTGGCTTATTTATCATGGCACCTTATTGAAAAACGCTTCCTGAAACACGCACAACCTGTAAAAACCCCAACACCAGAGACAACCGAATGCCCCAACAACCTGTCTTACAATTGATCGTCGGCCTTGGCAACCCAGGCAATGAATATGAACGCACCCGCCACAACGCAGGAGCAGATTTTGTTGAACAACTCGCACGTAAATTGGGGGTAAATCTTGTTCCCGATAATAAATATTTTGGTCTTACTTGCCGAGTAAATTATCTGGGACAGGATCTTCGGTTATTAATACCAACTACGTTTATGAACCGCAGTGGACAAGCAGTCGGCGCCATGGCGAATTTTTTTAAAATTCCGCCTGAAGCCATTTTGGTTGCTCACGATGAATTAGACTTAGCGCCCGGTGTCGCCCGCTTCAAACTTAATGGTGGGCACGGTGGGCACAACGGATTGCGCGATATTATTGCTGCTCTTGGCAACAATCAGAATTTTCCGCGCTTGCGATTAGGCATTGGACACCCGGGTAGCGCACCGCAAGTTGCAAATTTTGTATTAAAACGTGCTCCCTCAGCGGAGCAGCAATTAACAGACGATGCAATTGGCCGTGCAATTCAATGTTTGCCCGAAGCAGTCAAGGGCGACTGGAACACTGCCATGAAAAACCTGCACACTACAGCCAAAAACTGATAATGTGCTCAGCACCGCTGGGCTACCGCATATCGATGTAAACTTTATAGTTCAAAAATAATTAAACCATCAAATCCTTGTGGCAATGATCAATAAATAACACAGATCAATCGATCAACTATCTAACCCGCTCTATCTAATAATAATTGCAACCTTTGTATGGTTCCGGAGTAAGTTGTGGATTTTTTTACCCTGTCGGGTCTATTACCTGCCGCCATTGTTTTACTGATTGCCCTAGTATGCGCCAACTATTTTGTTAGGAATCTTGCCAGCACCCAAAGCCATGAATTTGCCAGTATTGATGGATTACGCGGGCTTTTGGCTTTGGGCGTGTTTCTCCACCACGCTACTTACTGGTACAGCTACGCCTCCAACGGTAACTGGAATTTCTATTCATCTGGTCTTTACATGAGTTTCGGCCACGCCAGTGTAAATATATTTTTTATGCTGACTGGCTTTTTATTTTCACTCAAATTAATTGATGGCCGCACACGCGAAATTGATTGGCTGAAGCTTTATTGTTCACGCGTTATGCGTCTCACTCCGCTTTATTTATGCTTGGTGTTAGCGGTACTGATCATAGTTGCAATAGATACCCACGGTCGTTTTAACGAAGATGCTTTCACATTGCTGGGAGAAATTCGCTCGTGGTTATTGTTCACAATTCCAGGGCATCCCGATATTAACCAGCGCCTAGAAACCCATTTGATCACTGCTGGAGTTATCTGGACACTACCTTATGAGTGGTATTTTTACTTGATCCTGCCTTCGCTCGGCTTGTTGATAGGTACAAGAAATAAAGCGGGCTCGAGTGTGTGGATCACCATGAGTATGTTGTGTGTGATTTTCTTTAGCGCTTGGCAACTGGACATAATGATGTTTATTGATTTCGCTTGCGGGGGAGCTGCCGCAGCCATAGTGCGCAATCATCGGATGCGCGATTCTTTACGCGGCCCAGCCGCTAATCCGGCAGCTCTAGCTTGCCTTATCGTAGGTTACACCTGCTTTGACTACGGCTCCCTGCCCTGTTTATTTTCATTTGCAACTGCACTCACACTCTTGGCCTGCGGTGCCAATCTTTATGGGTTCCTAAGCATGCGTCCCATCCGCGCATTGAGTGCTGTGAGTTATGGCGTTTATCTATTGCAGGGTGTGGTATTACATGTCGTGTTTTTATATGTAGTACCAGATGAATTGCGCACCCCTGGTCTTACAGAACACCGATACTGGGGCATAGTTTTTATAGCAACTGTGGTGTTGGTAGGAGTGTCTGCATTGAGCTGGCGATTTATCGAATCCCCCGCCATAGATGCTGCTCCCAAGCTAGCAAAATGGTTAAGCCGTAACAGTTCTTCTGCACCGGAGCATCGAAAAATTCGCAACTATCGCGAATTTTTCCAAAAAATCGCTGCCAAACGCCAACACAGATTGTTAACACGAAACTCATTCAAAAAATCCGCGCAAGGCGA
This sequence comes from Cellvibrionaceae bacterium, assembly GCA_021151525.1. Taxonomy (GTDB): domain Bacteria; phylum Pseudomonadota; class Gammaproteobacteria; order Pseudomonadales; family Cellvibrionaceae; genus Cellvibrio. The sequence goes on along the minus strand of JAGKXD010000119.1, from coordinate 16,042 downwards.
ACAGCAATCGTCATCAGTTACCGCGAATAAAAAGAACCATAAGGAGTTAGCATGACTTTCACCGCTAAACACTGGGCGTTTTTACTGCTTGCACTGGGTACCGCTTTACGATTTTTTTGGCTAGGTGAAATTCCCGGCGGACTCAACCAAGATGAGGCCTCAATTGGCTATGACGCTTGGGCGCTACTTCATTCTGGGATAGATCGTAACGGCGTTTCATGGCCCGTAAATTTTATTGCGTGGGGCAGCGGCCAAAATGTGCTTTACGGATACTTGTCGATGCCGTTTATTGCGCTTTTCGATTTATCCGTTTTTAGCTTACGCCTGACATCAGCTTTCTGGGGTGTTGCATGCTTGTGGCTCTTCTGGCAGCTGGGTCGCCGTCGCGACCAAACCATGGGCATACTGGCCCTACTGCTGCTGGTCACTAGTCCGTGGCACATCATGGCATCACGCTGGGCGCTGGAATCTAACATAGTACCTGCGGTTGTACTTGTTGCGGTGTATCTTCTGGTTCGCGCGCCAGAGCATCTCAGTCGTCGCCTGCCGTGGGCTTGTGTGGCCTTAACCATGTCCATATACGCTTACGGCCCAGCTTATTTGTTTGCGCCGATATTTTTGCTTTGTGCGCTCATCCTTATCCACAATAAAACGCGCATTGCACTCCGTACCTTTTTGATAAGCACCCTAGCATCTTTTGTTGTGGCGCTCCCCATGATGTTATTTATCCTAAATAACTCTATAGGACATGAGCATTGGCACCTGTGGTTTATAACCATCCCTCACTACCCAACGGAAGCTCGTTACAGCAACATCTTTTTGCCGTTCGCTCAGGGCGGCATGGCGCGGATTCCCGACAATATCATTGCCGTTATCCGCATGCTTTTCGGTGCCCACGACGACGGGTTGCCTTGGAATGCCATTCCAGCTTGGGGCGCACAATATGTTTTCTTAACCCCTTTTGTTGTGATTGGTGCCGTACTCACCGTTCGCCGAGATAGTTCCTTGATTGATCGCCTGATGCTCGCTTGGATGTTTTGCGCACTGCTCACCGCATTCTGCACCGAAGCCAATATCAACCGAATCAATTTGGTATGGTTACCGTCGCTGTGGTTAGCCGCTTGTGGTTTGCGCTTAATTGCACAGGAGCGCGCGCTCAACTACCTGACTCAAGCCGTTTTATTGGTGTGCTGTCTACTTTTTAGCATGCAATATTTTACGAGCTGGTCAGAACGTATTGCGTCGGATTTCTTCGATGGATTTGGCTTAGCCATCAAGCGTGTTGTAGAAATAGCACCAAAAGATGCACCGATCATAGTCACTGGTAACGCCAATATGCCTTACATTTCGGTGTTATTTTTCACCAAAACACCGGTGAACACCTACATCAAAACCGCCGTTATTCCCGATCGCAAATCGCCATTCCAAGGCGTAAACGGATTTGATCGTTTCACTATCGGGCTCACACCTCAAAATATTCACCATCAAAACTATTGGGTGGTGAATAAACATGAGCTCGCGTTGTTCAGCGATCAAAGTTTCCAAATAGAATCTTTTAGTGATTACGCCGTGGTGAGTCGTCGCTCCACCGAGCAACTTGCTTGTCTACAACCGTTGGCTAGTAACATGCTCACCGGCAGCCAAGATTTCGATACCCTCAAGATTGACGGCGAGGTAGCCAGCAGCAACGTTGGCATGATGACCGCTGGCCAGTACTTTCCGTCAGGATTTGGTGTGCATGGACAAAGCAACTGGAGCATGCCCGTACTTCAGCCGGCGCAAGCACTGGATATTGGCTACGGCATAGCTGATAACAATGGCTGTACAGACGGCATGACGTTCAAAGTCATTGCCGATGGTAAAACGATATTTAATTCAGGCCGCGTCATGGGTGATAGCTTGCGTTTTGTTCGTATACCGCTCAATAACCCAAAGCAATTGAGTTTTGTGACCGAGCCCGGCCAGAACAATCAATGTGACCACGGTAATTGGGTGCGCCCTCTTCTCATGAGTTGTACAACCCCTACCCCGACGAGCGGCTCACCACGTTAATATTACGATCAATAAAAAAACCGGCCTCATGAGCCGGTTTTTTTATGCTTGCTTGAAATTAATTACCTATAAGTTCAATTAGTTACCTATAGGTTCGATACCGCCATTGGCGTAGTACTGGTTGACTGATAAGCCGCCAGAGCCGAGCGGTGTATCGTGATCCAAGCCTACAAACTTACCGTTAAGCTGCCAGAGAGATGGTTTCACCAAATTGTATTTAGCATCATCCCAAGTCGTCCAGTCGTAGCCAATCAAACCGCCGGTATCGCCAGAGTTGGGGTTCAAACACCAGAAGGTATGATGGATTTTCTTTTTAACCAGTAGATCGCGCAAATCACTCATCCATGCCTGATTTCTGCCTGCATCCATAAAGCCGCCCCACTCGCCAATCAATAATGGCGATATGCCTTTATCGTGTATATAGAGCCAGTTGTCGTACCAAGCGTCTTTGATCAGCGTATCCATGGTGAAGCCCGCATAGAACCAAGCTTGGTCATAAACCGATGGCCCATAGTCATGCGGTGAATACATGATTTGGCTTTGATGGCCGGGAACTGTAACCGGGTAATCCGCTACACCGCGCAAGCTGCCGCCCCACCAGGTGCTGTAGTACTGATGCACATCGCGCGATGTCCAAGGCACGCCGGGCATTGGGTATGCCTCAACACCTTCAACCAAAATCAACACATTGGGATTGATATTCAGAATGCGGGTTGCCGTTTCTTGCGCTACTCGTTTCCAGTTATTTGATGAGCTGGAATTATCCCAAATAGCGAACTCGGTTTCTTGGTAAGGCTTGCCGTGTGGCTCGTTTTTTAAGTCGAAGGCAACCAAAGTGTCGTTGTTTTTATAGCGCTCCGCCATCCAAGTCCAGGCCGTGTAGAAATCCTCCTCAGTGAATTTGCCGTGTGTCCACAAAGGGTAAACGTGGCCAGAGTTATCCGCTTCTGCTGAGTGCATATCCAACAGAATCTTCATGCCGTTAGCGTTCGCCAACTCCAAGGTGCGATCAAAAATCTGCAAGGAAGTAAGGTTCAGCAACTCCGGATTGGCGTAGGTGTTGACGTTAGGCGCTTTGAATACGCCCGCTTTCCACTCCAGAATCAACTCCACCGAAATAGGTACGCGAATGGTATTCACGCCGTGATCAGCCATGGATTTCATCAAGTCAGGGAAATGCGCACTCCACAAGCCATGGAAAACCCGCTCAGTACAATTGAAGCCGAACCAGTTAACGCCGGTCATCCATACTGCTTTACCGTTGGCATCAACGATTTTGTTTTTCTCTACGTGCAACCAATCTGAACCAGTCGCCACACTTGAAGTCACCGAGCTTGAACTGCTCTTAACCGATGAACTGCTGGCCACAGATGAACTAGTCACAACCGATGAATTACTCTTAGAACTACTGGACGATGATGTCGCAACCACCGAAGAGGAGGTCGCTGCAATAGAGCTGGAAGAGCTGCTTTTTACCGAGCTAGACGAACTCGGTACACTTGATTTGACCGAGCTTGATGAACTCACATCAATCGAAGCCGATGAGCTGGATTTAATCGAGCTGGATGAAGTACTCGCAACCGAGGAAGTAGCACCATCACAAATGCTGCCGGAGACAACCGGCTTCTCTGCCGTAGTACCACCTTTAGTCCCCTGAAACCCAAACTCCACAGTCTGGCCGACACCTATGGCGCCGTTCCAATTGAGATTGGTCGCCCCATAAGGGTTAGCGCCAGTCACAGTCGCATTCCAGCTATTGGTAATGCGGTCGCCAGCGGCATATTGCCAACTCACATTCCAACCGGTAACCGCTGCCGTGCCGCTATTGGTCACCTTAATGGAGCCGGTAAAACCCGTGTTCCACTCGTTGGAAATAACATATTGGCAAGACGCAGCCGCCTCCGTAGAAACCGCTAGGCCGCAGACCACACCCACAAGCACAGCGGTGCGCCGGGTAAAGCGCGCAAGCTGCGCGGGCGTAAAAGATTGTTGAAACATAAAAGACTCCTTAACGGGTTGGTAATACCCAGAGCAACAGGGAAAAGGTCTAGCCGTTGCAACCAAGGCAATACACAGTGTTGTTATTGATTATTATTGGCTGCGACCTATAAGGCACAGCCAGAAGACAACCCAAGCGCAGGATGAGGAACGCTAAAGCAACAGAGCAAACTTTCAGATATTGGAAGCACATCTGCAGCTGTAGATCGACCCGCGCCTGGCAAATCGCCAGCACGTTAATAAGCACCGCCCAAAAGCAGTACCGGGCAAAATCCATAACAGCGTTGTGGCTTCTCTCGTAGCCTCTCGTCTAGTCGTCCATTTGTGCGAGAAAGGGGAAATGCTGCACAGCAAGCCGTGCGCAAAATACTTTGGCGGGATTATTAGTGGTTGTGCCGCCTGAAAGTTGCACGATCATACGCCTGTTTGCCCGCGACAAATAACTAACAAATCACACTAAAAACAAAATCACTTAGAAAGATTTCACGCTAAATTTCGGCCAATGAGTTTCGATAATCCCCCGCCAAGCATGTATAATCGCGCCCCTCGATTTACCTTTCATTTTTAGAGCGGATCAGCATCATGGGTTTTAACTGCGGCATAGTCGGCCTTCCCAACGTCGGCAAATCAACACTGTTTAACGCACTCACCAACGCCGGTATCAGCGCGGAAAACTTTCCCTTCTGCACCATTGAACCCAATGCCGGTATTGTGACCGTTCCAGATCCGCGTCAAGACGTGCTGGCAGACATCGTAAAACCCGAAAAAGTAATCGCCACCACCATGGAATTTATCGACATCGCCGGTATTGTGGCGGGTGCATCCAAAGGTGAAGGCTTAGGCAACAAATTCCTCGCGAACATCCGCGAAACCGACGCAATTGCCCACGTGGTGCGCTGCTTTGACGACGACAACGTTATTCACGTTGCCAACGGCGTTAACCCCGCTGCAGATATAGAAGTAATCAACACCGAGCTCGCACTGGCCGATTTGGAAGCTGTAGATAAAGCATTGAACCGCTACGCCAAAGCCGCTAAAGGCCAAGACAAACACGCCATGGCGATGAAAGTAGTGTTGGAAAAAATTCAACCGCACTTAAACGAAGCAAAACCACTGCGCTCTTTCCCGCTCGACAAAGAAGAAATTGCGTTGTTGAAAGAAGTGAATTTACTTACGCTCAAACCCACTATGTATATCGCCAACGTATCCGAAGATGGTTTTGAAAATAATCCGCATTTGGATGTGGTGAAAAAAATCGCTGCCGAAGAAAAATCTGTTGTTGTACCTATCTGCAATAAGTTGGAAGCTGACATTGCCGAATTAGAAGGCGATGACAAAAAAGAATTCTTGCAAGAAATGGGAATGGAAGAGCCAGGTTTGAACCGCGTTATTCGCGCTGGTTACCAATTGCTCGGTTTGCAAACTTATTTCACGGCTGGCGTAAAAGAAGTACGTGCATGGACCATTCCTGTTGGTGCAACTGCACCGCAAGCCGCTGGTAAAATCCACACCGATTTTGAAAAGGGTTTTATCCGCGCCGAAACAATTGCTTACGACGACTTTGTACAATACAAAGGTGAACAAGGCGCGAAGAACGCCGGTAAAGCACGTAAAGAAGGTAAGGATTACATCGTAAAAGATGGTGACGTTTTACACTTCTTGTTTAACGTTTAAATTAAAAAAGCCGCACCTAGTGCGGCTTTTTTGTAAGTGATATTTGCGCTTTTTGATCCCAATACAAGTTCGGTCAGCCCTTTGAAACTTCTCGATCCCCAGCTCGCACAAAACAAAAACTACAAACGTTTTTGGTATAGCCAAGTACTTTCATTCATGGCCAACCAAATTGTGATGATGGCTCTGGGTTGGCACTTATATACCTTAACTCACAGCCCGCTCAGCCTTGGTTATTTAGGTTTAGTCCTATTTTTACCGCAAGTTATTTTAGTGTTGATTGTTGGGCAAATTGCAGATCGCTATAACCGGCGTAAAATTATTCTCACCACCCAATGCTTGGAAGCGATTATTTCGTTAACACTCTGTGCGAGCGTGCTATTTAATATTGAATCACCGCACTGGATTTTTATTGCCGCATTTTGTATTGGTAGCGTGCGCGCATTCCAAGGACCAGCATTGCAAGCCCTACTGCTTTTTATTATTGCGTTTACCCAAATATTTTTCATTCACATCACCGAACAAACACGCCAAAATGCGCCTGTAAGCTGGGAAGTATTAACCGCAGGCGTGCGATTTATTTGGCAACGCAAAGTAGTGTTGGGCGCAATCTCTTTGGATTTATTTTCGGTTTTACTCGGCGGAGCTACTGCGCTCTTACCCATTTATGCTGAAAAGATTTTACACGTAGGCGCACTGGGTTTAGGTTTTTTACGCGCAGGCCCCGCCATAGGTGCATTGTTTTTAGCAGTTTACTTAACGCGCTATCCACTGCAAAAAAATGCGGGCCGAACCATGTTTATTTGCGTAGCGGTTTTTGGAATCACTACCTTAATATTTGGTTTGTCCGAATGGTTTTTGATTTCACTTATCGCACTGATTGTGATGGGTGCTGCGGATATGGTCAGCGTCGTTATCCGCTCTACCTTAGTGCAATTGCAAACCCCCAATGAAATGCGCGGGCGTGTAGGTGCAGTGAATTCAATTTTTATTGGGGCATCAAACCAGCTGGGGGAATTTGAATCCGGCGTTACCGCTGAATGGTTTGGTGTTGTTCCAGCGGTTGTTGTGGGAGGGATTGGCACCTTGCTAGTAGTTGCCATATGGTTAAGGTTATTTCCTGAGTTGTACAACTGGGGCAAAGAAGAAAAAACAACTACCTAAACACTCGCCCTGCCCATACTCCCAAGCCCGCAGCAACGCTGCCGAAATGATCGCCATCCACAATCGCAATTTGCTCGCCAAACAAACTGCGAATCAAACGCTGAATTAACGGGGATTTGGCACTGCCACCTGTTAAATACACAATATCCGGCTGCGCACTCGCCTGGGTTACAGCCTCTGTAATTAACGCCGCTATTTTTTGCAGCAATGATTGACTGACTTCTGCAAATTCTGCTGCAGTACAAACAGGCAGCAATCCATTTTCAATAAAACTTAAATCAATCGCGCAATCATCTTGCATTGAGAGTGAAATTTTTCCGCCTTCTGCTTCGCGCACCACTGCAAAATTATGCTTACCTTCACGCATCGTTAGAAAGCGATTTAATAGCAAAGGCTCTGTAGTTTCGCGCATAAGCTTTTCGAGGAGGTGCGTTGTTTTCAAATCATAAAAATCACTTTGCGCACCTATATCATTAATGGCCATTGCATTAACGAATGGCATAACCGGCATAGGTAAGCCAGTTGTGAGCGGTGAGTTGATGCCGAACTCAGGCATCAATAACTTTTGTGCGAATTGAATATCAAAATCGTTGCCGCCAACACGCTCGCCTGTATGCCCTAAAAAGTCTTGTGCGCGATCAAGCTGCTGAATATGTTTTGGCCCCATCAACACCATGGAGCAGTCGGTAGTACCACCGCCAATATCCACCACCAATACACGTTTGTTTTCGGTTAAACGCGTTTCAAAATCAAAACCCGCAGCAAGTGGCTCAAACAAAAATTCTATATCCTTAAAGCCAACACGCTTACCTGCAGCGGTTAATATTTCTTGTGCCTGTTGGTTACTGTGCTGCGCATTTATACCTTGAAAGTTTACGGGGCGACCTATAACAGCTTGCGTGATAGATTGCGCTAAATGTTCTTCTGCACGGATTTTTACATTGAGCATCATTGCGGCAACAACGTCTTCAAAAAAATCTACCGATTGCTGACGTAAACCGCTAGCCCCCAAAAAAGACTTCGGTGACTTAATGAAATAGCCTTCACTGGGCGCTGCAATGTAATGCTCGATAGCATCCTGCCCAAAAAATAAACCTTCGCGCACATTAGCAATGGAATGCTCTGCTTTTCCTGCGCGAGATTGGCCTAACAATGAAGAACGGCTTTTCGCAAACAATAATTTATCGTCACCATCCGGCAACTGCTGCCAAATAGCTTCGGCAATAAATGAGCGCTCAAAAGCATAAAGTGTGGAAGGCACAAAAGCGTTATCCTTATACAACGGGATCAAACGCGACTGACCGCTGTGAACATAAGCCATGGCGCAGTTAGACGTGCCGTAATCAAAACCCACAAACATAATTTTTCTCAGTCATCTTCTCAAAGGCACTTAACCATAAGTTGTCAGCGAGCCCACTTTTCTAGTGCGGCCATAGTTATCTATTCGGAAATAGCTTCCGATTCCATCAACGCCGCAATAACATCTGGCACGAATGGACGACCACGTTCATTGAGCGATGTGCCAGTAATTTTTCCGGACAAAACCAACTTGTTATCTTTTTTGCGGTAGATGTTTTGCAAAAAATCAAAGCGCACACGCGATGATTGCACTACTACTGTATCTACATAAAATTCATCGCCACTCGTCAACGGAGTTTTATAATCCAGCTCAGCACGCAGCACTACGAGATTAATTTTCTGCCGCGCCAGTTCCGCAAAATCCACACCACGCGCTAACAAAAATTCGTGGCGCGTATGCTCTAGATAGTTTTGATAAACACTATTATTTACTATGCCTTGCATATCGCATTCGTAATCGCGCACTTTAAAATCAAGGGCAAATATTGCCATTAAACAAGCTCCTTATATTTTCAAACATTCATCGGCAAGAATAAAAACGGAGGCATTAGCCTCCGTTAGATACGCATTCGCAATCGCTGATTAATTAACGACTGACGCAAACACATCAAAATAAGTGGGGAAGGTTTTTGCGGTGCATTTAGGGTCGTTAATACGCACAGGCACACCGCCAAAAGTCGCCAAGGAAAAACACATGGCCATACGGTGATCGTCATAAGTATCAATCGCGGCATTGGCGATTAGTTTCTCGACCGGCGTTACGCGCAACCAATCTTCGCCCTCTTCCACAATCGCACCCAACTTGCGCAATTCAGTCGCCATAGCAGAAATGCGGTCGGTTTCTTTTACGCGCCAGCTGGCGATATTGGTTAAACGTGATGGACCATCGCAAAAGAGCGCAACCACGGCGAGGGTCATGGCTGCATCGGGAATATGATTGAAATCGCGATCGAAAGCTTTCAGCGGTAAGGACGGCGCAGACGCTTCAATCCAATTTTCGCCCTTAGTGATGGTCACGCCGATAGCTTCAAGCGCATCCGCAAAAGCAACATCACCCTGAATACTGCTCGCGCCAACACCCTGTACACGCACCGGACCACCGCCAATAGCACCCGCCGCGAGGAAGTAAGATGCCGACGACGCATCGCCTTCTACAAATACTGTACCGGGAGATTTGTAACCAGCGGCCGCAGGAACCGTGAATCGCTCCCAACCATCGCGCACAACATTAACGCCGAACTGCGCCATCAACTTCAGGGTGATTTCAATGTAAGGCTTGGAGATAAGCTCGCTTACCATTTCGATGTGGGTTTCTTTACCCGTCATCGGCAAGGCCATCAACAGAGCCGTGAGGAATTGGCTTGACACATCGCCGCGAATTTTAATTACTCCGTTGGCCGCGATATTTGCCGGTTTGATCAAGAGAGGAGGAAAGCCTTGCTCGCCAAGATAAGTAATATCAGCGCCGATTTGACGCAGGGCATCCACCAAGTCTCCAATCGGGCGCTCATGCATACGTGCCACACCATGCAACTTGTAAGTGCCGCCGCTCAGCGCTAAAGCGGCGGTTAATGGACGAAACGCTGTACCCGCATTGCCCAAGAATAAATCAATTGCCCCATTTTCAGAGCTGCCGCTTTTATTAGGGAAACTACCGCCGGTGCCAGTAATGGAATAATCGTTCTCACCCGTTTTAGTCACACCTACACCCAGAGAACTCAAGGCCTCCAGCATGCGGTCAGTATCGTCAGATTTCAGTAAATCACGAATTTCAGTTGTGCCAGACGCCAAGGCAGCAAGCAGCAGAGTGCGGTTAGAAATACTCTTTGAGCCAGGTAAATGAACCAAGCCACTGGCCTTACTAGCGGGGTTTAAATCGAGAAATTCCATCGTGAACCTTTAACTATTCTGGGGTTTGGACAATACAATCAAGTGCGGAAATTGCCGCCTAAAAATACCCGCGCACTATACCACTAACCAAACGCCAGATTTGCACCCAAGTTCGCTAAGCCCATGAAAATCTCTCATTTTTAGGGTTGACAATAGCCGCCCCAAACGCCAAAATGCGCGCCCTTGACTATGGCTAGATAGCTCAGCTGGTTAGAGCACAGCACTCATAATGCTGGGGTCGGCGGTTCAATCCCGCCTCTAGCTACCATATTCAAAAAGGCCGCAAATGAGAGTTTGCGGCCTTTTTTATTGCCGCTTGAAAATACTCAACAACCTAGAATACCCTGATAGCAAACAAGAGCTGATTATAATTAGCTTACGCACGATAAAAGGCCGAAGACACCCCCGGATAAATCTAATAACCCAAAGCCCTTGAAGACTCGGGAAATCCAGGGAAGGCTTAATAATTGCGGCCAAGGTGGCCATGAAGGAGAATGGAAAATGAAAGAGGCTATTACCGCAATACGTGATCAAATAATTTACCGCACAGAAAAGCCCAATTATTTAGCATGGGGACTTACTCTATTTATTGCTCTTACCACCTCCCGACTTATCAGTGACTACATAGAATTTGAAGTAGCCTCTTACACCGCAAAAATCGCTTTAGCTGAAGCCGAAAATAAGTTAAAAGCAGAAGAAAAAATAACGGCTCAGCGAATGGAGACAGAGGCAAAAAACTTAGCAGCCAGAAATGCTGAAATAGCTCACCAACAAGAACAATACCAAGCCGAACAAAAACGAATTGCAGAAGCCAATCGAATCAAAAATGAAAGTGCCGTAGAGGCTCAAAAAAAGCGAATTGAAACTTGCCAAGTTTGGAACAATGAGTTTAATAAAACAAAATTAACTAGCGATAAAAACCACAGAGATAATGCTTGTAGAGATGCGGGAATGAGTTTTAATTAAAAAAATTATCGTAGAACTAGGGAAAGTGAGTGTTAGGAGAATCCGGCAATAATGCTAATTCTGCATTAATTTGATCAGTAACATACTGCTGGTCTTCCTCAATACCATTTTGTAAATTGATAAATTGCCTAATTGTATGAGGCCTAGTTACATTAAAAACTGCATTTAAATCAATCCCGCCTACAATCGTCGGAATTTGACATCCGTTAATATCTTTTTTGCAATTAGTATAAAATTCTTGTCCACCACCCCCATTGTAAAATCCACCGTAGTTATTTCTCCAAGCAACAATACATCTTGGACCAACAAATTTGTCCTTCGTTTTATAATATTCAAATGTATCATTATTTAACTTTGCCAAATAATCCGATACTTTGGATGGACTAACTTTTCCAGCATCATAAGCCGATATTAGATGTAAAAGTGGTCGTTGCCACTTTTTTCTATTGCTCAAAAGATACTGGGCACCACTACCACCCAAAAAAAATTTCGGAGGACTTCCTCCAATTTTATCCCTAAAGTACCGAGAGTTTAAAATTTTTACCTCAAATCTGTTAGGTGATAAAGCCACTTCAAAAATATATGCCATAGGTTTTTCATCAACAAATGAAGTTATGTAAATTGCATGATGAGGAGTTATACCTTTAGGGAAGGATGCAAGATGTTTTGGAAGCTGGTCTTTAATTGCTCGAGCCAATATCTCTAAAGTATGCTCCAAGGGAGCATCTATACCTCTAAGAACATTGCTCATCCAAATTGAGGGTTCCATTCCAGCTATACTTTGCCCCAAACCTGCATAACCCAAAATTGCCTTACTATCCTTGGCTTCTAGGAACATGACTTTACAAGCATCATCTTTTGGAGGTCGATTTCCAAAAGAAAGCCTGCGGTCTGACAGCATCCAAACAGAGTTTTTTCCATTCACAGTCAGAATTAAGGTCATATTGGAATCTCAGGCATAAAAAAATATTAACAATGAAGATAATCACAAATTAAGAGCGAATATAGCTTAACCCACAAGCCCAACACTTTTTAAAATAACGAATTTATCGATCTCCCCTAACAATAAAATGGCCTTTTCTCCTACTGCGCGAGGCTCCGTGATTATTCTATTTACATTGGAATATCGGTCAGATAATTGCCACAGAATCATTATATTTCAAGTTTTTACGCGGTGCGTCATGTGGCATCACGTACACAAGTCTTTGATTTACCCAGATTATGTTTATGTATGGATGAGCTAACAGAACTCATAGTGCTGGGGTCGGCGGCTCAATCCCGCCTCTAGCCACCATATTCAAAAAGGCCGCAAATGAGAGTTTGCGGCCTTTTTTATTGCCTTAACCGCCACTCAGCGCTGCCCTCCTCCCCGCAACAAAAATGTAACAATTTACACATAATCTGTCTTATTTAAAGACTCACTGCTGATCTATGCTCACTGCCACTCCCCTATCGCGTCGCCTTTTTATTGGTCTATTTTCTTTAGTGGCCATTTTGCTACTGACCCTATGGGGGCTTTTGGCATCACCACAACTCAAGCCTTTAAGGATGGGAAAATCTCTGGCAATACGCCCTGCTCAATTAGCGGACAAGTCAGCCAGAAACTATCCCCAAACTTAAATAGGTTGATTGCCAAGGAAACAGTGTGTTTGGAATTTTGGAGCAGGTGAAAATCGATTCAACCAGCGCAGCGCTTGAAACCTTTCTACCTGATTCAAACTTAGGCGGTTTTTGGATACTGCGTTAGACTCGGCTTCAAGTATTAGCGGAAGTTAACAGCATGTGTAGAATTTATTTTCTACACCTGCATTTTTCGCGAAGATTAACGCAAGCAAAATACATCGTAAAAAACTGCACCAGCAACGCGTTAATTTAATGCTAATGAAAAGCAATTGAAGCTCAAGCCAGAGCTCACGAGATTTAGATTGCACTTTCTACAATTTTAACAAACCGCTGTCACACAACAACTTTTTCACTTCCCCTACATAGGATTCGTAATGTTTCCATTGTCCTACAGATTTATCTGAAATTGGTGCACGTACCTGCACTGAACTTGCAGTTGCTACAGGATTACTGTTCTTCTCTATGGATAGACAACTTTCTTCCCACGTCAAATTACAAAACTCAATTAGCCTTCTCGCTTCTGTGGCAGGATCTTTTACCAAAGACTCATAATTAACAATATAAAAATTATCGGGGAATCTCGACCGCCAAAATTCAATTAGATTTTTAAACTCGATGTAATATTGTGTTGTAGTTGTTAAGCTTAGCGAATATCCGTAAGTCATTTCACCAAAACTAAATAACTGACGATAATTACTCAGTATAGTGTCTAGCGGATTGCGATCCAGACAAACAATTTTTGCTTTTGGCAAAGCATGAATAATATGACCAGCATACAACACATTTAACGGCAGTTTATCGACTAAAAAATCATGCCCCTGCTTTAAATGCAAAATACTATCAAGATACATACTGCCAAGCTTTTTAAAGTCCAGCGCAGCTGAATTCGCAATTAAATCTTCATCAATTAACGAATTAGAGTTACATTCAGCCAAAGCTTTCGCAATCATGCCAAAATTGGGAAGTTCGCCGGCGGTGGCAACCTTTGAATGATTGGAAATAATTCGTTCAACCAGAGTCGTTCCCGACCGCGGCATACCAACAACAAATATTGCTCCCTCGCCAAGCATATTGGAATTAGGAAACACATTGCCTGAAAAATACTTTTTCAACGCTGTGAATATAGCTTTATCATTTTCTATATCATACGGAAATGACTCCAGCTTGGCTTGCTTTCCCTTCTCCAAAAATGCATAGGCTTTATCATAGTCACCAAGCGCCTCATACTCTTTTGATAGAGCATGACAGATATGAAGTAAATCATCCGTGTTATCAATTGCTTGCAATAAAGCTTGCAACCTAATTACATGGTTATTATCCGCGGAAATTCCGCCCAAACTAGTTAAGGCTGCGTGTGCCTTATAATAATTCGGACTCAAGGATATTGCGTTTTCAAAAGCATCACGCGCGCCTGTAAAATCGCCGCAAAATTTTAGAGTTGCTCCTAAATTAAAATATATTCCGCAATTACTTTTATTCGTTGCTACAGCCTTTTGAAAATAGACTGAAGCTTCTTTATACATATTCAGTCGATTGAAAACTATGCCTATAGTATCCAGCGTAAGAGAATCCTCGCTACCAATCCCACAAGCATGGCCTATGAATTCATAGGCCTTTTTTACATCACCTTTTATGGCATAAGCTTTAGCAAGGTGTGCAAAATACTCCGCGCTTGTTGCATTTAGTTCGACCGCCTTATGTAAAAGAGCAATCTCTTTATCGAAGTTTTTAAATGTATTTGCAATCCGCGCCAATAAAAAATAGGCGTCAGCAAAATTCGAATCGCACCTAAGAATTTCCATCAAACATTTGTGCGCGTACTCATAGCGATGTTCGAATATAGCAACTTGCGCCGCCTCATATAGCTCATCCAAGTTATCACTTATACTCATGAATAAAACAACCTATTAACTTATAAAACCGGAGGAAATCCTCGATACCTCTAGACTTCGAGTTATTTCTGAAACGACAGGCAATCCATTTTTCACAGCTTTAGATTAGCTTATGCAAACACTCCACACCCCTAACACTAGACCATATCGACATGCATCCCAAGCAATGCGCCACTTTAAAGTCATCCTCCCAAAATGAACATTTGGGGATTTTTTATTCCACATTTTTATAACAATGGCTTTTCCTTAGGGCACCACTTGCAGTGTTGTTTTGCATTCCAATATGCTTCATACATACAAACTATTCTGTTCTTTTAACGACCACACCAAAGCAACGATTAAAATTGCCATTATAAGTAAGAACAACCCTTAATAATTCCTCAACTAGCTCTGCGAGAAGCACCCCTAAACCAGTTATTCAATAAAATGACACCCTTCCCAAAAACCTAAGTATCAATTCCTTTAGCAATCAGCAAGATCTTACCAATAGGACGATCCTAAATACCCCCTAGAAAGACAACACAAAGAATATATATTCGATTATATTTCTGGGTTAACATGTAGTTAATAAACACTAACCTTAACCGTCAGGTAGGTATCAATGCTCGACCCCATTTTTAACCTGAACGATATAGCACTCATTATCACCATAGGATTAAGCTTAATCCTCGCCCTCTTCCAACCCGTTTTACCCGTACAAAATCTAGTGACGAAAAAATTATTAGCGATATTTTTTATCAGCTTTACGATCAGTCATATTTGCATAATGTTGATATGGAATATGTACCTGCATCTTTCTGCACTACTCATCGTCATTACACCTTATCTGTACGTAGCATCGCTGATCATAAAGGGACCCGCTCTCTATTTATATGTTCGCAGCATTACCGAAGAAAAATTCAAACTCAAAAAATATCACTTCGTTCATATCCTACCCATATTAGCGTCTTTTATTTTTTTGGCGTTTTTTGGTATTGATGTAAATGACATGCGCTACACCAATTCTCACATGCCACGAACACTTGAACTAGCGACCAATAGTGTGTGGTACGCCATTAAAATAATTCCGTTGGCCTATTTCATTTCAGCTTTGGTTACCTTTATAAAATATCGAGCCAGACTAAAAGAGCACTACTCAGAAATTAACGAGCCCGCGGTGGAATGGTTATATTATTTAACGTTGGGCATTGTGTTTACCGGCGCATGGACACTATCAATAAGTCTCATCACATTTTTCTTTAGATACCCGCTTGGCATAACAGACAACTACTTGAGCTTAATCTTAGTTGTTAGTCTGTTTTATTACAGCATTTCACACGCACAATCACTCACCAAAACAAAAGTAGAAACCGACTCTCAAGTTGAGATGCCCGCGGATGACAAGCCGCTCGATTCCATCATTGAGAAAATTGTAAAAGGAATAGAAA
>JAGKXD010000032.1 GCA_021151525.1 Cellvibrionaceae bacterium | reverse complement strand
GCTATAGACACGGCTCGCGTTAAGTATCTATGATTCATTCATTAATGATTGCAGCTAATTTTGTAAGGGCGAATCATTTTATCGGATGGTTTTTGCTGCTGTTTGTGGTGGCTAAAATGAAAAATACTAATTATTTTTTGTGACTAAAATAATGAAAAAAATTTCGGCGCTTTTTTTATCCCTATCATTTCTATCGGTATCGTTATTATCCGTATCTGCAATGGCGGCAGAGGAAGTCTATTCACCCACTAAAAAAGTGAAGGTTGAGTTTTTCCTGACCGATGCTGGTCAGCCGGCCTACCGTACTTACGCGAACAATCACGTGGTCATTAAAGACTCGCTTTTGGGGTTTAAGTTGGATGACGGCAGCGCTATAGCAACTGGTCTTGCTGAAGTGTCTGCTAAACGCAGCGCATCTAATCAAACTTGGGAGCAGCCTTGGGGTGAAGAGCACTTTATTAAAAACGCTTACTCCCAATTGAGTGTGGCGCTACAGGAAACGGCAGGCCTAAAACGTCGCCTGAATATTGTGTTTCGCGTTTACGATGACGGGGTAGGTTTTCGCTATGAGTTTCCCAAGCAAGCTAATCTTGGCAATTTTGAAATCACTGATGAGTTGACGCAATTCAATATTGCAGAAGAAAGTTCCGCTTGGTGGACTCCTGCGCTTGCGGGTGAGCAGTATGAATATCTCTATCGCAACACCAATGTTAATAAAATGGGCTTGGTGCACACGCCGGTTACGCTCAAAACTGCTTCCGGTTTGTATTTGAGTTTGCATGAAGCTGCGCTGCATAATTATTCAACCATGAATTTGCAGTCTGGTGCTGCCGACGGAAAAATTACTGCCGCCTTGGTTCCTCTTACAAAAACCACGCCGGTAAAAGTAAAGCTAAAAACTCCTGCGGTAACACCCTGGCGTACTTTACAAATTGGCAAAAGCGCAGGTGATTTAATTACCAACTATTTGATTTTGAATCTTAACGAACCGAATAAATTGGGTGATGTGAGTTGGGTGAAGCCTGCAAAATATGTTGGTATCTGGTGGGAAATGCATTTGGATAAAACCACTTGGGCAACAGGTCCTCGTCACGGTGCAACCACGGAGAATACTAAAAAATATATCGACTTCGCGGCTAAATATGGTTTCTCTGGTGTATTGGTTGAAGGTTGGAATGAAGGTTGGGATGGCGAATGGTGGAAAAACGGCGACAAATTTAATTTCACGACGCCAACACCTGATTACGATATTAATGAGTTGAGCCGCTACGGAAAGGAAAAAGGCATTTACATTATTGGTCACCATGAGACGGGCGCGGGGGTTGATAATTACGAGCGTCAATTGGAGGGGGCTTATCAATTCCTTGAAGATCACGGCATGAAAGCGGTGAAGACAGGGTATGTTGAATCGGGTGAGATGTTAACCAATGGTTTTTATCATCACGGTCAGCGTTTTGTTGAGCATCAACAAAAAGTAATTGATATGGCGGTTAAGCATCACGTGGCTTTAGTCGCACACGAAACGGTAAAAGATACCGGCGAGCGTAGAACTTATCCCAATATAATTTCGCGCGAGGTTGCGCGTGGCCAGGAATATAACGCCTGGTCAAAAGATGGCGGCAATCCACCTAATCATCTTCCGACTATTCCGTTTACACGTTTGCTGGCTGGTCCAATGGATTACACTCCCGGTGTGTTTCAGTTGGCTTTGCCATCACGCCCACAAAATCAAGTTAATGCAACTTTAGCGAACCAACTTGCCTTGTATGTTGTGATTTATTCGCCAGTGCAAATGGCCTGTGATCTTCCTGAGAATTATGAGAAGCATCTCGATGCATTTCAATTTATTCGCGATGTCACAACCGACTGGGAAACAACGCGTGTGTTAGAAGGCGAAATTGGTCAGTACGTCACAATCGCAAGAAAGCAACGCAATGGCAACAATTGGTTCGTGGGTGGCATTACCAATGAATATGCACGCGCTACCACAATTAATTTCTCGTTCCTCGATGCAGGTAAAAGCTATAAGGCGCGAATTTATAAGGACGCTAAAGATGCGCACTACCTTACGAATCCTGAAGCTTATGAAATTGAAGAGCGAGTAGTGACGGCTAAAGATCATATCAATGTGAACTTGGCTCCGGGTGGTGGCTTCGCAGTGAGTTTGCTGGAAGTTAAATAGCGCTACCTGTTTCGTTAACAGCTCTTAAATTATTTGTAAGTGTTTATGGGGCTCAATGTAGCCCCTCTATAAAAATAATAATATTTTTTTCGATTTTGTTGTGAGTAAGAAATAGGGATTTTTCTGTTGGATGTGCTTAGGAGTCCTCCCCCTTCAGAGCAGTTTGGTTTCGAATAATTTTATTTTTTGATGCCATGCAGTAGCTGCTCTATTTTAATTAGATGCTGAATTTTATGGTCGGCTATGTTCATCATCTAATTTTGTAGAGCCATTGTTTTTCATTGTAAGCACGACAATTCGAATTTCTGTGAATGTCATATCTCTATGGCGTTTTTTCACATACAGAATTTGCAATGGCATTTTGGTGCTGTTGCGAATGCAAGTGTAGTTGTTAGAACACCCATTACATAGTCAACCTATAACAGCTTTCATTGTTACAATATTAATAACGAGGTCAACATAATGAAAATTTATTCCGGTTCGTCCGGGGGTATTGATCGTAAACCCGGCGGTATTACCGCCCGCACTTATTTAGGTGTGGGGCTCACGGCTTTACAAATATTCTTGTGCGCAGAAGCGCTTGCGCAAAGCGCAGATCGCGGTGCAACCCTTATGCCTTATACGCGTTATGAGGCTGATTTAGGTGTGCTTAATAATGCGCAGATTTTACAAACCACTAATTTTGATATTGCAAGCACTGCATCTGAAGCATCGCAGCAAAAATATGTGAATTTACCGAGTGCAGGAAGCTCCGTTGAATTTACCGTGAGTACTGCCGGTAACGGTGTGACCATGCGTTATACCATGCCTGATTCTGCCGACGGCAAAGGTTTGAACGGCGAAGTAGATGTATATGTTAACGGACAATTTGATAAGACCGTTGCAGTGACATCGCGCTGGGCCTGGCAATATTTTTTAAACAAAGAGCCGGAAAATACTCCAACGCCTTTTGCCGGTACTGATTACATTGCAATGCGTTTTGATGAGACGCACTTTCAATTGAATCACGCCGTAAATCCCGGCGATAAAATTCGAATCCAAAAGAAAACCAACGACAGCAATGCCTATGGCATAGATTTTATTGAAACGGAAGCTGTACCCGCTGTAATTCAAAAGCCAGCAGGTTATGTTTCTATTGCTGATTTCGGTGGTGTTCCTAACGATGGCAATTCCGATTTGGCTGCATTTAATTCTGCAGTTGCTGCGGCCGCTGCCGCAGGAACCGGCGTTTATTTGCCGCCAGGTAAGTGGGATTTTGATAACAAAGTTGTGTTGAATACCAGCAATATCGGCATTAAAGGTGCTGGTATGTGGTACACCAATATTAACTATTCAAACCCCGCACAATTTAGCGGTGGTATTCTTGCGCGCGTGAATGGTGTTGAAGTGTCTGACATTTATTTCAGCACTGTAAACAACCAGCGTTTGTGTCGCAACATGGCTTGCCCTGTGGGTGGTGAGTACATGATCTACAAAGCCTTTATGGGAACCTGGGGCAAAAATTCCAAGTTCACGCGCGTATGGGCTGAGCATTTTGAAGTGGGGGCATGGTTAGGTGGTTATGATGCACCTTATCCTGTGGATTACACCGACGGCCTTGTAATTTCACAAGCCCGCTTCCGCAACAACTATGCAGACGGTGTTAACTTTTCGCAGGGCACTATGAATTCTGTGGTTGAACAAACCAATATTCGTAACGGTGGTGATGACGGTTTGGCTATGTGGCCTTCCAATAGTCCTGCAGTGCCGGAAGAAACGAATAATATTTTCCGTTACAACACGGTTGAACATCAATTCCGCGCCGGTGGCGTTGCTATCTTTGGTGGTAAAAATCATCAAGTACACAACATGCTAATTCGCGATTGCTTTGGTGGTTCGGCAATTCGTTTCACTACAGATTTCCCTGGCTACACCTTTAGCACTGAAGGAAAATATTTAATTCACGATGTGGATATTTATAACTGCGGTACCAGCTACGATTTGTGGCACCAGAAGCGCGGCGCAATTGAATTCAATACGCCGAGCGGCGTGCGCAACATGCAGTTCGATAATATTTACATTAAAAATTCACAGCGCCATGCGGTGCAAATGGTTGGCAATAGCTTCACCAATATTGTGTTTAATAACACCACTATTGATGGAACTGGTTTGGATGCAACCGTGCGCAATGTTCCCGCAAACGTCTACGGCGGTGTAGGTTTGTACGGCGAAGCTAATGGTGGTGGAGCAACCTTTAATAATGTTTACATCGGCAACACTGAAGATGGCAACATGGTTAACCAAAACACTAGCTTTAATTTAGTCGCGAACTTTTTGCCTTTGTCAAATGGTGGCACCTCTAGCAGCCGCAGCTCTGTTAATAGCGTGGCAAGTAGCTCACAAAGTTCAACGAGTGTCGCAGCAACTAGCAGTTCAAAAAGCTCGGTAGTGTCAGCAAGTTCTATAGCAACCACTAGCAGCAGCTCAAAAACATCCAGCAGTGTTGCAACTACAAGTTCAAGCAAATCCAGCTCAAGTGTACCGCCGGCAACAGGTGCATTCACCATTACTAACCGTTGGCAAAATACTTATTTGTGCGATGGTGGTGATTCGGTCACTTACAGCGTGACATCATCAGGTGCTGCGTGTCAGTGGGTAACTGAAGATGTTGGTAGCGGCTTTGTAGAAATTCGCAACCAAGCCACGGGCGATTACATGCACATTGAAAATCTCACTGGCAAAGTGCAAGCAACTGCGCGCACTGTTGGTTGGGATAGTTCGAAGTGGCAATTGGAAAATGTTGATGGTACTTTCGTGCGCGTTAGGAACCGTTGGCAATCAACACAATATATTCATGTTGAAAACCAAAATGGTTTTGCGCAGTACGGCACTATCGATGCAAGCTGGTTAAGTGCACAATGGAAATTTAATCCGGTAGGTGGCACAGCGTCTTCAGCTGTAACTACATCCTCATCATCGTCTTCTGTTGCGCCCGTTGTTTCTGGTTATGACATAGTGAATCGCTGGTCGCACGCTTACATCAATGATGGCGGCACCAACGCAAATTATGTTGCACAAAGCGGCGCTAATTCCCATTGGGTTTTGGAATCGGTTGGCAGCGGTGTATATGAAATTCGCAACTCGGCAACGGGCGAATATTTAAATATCGAAAGCAACAATGGTTCAGTGCAGTCCACACCACGCCAGGCAACTTGGGATAGCTCCAAGTGGACAATTGAAAATACGGGCGATGGTTATGTGCGCATTCGCAGCCGTTGGTTGACCACGCAATTTATGCACGTAGAAAACCAAACCGGTTCAATTCAAATCGGTACCATTTACGATGCATGGCAAAGTGCGCAGTGGCAACTGGTTCCATTAAGTGGAGTTACTTCAAGTGCTGCTGTGTCCTCGTCATCGAAGAGTTCAAGTGTTTCTTCTTCGATTGCATCTTCGTCAAAAGTATCATCGTCAATTGCGTCTTCAAAAAGTTCGTCAACGTCTAGCGCTGTTTCATCGGTGATTTCATCTACACCAAGTTCAGCGAGTTCGAAGAGCAGTGTAATTTCTGTTTCAAGTTCTTCAACATCCAGCATCGCTTCTACGCGTGGTTATGCAGTGCCTTGGGTTGAATACCAATTGGAAAATGGCCGCACTAATGCAAAAGTCTTAGCACCTAACCGCACCAAGTGGGATAAAAATGTTATCCAAGCCGAAGCCATTGGTCGCAGTGCTGTGCAACTCGATAAGACTGGCGATTACGTAGCGATTACCACCACTGCGCCGGCAAACTCTGTGGTACTGCGTTACTCAATTCCAGACTCTGCATTGGGTGGTGGACAAGATGCGACTTTAGGTTTGTACGTTAATGGTACTCGCGTGAAATCACTTGCCTTGACTTCAAAATATTCGTGGTCATACAAAGGTGGTTTGATTGGCGACCCCATCGTGGATACCCCGGCAGAGCAACCACACACTTTCTTCGATGAAGTGGCGGTGCTGACCGATCCAATCCCACAAGGTGCTGAAGTAAAAATCCAACGCGACTCACAAGACACTGCGGCGTTCTATGTAGTTGATTTGGTCGATTTGGAACAAGTTGCGCCACCTGCAACTATGCCAGCAGGATTTACCGACGTGACCACCTTAGGGATTATTCCTAACAGTGGTGTGGATTACGCCGATAAAATTTCTACCATCATGAACGGTGGTGCAAAACTCTGGTTCCCGCCCGGTGAATATCTCGCCTTGAAATTAAATTCTGGCAATGCCGGTATGGATAACAAGGGCGCTGAAATTCGCGGTGCTGGTATGTGGTACACCACCATCCGAGGCCCTAAGTCCATCTTCTTCTGTGTTGGCCCGGTGAAATGTGTGTTCGGTGATTTCTCGATTCGCGGTGAATCAAAAGCCCGTGCTGAAGAATCACAAGGCGTACAAAAAGCTTTCGCTGGCCCTATGGGTGTAGGTTCGGTGATTGAGAATATGTGGATTGAACACGTTGTGGGTGCAATCTGGGTAGGCAATGATCCACCGTATCAAACTCAACCGACTGACAACCTGACCATTCGCAACGTACGTATTCGCAATACCTACGCCGACGGTGTGAATCTGGATAACGGTACTTCAAACAGTGTGGTGGAGAACTCGCATTTCCGTAACACCGGTGATGATGCGGCGGTAGTTTGGTCGATCCAATGGACCCATTGGGTGCGCGATAAAACCGTAAATGCTGGCCCGAACTTCATTAAGCCTGAAGCTAAAAATGCTCCAGACCAAGGTATCGGCCACGGCAACACCTTCCGCAATTTGACGGTGCAAATGCCATGGCGCGCCAACTGCTTCGCGGCTTACGGCGGTTATGACAACACTTTCGAGAACTTGAAGTGTGAGGACGTTCTGACTTATCCAGGCATTCTGATTGACAACGAATTCTCGTCTTATCCATTTGGACCAGGGTTGACGACTTTCAGAAATATCGACCTGATCCGTGCGGGTGGGCCAATGTTCTTCGAGAATGGCAATGTGTGGAAACACGGCGCGCTCAAGTTCTATTTACGCGAAGGCGACGTGAATGACATCCTCGTCGAAAACGTAAATATTATCGACCCAACCTATTCAGGTATTGAGTTCCGAGGGTTCGGTACGGCCTATGTTCCAGCAGGTGAGAAGTTCTCGCCGGAAATATTGGCTGCTGCAGATGCCGCAGTGCTGAGAAACGTTACGCTGCGCAATATCACCATTACCAATGCCGGTACCTATGGCATTGAAGTGTTGGATGGCGGCGGTCGCGGTCAGGTGAACTTTGAAGGTGTGAAAGTTTCCGGCTCGGCTATAGCTCCGCTCAACGCGGGTGGCGCAGCAAACTCTTTCTTTAACAAAACCACAGGCAATACAGGTTGGTAATCACTTAATCAGCCTGTAAGGCAGTTCAAACAAGCGCAGGTTGGCAGCAACCTGCGCTTTTTGTTTTTAAAGTTGGCATATTTTCATTATTATCCTGAACATAGTGATGAAAGTCCGCATTTTGGAGCAGGGCTTTGCCAATTGTTTGGTCAGACGACAAATTTAGGTTAGTCTCTTAATGACCAGAGCAGGACTCTCCTACGACAATAAATAAACCCAAAAAATGGGTGCAGGTATAAATATGATTGGCATTAAAGACATCGCCAAAGAAGCGAATGTATCTCCCGCAACTGTGTCGCGGGTGCTGCGTCACCCGGAGTTGGTGACCGAAGCAACCCGCAACGCCGTGATGGAAACGGTAAAAAAATACGGTTATACCCCCAATAGTTTGGGCGTGAGTTTGCGCAAATCCAAAAGCAATAACCTCATGGCTATCATTCCTGATGTAATCAGCAGTTTTAACTACCCTGTGATTCGCGCCATTGAAAACATCGCGCTCGAAAATGGTTACAATCTTTTATTGGGCGATACCCAAGAAATGGAATCGCGCGAGCGTTCATTTGCAGCAATGGTGAGTACTCGCCAAGTCGATGGAATATTACTATTTTGCTCGCGCTTGCCGTTTGATGTGAATCCTGAAATTCCCTTGGCAGATCAATTGCCGCCACTGGTCAATGCCTGTGAAGATATTCCGCTCGCCGGTTTGGATAAAATTAATATTGATAACGCCGCCGCTGCTGAAGATGCAGTGAATTATTTAATATCGCTCGGCCATAAACGCATTGCGGTTATTGCGGGCAATATGTCAGTTCCCAGTACCTTTTCGCGCATGGAAGGTTACAAGCGCGCACTTGAAAAAGCAGGTATTACCTACGAAGAAGAATTAGTGACTATTGCCGACTACTCGCAGAAAAAAGCCGAAATTGCTACGCGCGAATTGATGGCTTTAACGAATCGACCCACTGCTATTTTTAATTTTAGCGATGAGATGGGTTTTAGTTGCATCTCAACCCTGTTGAAAATGGGCTACAAAATTCCCGATGATGTATCTGTGATGGGGTTCGACAACATTACTGCATCAGAATATTGCTACCCAGCGTTAACTACAATTGCACAACCACTTACAGAAATTGGCATTGCCTGTATGGAATTGTTATTGCCACAACTCAATGGTGAAAAAATGCAAGGTGTGCAACGTATACTGCCGCACAAATTAATTGTGCGTCAAAGTACGGGACCTGTACCAGTTTAGTGTCTGATTAGCATTAAATAAATATGAATAAAAAAGCCCTCGTTTAGAGGGCTTTTTTATTGGATACAGATTTTATAGCGACTTATTTTTTAGCCGCTTTTAAATCATAGGTTGCCGTTTTTGCAGTGCTTGCTTCAGCAGCTACGGGAGATGCGGGCGGAGTTGCACTGCTTGAGCAAGTAATACTGAGGTTGGTTTCATCCTGACTAACCTCAAGTGAAGATGTGCTCAACTCTTTGGTAATGGTAAACGGTTTATGCATGCGTTTTCCGCTCGCCATACCAGACGCTGCATCGCGTGGTGATTTAACATCGCAGCTCATTGCGTCGGTTGGAGTGACGGGTTTGCCTTGGGCATCTACAACAGAAACTGTGTAGGTGTCGGCTACTAAACTGGGAACTACACAAGCACCATTAGGGCAACTAACAACTTGAGATGAACCTTTGCTGCCCTTAATTTGTAAGTAACTATTTAATGCAGCAAATGAAGAAGAGGAAATAAGTGTTGCAGCTACAGCGAAAGAAATCAGATATTTTTTCATGATGGTTTTCTCGATTATTTTGCCGCATCGGTCGATGTAGCAAGCTCAATACTGGAGAAGCAATTTCAGATTAGCAGATATTTATGAAGTGAATCTGAATGAACTTGCTTTATCCTATGAATATACACTCAATAGAAATAAGATGTATAACCGTAGTTTCTTAAGGAGCTGTTATCTATTAAGTTAAAAATTTTTCCATAAAAAAGCCCGACATTTATTTCGGGCTGCAGGTTGAATTAGCACACAAAAATATTAATCGTCTGCCAATAATTTCACCTAATCAAATTCGACGTAACCGCTTGCTGCAGCAAGTTCCATTTGAGGCTGCTGCAGTGGGTTTGCCGCTTATTGATTGGTTGGTGGTGTTAAATCCAATTGGCCATTCTTTAGCGGAATTTTTGCGCCGGGGTCGTAAGACATGCGCACGACTGATTCTTTGCCTTTCAATTTATAGGTAACATCGTAGCCGGTAATTTCCTCGCGGCTTTCGTAAGTGGTTGTGCATACATTTTCAACTGTGGTGTAAGTATCTTTTTTCTGCATATTATCTTGTACGCGATCTCCTGCGTAACCGCCGGCAACAGCCCCAGCAACTGTAGCGACTTTTTTACCGTTGCCACCACCAACTTGATGGCCTAATACACCACCCAAAACTGCACCAATAGCTTTACCAGCAATACGGTTTTCATCCTTTACTTCGCGTTGGTGTACTACGGTTTTGTCTTCGCATTCTTTGTGCGGTATTTTCACTTGTTTGGTGATGGCTTGTGCTTTGAGTACTTCAGCACTGTCAGGTTCTTTAAATATTTTATAACTGGCAATCGCACCGCCGGCGGTTGCAACACCAGCGCCGAGTACTATGCCTATAAGCATTGACTTGTTCATAATGTTTACTCCTCACACTTAAAATGCATGTTTTGCAATAACATGCCTAGTCTAAACAATTTTTTCCTTAATAAGACCTTAACCGACATTAGTGTTGAGTATATTTGCGAACTGCTTATAGATTTTGATTGGCTAAATAATTATTTGTGAACCAGTACCTTAAAATATAAAGTTCTTTGAATAGGGTGTTTTTATGAGGAGAAAATTTGGCTGTGTAGAATTGTGCGTTGTTGCGCAGAAAATTATTCATTCTTGCGTTTCTATCGTTTGGTGTTGTGAATTTAGTGTTTTTAAATTATGTGCAATTATAAGAGGCTTGGTTTAGCATAGCGGGCTTAAAGCCCTACCTACTAACCATTTGGTGTTATGGTAATGAGGTTAATAAAAATAGGCGAACTGCCAGGGAAAAATTCATATTGTTTGGCTAGATAATTTGCACAAAGGTTTTTGCATTCCAGTCTTTTCTGGTGAATTTTATTCGTCTGGAATATTGGTGTCGCTTTGCCTTGGTGTCCTGAAGACAGCGCGAGCTGTAAAACGATAATTTGTTGAGACTCCCGTGGGTTTCAATTCACTCAGGAATTGCATATGTATCTATCTCATTCTGCATCAGCGGCGGCTGGTGCTATATCGCAACAAAAATACTCAACACGAATTAAACGAGTTTGCTTGGGGCTGAGCGCTGCTATCGCATTATCGGCTATATCTATAAGTGCATCGGCATCTTGCAGTTACGTGATAACCAATCAATGGAGCACCGGTTTTACCGGCGCTATTCGTATTACCAATTCAGGCACAGCCGCTATTAATGGTTGGACTGTTAGTTGGAAATATAATAGTGATGTGCTGACCAGTAGTTGGAATGCAACACTTAAAGGTACTAATCCCTTTAGTGCGACTAATCTCAATTGGAACGGTGTTATTCAGCCGGGGCAATCGGTTGAGTTTGGAATTCAAGGTAATAAAGGCGGCGCAGCTGCGGAAACTCCGAGTGTGAGTGGTGCTGCTTGCGAAGGAACTATTGCATCCAGTTCTATAGCGGCGAGCTCCGTTGCATCGACGAGTTCTTCAAAAACAAGTTCGAGTATTGCTTCTACAGCGAGTTCTTCTGCCGTTGTTTCTTCCAAAATATCAAGTTCATCTGTAGTGAGTTCTGCGGTTGCTAGTTCGATTAAGTCTTCATCTTCCAGTGTTATTTCTTCTGTGGCTTCCAGTGCAAGTTCTACGACAACTGCACAATGTAATTGGTACGGCACTTTGTATCCTTTGTGTGAAACTACGGTGAGCGGTTGGGGTTATGAAAATAATAAAAGTTGTATTGCGCGTGTGACCTGTGCGGCACAACCTGCGCCTTACGGTGTGGTTGGCGACACCAGTTCGTCGGCGACCAGTTCGGCGAAAAGTTCAGCGAGCAGTTCTATAGCGAGCTCTGCGAAATCCAGTGTTAGTTCGTCAATTGCGGTTTCATCGTCGAGCGTGACTTCAAGCGTAAAAAATTCCAGTTCATCCAGCTCGGTAAATTCTTCAGCAGTGAGTGACTTTGTGGGAATGGCTACGCATTTTGATGGCTTGGGTGTACCTTACGGCGGTTGTGGAATTCCGCAAGACAAATTGGAAACCCAAAGTTTTGTTGCGCTCAACGTATTTAATACGCCCGGTGTTTATAGTTTTTATACGCGTCCATTGAGTGGCGATAATCTGAAATATCTCGGCGAATTTAATAACGGTAAAAACTGTGGTCGTTGGGTTCGTGTAAGTATTCAAGAATATTGCAGTGGACTTAATGATGGCGCACAGGGGCAAGCGTTTTGTCGCGGTGGTTTAGGTTGGGTGAAAGACGGTCTTGAAGGAGCAACGCAAGATATGTTGGTTGCAGATTCTTGTGGTGACGATAACGCCTGGTGTCGCGATAGCCGTTACCATTTGGACTTTTCTTTAGCATCCATGAATTTATTTGCATTGAATGGCACTACGGTAAATTTACTGCCAGACCACGACAACAATCGCAAAATTTCCTGGCACTATATTGATGCGCCTAATTACATTGGCGATATCAGTATTTATTTTATGGCCGGTGCAGAAGTGTGGTGGCCTGCTATTTCCATTAACCATTTGAAAAACGGCATTCACGGAGTGGAGCAATTGATCAATGGTGTATGGACGGCAATGCCAATGAATACGGATATGGGTCAAGCCTATATTTTGCAAGGCGGTTCAACTCATTTCCAAATTCGTGTGCGAGATGTAAACGACGAGTTGATAAATGGTGGACGTGTTTATAGTTTTGATTTGCCAAGTGTGTGTAACGGAAAATGCAGCGCCGCAGCAACACCTACGACTTATACAATTCAATAGTGATTGCGTTGAGTTAAAAAAAGAGCGCTGATTGCGCTCTTTTTTATTTTGATGCACAAAGAAATGGATTAGTGCTGAGGCCTATTCCATTTGCTTAGTTGTACATTGTGGTTGTGAAGATCTGCTAAAAATTCAGTACTGTGAAAATAATTGAACTCAACCAATCGCGCTTTTTTTATGACATCTTCCGCATCGGTAGAGGCATGACCTGGATGACACATAAACAAGCTGCCATTGCGCGCTTGTCGCAACCAGCTTTTGAAAAAGTGAGCGTAATTGCCAGCGCGCAATGAATAAGCGCCTAAAAACTGTGTGGGAAATGCTAGTTGGTGTTTACGTGCAAGTGATGCAAAACCTAAAGCTAATCCACGTAAAATAAATGCTTTAATGCGCGCGTCATGCCCGAAAACCTCGGGGGACGATAAGCGTATATAAGGTAATTTTTTTGCGTAACGCTGCGCGATCATATTGATAAATACTCTGCGCACATTGGGGAATATATGGATATGTTGATGGCCGTCTACGAACTCGGGTTGCATGCCAAGTTGTGTTTCAAATGCATCCAGCTGGCGATTTAATTCCGCCTCAATTTTCGCAAGATCAATTTGGTTTAAGCAGCATTTAACAATAAATTGATTAAACGACCAACCTTGCTTTGCAATATATTCGGTCAAATCAAAATGCAATCCAACATCCAGAGTGTCGCGCGTGCTGGGAATAATAGCTTTCAGCTGTGCTGCATAAACGGGCCAGTGCTGGTAACCGGTCATGCAGCTGACGGCAGATAATCGGCCGAGTTGAATCAGCTCCAGAATGCCGGCGCTTACACTTTCGTTTTGGCCGTAATCATCGGCACAGAGTGTAATTTTTTTCATGAGATATGTATTGTTCATCGGAGTCGCTATTGAACCCTGCGTTCATTTTTAGTATCGGGAAATGCGCTCTTGGGTGGTAAAGCGTGGAAGTATATAGACAATATTTGTGTTGTAGAGTGGTGGGTACAGGTTTTTATGATGTTGAGTTTTGGGACCAAGCTTTGTCGGGGCGCCAGTTGGCAACCCACGTAGGAATTTCGCTGGCTGGCATAGGGCGAGCAATGCCATAGCCTTGGGCGAGTTCGCAGTTTTGTGCAAGGAGTAGCTCGCCATGAGCTATGGTTTCTACACCTTCGGCAATCACTTGGCGGTGGAATGCGTGAGCGAGACCTATAACGCCTTTTACTATGGCTAGATCATCAGGGTCGTCGAGCATGTCACGCACGAAGCTTTGATCGATTTTTAGTAATTCTGCTGGCAGGCGTCGCAAATAAGTTAGCGATGAGTAACCTGTGCCAAAGTCGTCCACGGCGAAATGTACGCCGAGCTGTCTGCATTGATGCATGAGATCAGCAATCTCAGAAATATCTTCTAATGCGCTGGTTTCCAGAATTTCTAATTCGAGTCGATCGGGTGGAACATCGGGATGGGCGGCAAGCTGCTGGCTCAGGCGTCTTACAAAATGTCCCTTTTGCAATTGGAGCGCGCCAACATTGACGCTCACTTGTAAATCCATGCCAATCGCTCGCCATTCGCTGATTTGTGCGAGTGCTTGGTTAATAACCCAATCACCAATATCTATGCTTAGGCTGTGCTCTTCAATAATAGGCAGAAATGCTGAGGGCGGTAATAAACCTCGCTCGGGATGTTGCCAGCGAATTAAGGCTTCAACCCCGATAACGGTTCCCGAACGCATATTTACTTTGGGTTGGTAATAGAGAACAAATTCATTTTTCTCGAAGCCCTTGCGAATGTGATCGAGGCTTTCGCGATGGGTTTTAACGGCGACGTCTTTTGCAACATCAAATAGATGGAAGCAGTTTTTACCTGCTTGTTTGGCCAGATACATGGCTTGATCTGCATGGCGCATGAGCTGGTCTGCATCTGAGCCATCTTGAGGATAAATAGTTACGCCGATACTGGCAGACACACGTAAGCATTGTTCGTTGACCATCACAGGTTCTGCTGCGGAGTTGAGCAGGCGTTGTAAAATAAATTCGTAGTCTTGTGTCTGTTCCAGATCGACCAAAATTACAATAAATTCGTCGCCGCCAATGCGCGCCAGTGTATCGCCCTCGCGCAGGGTATCGTTCCAGCGTGCAGCAACGGTGACTAATAGCTGATCGCCAACGTCGTGACCGTGGTTGTCATTAATACTTTTGAATCCGTCTAAATCAATATAGAGCACAGCGAGCGACCGCTGCACTCTGTGGCAGCGTGCAATCGCTTGCTTTAGTCGATCGCCTAAAAGTACTCGATTGGGCAAGCGGGTGAGAGCATCGTAATGGGCTATATATTCCAGTTGTTCCTGGTGCGCTTTGATGGGGGTTATATCGGTAAACAGGCTGACATAATTTGCCGGTCTGCCAAGGCTGTCGGTTACCGTGCTGATGGTTAGCATTTCAGCAAAAACTTCTCCATTTTTGCGCTTGTTCCATATCTCACCCGACCAGAAGCCCTTCTGGGTGAGGTCCTCCCACATGTGTTGATAGAACTCCAAACTGTGGCGCCCGGATTGCAGCATGCTTGGGTTTTTACCTATAACCTCGGCGCGGCTGTAGCCAGTGATGAGACAGAAGGTATCGTTGACATCGACAATTTTGGCGCGCGCATCAGTGATGATAATGCCTTCGCGTGCGTGTACAAATACGCTAGCCGCCAGTTCTAATTGGCTGCGATCTTTATTTTTTTCAATCGCTAGCGCCGCTAGCCGAGCCTCAGTTTCAATCAGGTGAATATCGGCCTGAGTAGGCGTGCAGGGGTGTTGGTGATAGAGAGCAAAAGTGCCGAGCACCTTGTCACCGGATGAGAAAATGGGTTGCGACCAACAGGACTCCAAGCCCGCTTGAAGTGCTGATTCTTTAAACTCGCGCCACCAAGGGTGGGTGCTAATGTTCTCAACGATTACTCGCTCGCCCGTAAATGCAGCGGTACCGCAAGAACCTCTCCCCAAGCCGATGGTCATTCCATCAATTGCCTTGATGTAAGACTCAGGCATGCTGGGCCCTGCGCGGTGATGCAGGTGTTGTCCGTATTCATCTAGCAGCAAAATCGTACAGCGCATTCCGGGGTTTATATATTCAATGTCACGCGCCATGGTATTCAAAAGCACGTCCAGCGCTATTTTTTCGGCCATCATGCCGAGAATACGGCTCTGGTGTTGCTGAAGCAGCTCGGTCTGCTTGCGCTCCGTAATATCTTGCACTGTACCCATCATGCGCTGGGGATGACCTAAGCTATCGCGCTCAAGGTTGCCACGTCCGTTAATGAAGCGTACGTTGCCATCGGGGCGCACTGCGCGGAACTCAAGTTCTGTGGGCGCTTCGCCAGTGATGCACTGGTTCCACCACTGGATCATCATGGCGCGATCATCAGGATGAATCAGGCTGAAAAATGCGTTGCGGGTGGGGGTAAAATGGTTTGGGTTGACGCCATAGATGTCGTAAGTTTCGTCTGACCAAATGACGACATGGTTCACCAAATCCCAGCTCCAGCTACCAATATGCGCTATGCGCTGGGATTCAGATAAAAGATTCTCTTTTTCTTGAATGAGTTTTTCTTTGAGTTTCCGCTCCGTAATATCTTGGTAAATTCCCATGAATTTCGTTACTTTTCCGTTTTCGTAGGTGGGAATGCAGGTGGTGCGAATAGAGATTTTGCGGCCTTTAACCGTGTACTTTTCCACCTCTAAATCAAAGACCTTACCCTCTTCTAAGGCCGCTTTAAGCGCAGCGGCAATAATCGGGCGAGACTCTGGTGTGTAGTAATCCAAATTGTCTTGCAGGCTGGGATTAAATTCTTCCGGCGTAGTGTCGTGAATGCGATAGGTTTCTGCGCTCCAACGTAGTGTGTGGGTGGCAACATCCAGCTCCACACTGCCCACATGGGTAATAGCTTGGGATGTTTCAATTAAACGATTTTGTAGGTAGAGATCGAGTTCGCGCGTGCGCAACTCGTCGCGCTGCATTTTGAGTGCGGTTTGGTAGATGTGAATTTCGCGCTGGAGTTTAGCGTCGCTCGGGTTGGCTGCAACATCACCAAAATCTATTTGGTTGTCGATGTGTGCTTTGGCGCGGCGATAGAGCTCAACAAAATCTGCAGGAATATCCGACTTCATAGCATCCATATACCGGTTAAGTGCGCATGCACCGAGCATCGCCGACAGACCTTTGATGCTGAAAATATAGCAGCCTAATCCTAGGCTGTCGAAAACCCGAACGAAATAAGCAAAGGGAAAAAACAAATATAGATCTTATGGAAGTTTTACCCGCCACTTTAGCGTGTGCTAGGAGTGGGTAGCTAAGCATCAGCTCATTAACAGCGTCGCGCCCTACTTGGAGCGGGCACTTTAGATAATGGACGGGAGCGCTGTGGAAAGACTTAAAGCGTCTTCACCAAATAAATGGGGGATTCTGAAACAACCGGTGCCTTCACATTGTTCCCCTCACGATCATAAATTTTCTGCGCGTCAAATTGTGGAAGTTCAGTTGATTCACCTTTGGTGCGCCACACCATTAAAAGGTGCTGGGTTGCATTGTGAAATTCCATCACATAAGTATTTTTTTCAGATGGCCAACGCTTAATAAATGCAGCATCACCCAAACGCACAAAAAAGTATTGCAATACATTGTAAGCAAGGCGCGGTTTGAATTGGTTTTGGTCGTCAACTAAACCATAACCTTTGGCAGACAAACGCCACCAAAACAATTGATCAACATGGCCTGAGCAAATCGCAATAACAATGTAGCGCAGCATAAAGTTGGCGTAGTTGCTTTCATTTTCCCCGGAAGGTAGGCGTTGCCACTTAGGCGTTGCATAAGGGCACACAATCGGCGACCAAATATCGGTGCCTTCTGTTGGCCAGTTCACTTCCGAAATAATCACTTTGTCATCGCACTGCGGCGTTATGCTGGTGAGTGCTTTAAGCAGTGCGCACTTTTCCAAAGTTGCAAAAGGGCCTTGCGGATTTTCCGGTGCACCGCGTCTATCGACATACAATAAATGTGAAAGCGCAGAAAACGTCTTGCCAACAGGTAAAGATTTCAGCGCAGCAATTACTGGTAAGTATTCAAAATCAATACACGCAGGGCCCGTTAATTTTATGTGTGGATACTGCTCTTGCAATTCAAACGCAGGAATCATTAATTGTTGCCACTCAGCTAAATTCCAAATGCCCCATTTAATGCGATTAAACGCGTGAGTTACTTCAATATGGCTGGCTTGCTGAGCAATAGCCGGAATAATTTTATGCAGGAACGCTGACCATAATGCTGGTTGCAGTACGGCTTGGCGATCTTGCAGGAGTGCAACCATGACCACTATACCTTGCGCGTGGAGTCGGTGAATTAATGCAATGGTTTGATCCCACTGGCTTTCATTTTCGTGACGACAGAAACGAATCAACACCGGTGGGTTGCCAAGCCCCGCTAAAAGTTTTAATTCACATTCTACGTAGGCTTCATGTGGGTGAAGTGCAACACCGATACGATCTTTAAGCACTATTGTATGCTTGAAGCTTTGTTGTTTAAGTGCTTTATATGCAGAATAAATGCGTGGTATGGCAACAATCGCCTTGCCCAATACCTTGAGCGAATTGGCAAGAAATCGCTCGCGGCTTTTTTCATCACGCGATAGTGCAATCATCGGTTGCGCAGTCTTTTCATCCCACAGCCAATAATCTTTTGCATCAGGATAAGCTACATGGTTGGGCGGATTGTGGCGATTTTTCAAATAACGAATTGGGTGGCGCAGCTTGCGCGATTGTCTGTGGCGTTCAAAACGTTTGCGATAAGTGCTTTCGTATTTATCCAGTGCGCGTGGTATATCTTTGTTATTGCAATAAATATGTTTAAAAAATTTAAGGTAATTACCTGGAAGAATGGGGCGTGATAAATCAAATGCGCGTTCTTTGTCTGTTAAGGCGCGATCAAAAATACGTGCACGGTTTAAATCAATAAATTGCGGCTGCGCCCAAGTGCCGTTGGGATTTTTGGGCAACAAAATATTTTGGTTGCCCATGTCGCCATGCATAAATTTCGCATCGTGCATGGCTTTTACGGCGGGAGCCACTAATTGCATAAGCTCCATAAGTGGTGCGCTATCGCGTTGGTGATAATAAATATCCGTAAGCGCATCACGCAGGCAAATAGCGGGTTGAAAAATAGTTAAGAAATAACTTTCCAACAAACGATTATTTTCCCAGCGATCCAACCATGCAATAGGCGCTGGTGTACCTATATTGTGTTCTAGCAAATAGCGCGCAGCGTTGAAGGAGCGCTCGGCTTTGGATTTGTGCTTGCGATCAAAACGATCTTTTAGCCAGCCTTGGCGCTTGAAAACTTTGAGCGCTACCATTACATCGCCGTCTGTGGTTGCGAGCGGCACCTTCACAACATAATCAACGCCTTTGGATAGGCGCACCGCGTCTGGCCTCTTAATTAAATCAGTAATCTGAACTAATTGGGCGCGCAGTATGTCAGTATCGAATTCGGGGGCGATATTTCCCTGATAGGAGCCAATGCTAAGGCAACCATAAGTTAAATGCGTCAAACTCTAGCCCCTTGATGCTGGAATGAAGTGGGTGATGTATAATTTCGCGTTATTTTATGCGCAATAAAGAATTATAACGATTAATCACTTGCTAGCCTAGGTTACCCCCTAGCCCACAACTTTCTCGATATAGGTCGCTTTCAGGAAATAATTAACATGGTAAAGATTTTCGGCGCAATCAAACAGCGATTCTCAGTTTTTGCCGGTTGCTTGGCGCGGCTAACCCAATGGGCTGGCCCCTACGCCACCATGCTGCAAATGGTGTTAATTGGCGCAGTTGTATTGTCTGTTTCGCGCATTTCATTGGTGGTATGGCAATGGGATCGCGTGCGAGCAACTGGAATTTTACATGAAATACTTTTGCAAGGCGCGCGCGCTGATTTAATTGTGCTCGGCTTTTTTGTGGCGCTAGCGGTGTTAGTAGCTCCGTTTTT
Source organism: Cellvibrionaceae bacterium (assembly GCA_021151525.1). GTDB lineage: Bacteria > Pseudomonadota > Gammaproteobacteria > Pseudomonadales > Cellvibrionaceae > Cellvibrio. Next base: position 20,220 of record JAGKXD010000032.1, on the reverse strand, counting down.
AGCGCATAAAAAAACACAGCGCGCTTGGCGAATTTATAATCTGTGCGTGGCAACTCTCGCCTTGGTATTTATTATTTTTATGGAGTTATCGACACCACCTTTTATGATGCAATTTGATTTGCGTCCTAATCGCTTGTTTGTTGAATATCTCTCCTACCCGAAAGAAGTGCTATCGACTTTGTGGAATGGCTTTCGACTTGCGCTCATTCTAGGTGTTGGTTTTACGGTAATACTTGGTTTAAGTATTTATAGGTTATTAAAAGCGGCGTCTACAGCTGTTGTTACTTGGTCGAGCAAAAAAATATTGCTGACTTGGCCGTTGGTTTTTGTGTTGGTGTTTTTTCAAATTCGTTCGACCACGGATCATCGCGCAGCTAACCCCGCACTCTTTGCGTTAACCGGTGATGCATTGGTTAATTCGCTTATTATTAATTCCAGCTGGTCGGTATTAGATGCGATAAGTTCGCTGAGTCTTGAATCAAGATCGTCTGAGGTTTATGGGCAGCTTGCGCGTGAAAAAGTATTTAAACAAATTAAGTCTGCTCCTTGGCTAAGTGATTATCAATTTACATCAACTGATTTTCCAACCTTGCATCGCCAAGAGCCTGCCATTAAACGCGAGAAGCCACTTAATTTGGTGATAGTGCTTGAAGAAAGTTTGGGCGCGACTTTTGTTGAATCGCTCGGCGGTTTGCCAGTGACGCCCGAGCTGGAAAAATTAAAAAATGACGGGTGGTGGTTTGAAAATTTGTATGCAACCGGTACGCGTTCTGTGCGTGGTATTGAGGCAGTAGTATCGGGTTATGCACCTACGCCAGCGCGTAGTGTGGTCAAACTTTCATTGGCACAACATAATTTTTATACCCTTGCATTAGGGTTGGGTAAGCAGGGTTATCACACCGAATTTGTTTACGGTGGCGAAGCGCACTTTGACAACATGCGTGGCTTTTTTACCGGCAACGGATTTCAGCAAGTTGTTGATCGCAGCGATATTCAAAACCCGGTATTTGAAGGTAGCTGGGGCGCGAGTGATGAAGATTTATTTAATAAGTCGCTCGAGCGTTTGAAACAATTGCACTCAGAAAATAAACCTTTCTTTAGTTTGATTTTTAGTTCATCCAATCACGAGCCATTTGAATTTCCTGATGGCCGCATTGAACTTCACGACGCGAATAAGCAAACCGTAAACAATGCCGTGAAATACGCTGACTACGCGCTAGGTAAATTTATTGCTGAAGCAAAAAAGCAGGATTACTGGAAAGATACCGTGTTTTTAATTGTGGCGGATCACGATAACCGTGTGTATGGCGATAGCCTTGTGCCTATCCATAAATTCCATATTCCCGGTTTAATCTTGGGAGCAGATATTCAACCCAAACGCATTACTACTATTGCAAGCCAAATTGACTTGGGCGCTACATTGTTATCCTTCATGGGTATTACTAGTGAGCATCCCATGATTGGACGCGATTTTGTAAAAGATAGTGAATCACCCGGTCGCGCTATGATGCAATTTGATAATTATTTTGCATGGTTGGAGGGAAGCTCGGCAACTATTCTAAGGCCAAATAAAACGCCATTGCTTGGGCAATACAATGCTGCGAAGGGCGAATTGATCTTGGGGCAGGATAAGCCCAGTGACGCGCAAGTTGAAAAAGCTATGGCGCATGTCATTCTTCCATCACTTTTATACCGCGAGCAGCGCTATAAATTATCGAAGTGAGTTTTTGCATTTATAAAAAACTACATACAGTCTCCCCTTCTAAAAGAGGTGGAGACTGTGCTCAGTGCGATATGTTTTGTGCGTAATTCGTTCTTGCGTTCCCCAGTTTTCAAGGAGCAGGTGTTGGCTCTTGAATCACGCTATCAATAGGGCATACCTCTATGCAGTTGGGCGAATCGTAATAGTGTTCGCAACGTATGCAAGTGTCGGCGTTAATTTGATAATGTTTGCCATCCATGGTAATTGAATCGCTTGGACATTCGGGTACGCACATGTCACAGTTAATACAGCTGTCATCAATATGTACTTTAAATGCGTATTCAGTAGCACTCATCGTCATCATCTTCCTGCTGATAATTCTTTAATGAGCATGGCATTATCAAGTCGTTCAAATTCAGGTGCGGAAATTTGTACGCGATGACCTGAACCTGGTGCCACCTGTATTGCATTACCGTTTACATCAAATAACTCCGCTAACACAAAACGATGATTGCCGCTGGGTGTCATTAATAATAAATTGTCGCCTACGGAAAAATTATTTTTAACATCAATACCAATTCGATTTGAGCCCATTAAGCCCTCAACTTCACCAACCACCTGTTGTTGGCCAACACTGTGCCCCTGCTCGTAATTTTGCATAGATTGGTTGCTATGGCGTTGTAAAAAGCCTTGGGTGTAACCGCGATTTGCTAAGCCTTCCAACTCGGTAAATAAACTCTCGTCAAAGGCTTCGCCGCGTACGGCTGCATCAATAGCGCGACGATAAACTTGTGCAGTGCGGCCAACGTAATAAGGCGATTTAGTGCGACCTTCAATTTTTAAGGAATCGACTCCAATCTGCGTTAATTTTTCAACCAAATGTACTGCGCGTAAATCGCGTGAATTAAACAGATAGCTGCCGTGTTCATCTTCTTCTAGTGCGTAGACTTCACCGGGATGTTCAGCTTGAGAAATATTTGCGGTTTGTGGAATATATTCGTGTACTTGCGTTGAGGGGATTTCAGATTGAGTGCTATCGACGCTGACCTCATATTTCCACCGGCATGCGTTAGTGCAAGCGCCTTGGTTGGGGTCGCGTTTGTTCATGTAACTGGATATTAAGCAGCGGCCGGAGTACGCCATACAGAGTGCGCCATGAACAAAAACCTCCAATTCCATTTCTGGGCAGCGTTGTTTGATTTCTGCAATTTCGTTTAAGCCAAGTTCACGCGATAAAATCACACGCTCAATACCAACGGCTTGCCAGAATTTTACTGCGGCCCAGTTCATGGTATTGGCCTGCACCGATAAATGTAACGGCATATCTGGATAATGCTCGCGCAATAATCCAATAACACCAGGATCAGAAACAATAAGGGCATCGGGCTTTAAATTGATCAAGGGCTCCATGTCTGCGACAAAATTGATCAGTTTTGCGTTATGCGGAGCTATGTTGGCCACTAGGTATAATTTTTTATGTTGTTCGTGAGCTAATGTTATACCCTTGGCAAGATTGTCCAGATCGAATTCATTGTTGCGCACTCGCAAGCTGTAACGAGGTTGCCCGGCGTAGACCGCGTCGGCACCATAAGCAAATGCCATATTGAGTGCTTTTAAACTGCCTGCGGGTGAAAGAAGTTCTGGGGTTTTCATAATTAAGATTTGCGGCCGAAAATGGGGCGGGCAGTGTAGGGATTCTGCATCAGGCGCTGTTTGATCTAGCTCAAGCTTATTAGGATATGCGCTTAAGATTTCAGTTGAGCAGTTTCCCGCGAGCCAAGTCCTCGTCAGCTTGCCGTTTCAGCGGCATTTAACGAGTGTTGTTTTAACGTTATTTATTTTTAGGAAAACCTATGGGTTTATTTGATCACTCTCACGAACACCCCAATGAGCATGATGCGAGCTCTCCGCAAAATGCGGCAGCGGCAAAGCGTACAACCTGGGTAAGTGTGCTGGTTAATCTCGTGCTCAGTGCGGTACAGGTATTGGTGGGATTTATTGCGGGATCGCAAGCCTTGATTGCCGACGGCATTCACTCCCTTTCAGATTTGGTATCAGATTTTGTGGTTTTGTTTGCTGGTCACCACAGCAAAGCGGAGCCCGATGACGATCATCACTACGGCCATTATCGCTACGAGAATGCTGCGTCTTTGGTATTAGGGGTATTGCTGCTCGCCGTGGGTGCGGGCATGTTGTGGACCGCAGTTCAAAAATTAATTAATCCTGTCGCAATTGCGCCTGTATCTGTCATAGCGCTTTATGTTGCGCTGGCAGCCTTGGTCGCCAAGGAGTGCTTATTCCGTTACATGTTGGCAGTTGCACAGCGAATTCGTTCCAGTATGTTGATTGCGAATGCGTGGCACGCCCGTTCAGATGCTGCTTCATCGCTGGTTGTTGCATTGGGGATCGGTGGAAGTTTGTTGGGCTTTCCATTGCTCGACCCCATAGCCGCGCTAATTGTCGGGTTGATGATTGTAAAAATGGGGTGGGGGTTCGCGTGGAATGCGCTGCATGATTTGATGGATCGCGCTGCCGATTTAGATGAGATTGAAAAAATCCGCACCACTATTTTAGCCACGCCAGGTGTAGAAGGATTACACGATTTGCGCACTCGAAAAACGGGCGACCTCATTATTGTGGATGTACATCTGGAAGTTCGCGGTGACATTAGCGTAACTGAAGGTCATGCAATCGCAGTAAATGCTCGTCACAACGTCATGAGCAGTCTCCCAGTGTTGGATGTAATGACTCATGTAGATCCGGTTTAAGCGTTTAAGGACGATCTATCAAGATTCGTATTTACAGGTTATGCTTGGGCGATAAATGTTTTCGATGCCAAAATAAAGTCAGGGATGGCAATCAATAGGGCCTATATTGATGCAGATTCAAACTCATTTCTTGTCTGTTGTAATACGTCTTCAGTTCGCGATTTGCGCATCTCATATACAGAACCGAGCTCGTTTGTGGTCATGGTTGATCATGAGCTTGTTAGTGGTAAGTTCTGTGGGGCATGCGCAAACCCAGTCCATGAACAAGCAGCGAATCACAGCATCATATATATACAATTTTGCAAAAAATATTGAATGGCCAAACGAGCAGGCCCTAACCTCGTTTGATATTGCTGTCTATGGCAGCGATAAACCGCCCGTGTACAGCGAGCTAGAAATGCTGGCTGAAAAAGTAAAGCTACGAAACCTACCCATTAGCATTAGTCTCGTCACCAGCGCAAAATCGCTCAGCAAATTCCAATTGGTTTATATCGAAAACCCAACGGCTCAATCGGTAACGGATGTCTATGGCGCGGTGGAAGGCAAGCCGGTGTTGTTGGTGACATTTGATTTTCCCAACAAGCAATTAGTAATGATTAACCTTGTGCCCGCCAATAATGATCGCCTGCACTTTGAAGTCAATAAATCTAATGTCATCAATCAAGGTCTCAAGCCCTTACCAGAATTAATTTTAAACGGTGGTACTGAAATTGATGTAGCAAAACTTTTTCGCGAAGGTCAAGCTTCTCTGGTCAATTTGCAAAAGCAATTACAAAACCGTGAAAAAACCCTTGCTGATTTAAGTGTATCTATTCAAAACCAAGAAGCCTTAAATGCACGCCTTGATAAACAAATGGGGGAGTTAAACAAAAATATTCAAAAAAGCGATGCTCTGATCGCTGCGCAAAACGAGCAATTAGAGAAAGGTAAAAAGGAACGTTTGGATTTGGTAGGCGAAGTGGAGCGACGCACGCAAGAGCTGAATGCGCAACAAGAAGAGCTAAAGGTTGTTGTAAACAAAGTTAATGCGCGTGAAAAGCGTGCAGCGGAATTAGATCAAACAATTAAATCCCAAGAGTTAGAACTGAAAACGCAAAAAGATGCTATTACCAATTTAGATCAAACGGTTGATTCCCAGAAAAAAGCGCTCATGTATTCGTGGGGTTTGGTTATTTTGGGTTTAGCATTAGTCATCACCGTTTGGATTGCCTACAACACCAAACGCCGCGATAACCAACGCCTTGCCGCCCATGCGCAAGATCTGCAATTCGCAAAAGATCGTCTTGCCATTGCAAAGCGTAAGGCGGAAGACGCTAGCCAAAGTAAAGGCGAATTCTTATCTTTAATGAGCCACGAATTGCGCACGCCGCTGCAAGCAATTATTGGTTATACGGAAGTCGTGATAGAAGATTTAAAATTAAATGACGACCAAATACATATCAAAGATCTCACCCGCGTTATCAACAACTCTGAACGTTTGTTGAAGTTGATTAACGGCGTGTTGGATTTAGCCAAAATTGAATCGGGCCGCATGGAGCTAGATCTCACGGAAGTTAAATTATCAAGCTTGGTGGATGACGCTGTTGGTACAGTAAAACCACTGCTGGAAAAAAATGCAATTCAATTGGTTGTCGATGTCAATGACGGCGCATTTTTGCCCGTTGCCGATCCTGAAAAGCTGTTGCACATCATGATTAATTTACTGGGTAATGCCAGCAAATTTTCGCCTAAGGGAGTTGTAACATTAAAGGCTTATCATGAAGCGAAACGAATATTTATTAGCGTTGCAGATACGGGTATTGGAATGTCTCCCGAGCAACAGCAGCATATTTTTGATCCATTCCGTCAGGCCGATAGCAGCACCACCCGCAAGTTCCAAGGCAGCGGTTTAGGTTTATCTATTACGCGTCAGTTGTGTGAAATGATGGGCGGCACGATTGAAGTTAAAAGCCAGTTGGGCGCCGGTTCCACATTTACCATAGACATACCTTTACCCATAGAGCCAGATCCAAGTTTTGGCCATTCAAATCTGAATGGTGATAGAGAAATGTTTGAGGCCGATCAGGATTCTGATGTGGCAGGCAATCATATTGTGATGGTTGATGACGACCCTGCATTTCTCGATATTATGGCGCGCACCATGCGCCGAGAAGGCTATTTGGTGCACACTGCACATGATGCAGAATCGGGTTTGCGCTTAATCCAACAAATTAAACCGCAAGTGATTACGCTAGATTTACTTTTGCCTGATCAGCATGGTTGGTTGCTCTTCGAAAATATTAAAGATGATCCAAATTTAAAAGATATTCCGGTCATTATTATTTCTATTATGGACGATCGTAAATACACCTATAAACGTCAAGCTGAAGAGTACCTGACCAAGCCAATACGTCGTGAGACCTTAAAACTAGCGGTTCAGCGCTTAGCTCCACCTAAATAACAATGTGCAGACGCACAGCGGAAAAGCGCTTTGTATTTTTGAATTTACAAATGCGCTGCGAATCGGCCACGGTCATTGTGTTGTCAGCATTAGGATGTTTGGTTGATAAAACTGTTAATTTTAGTTTTTTAGTTTGTATTAGTAGTCTTATTAGCTTGCTTTCGTCTAAAGGTAAGCTATCTTTATAAGCGTTTCGCGTAAAATTGGCGAAGCTCGGCTCTTTCTAAAAGCTGTTCACGCGGCTTGCGTTTACTATTCGCGCGCAAATAGTTGAAGTAATAACAAATTGCCGCCCTAGTAAAATCCAAAACCTGAAAAGTAATTTTACTAAATAGATGGATTGTCGCTATGAAGGTACCATTTACTCGAGCTCTGCTGCCGTTATTTATTTGTGCTGCTTCTTGTGCGCACGCGGAAAGTAAACTGGCTACTCCATTAGATGTTTACAATCTTTCCCTTGCTGAATTAGGGCAAGTACCCATTTCGATTGCTACGGGTAATAGCACCTCGCTTGATAAAGCACCTGCAACCGCCTCGGTTATTTATGCCTCCGAAATTGAGGCAATGGGTGCGCATACCTTAGATGATGTTCTAGAAACTGTGCCGGGAATGCACGTGTCATTGTCGAGCCTCAGTCGGTTGGACTCCGTTGAGTCGGTTCGGGGTATTCACACCGGGTTTAATCCACAAGTTTTGATGATGATGAATGGCGTACCTGTACAAAGCTCCGTGAATGGGGGACGCCCGGTTTTATTAAGATTATCAGTACACAACATAGCGCGCGTTGAGATTATTCGAGGTCCAGGCTCTGCTGTATACGGAGCAGATGCGTTTGCGGGTGTGGTGAATGTTATTACCAAAGACGCAGGATCTATAGATAACACAACCTTGGGCGCGCGAACTGGTTCCTTTAATAGCCGCGAACTCTGGCTGGAAACTGCTACGCAATGGAATGGCTTTGGGATTTCATTTGATGCTTCCTATCAGGAAGCCGACGGCGACTCATCGCGTAAAGTTAGTACAGATTTACAATCAGCATTGGATGCAGCCTTGGGCACACACGCATCACTTGCCCCTAATTCTTTGGCAACGCGTTACCAGGTGCTTGATTCTCATCTCGCTATTAGTTCAGACCAGTTGCAAGTCAATCTGTGGAGTTGGACATCAATTAATGCGGGCATAGGTGCGGGCGGTGCGCAGGCGCTTGATCCAGAAGGCCGTGATGACGACCGGTTATTAATGGGTGACGCTACCTATCACTTCCAAAAGTCCGATAGTCATTGGGATAACAGCATTCGCCTAAGTCATATGCGCTACGATTTGTCTGCACAATTCACGCTCTTACCTGCGGGTGCGGTTATTCCTATAGGTGCGGACGGCAATGTAGATTTCGTTGCACCTGTCGGCGCATCATTTTTTAAAGATGGTTTAAAAGGCAGCCCGAGTGGTTTAACGCAAGATACAAAATTTGATTTTATCTCTATTTACAATGGTTTTGACGACCAACGAATCCGCCTGAATTTAGGTGTACGAGAACAAAGTCTTCAGACCAGTGAAAGTAAAAATTTTGGCCCTGGTGTGTTGGATAAATCACCGCTGCCTGCAGTAGTTGATGGAACATTAACGAATGTAACAGACACACCGAATGTGTTTTTGGTGGATAGCTCTAGGACTGTACATTATGTTTCATTGCAAGACGAATGGCACATGGCGCGTGACTGGGACTTAACGGCGGGTATGCGCTACGATAATTATTCTGATGTTGGTAGCACAACCAATCCGCGTATTGCCTTGGTGTGGGCGGCCAATGAAAATTTAACCAGCAAATTATTGTTTGGCAGTGCATTTAGGGCTCCTTCTTTTTCTGAGTTGTACAATAAAAATAATCCCGTTAGCTTGGGTAATTCGCGCATACGCCCAGAGAAAATTGACAGCGAAGAGTGGTCGCTCAACTACCGGGCTACAAACACGTTGCAATCAACGCTCACGCTATTTAGCTATCAAGCAAAAGATATGATTGATTTTGTACCTGATGTCGGTACAACAACCAAAACGGCGAGAAACTTTAATGCTCAAAATGGTAAAGGTTTTGAGTGGGAAGTGAATTGGAAGCCGTCAAACGAATTTCAACTAGTGGTGAGTTACTCTCAGCAAAAAGCAATTGATACCAAAATGGATGAGCCTATTCCCGATGCCCCTGGCAAACAACTTAAAGCCAATCTTAACTGGTTAATAGTACCCAATTGGTCGTTGAACAGTCAGCTCTTTTGGGTTGGAGATCGCGAGCGTGCAGTGGGCGATGCCCGCGCAGCCATCAAAGACTACACCTTGTTAAATCTCACTCTAAATCGCAAAAATGTATTGCCCAACATGGATGTGCAATTAGCACTGCGCAACGCAGCCAATGCTGACGCGCGCGAACCCAGTAGCGGCACAATTCCCGATGACTACCCCTTGGAATCCTGCAGCGTTTGGTTGGGATTTACCTACGCATTTAAATAAAGTTCGTTAGCATTTCTTCGTTTTGGGCTTCCATTTAATTGGATAGCTCAGCGCGAAGTAATTTTTTCTTACAGGCAAATGTTATGACGCAAGAACATAAACACGATCAGGTTCGCAGTCGCAATGAACCTTTTGTGTCGCGCACGGCTACGCGAATTTGGCATGAAACGCCGAGTGCTGACAATCCTTACATTGCATCCTCTGCACTTTGTCACGGCTATGATTTATTTGAACTTATGGAAAAGCGTAGTTTTGTGGATGTTTTCTACTTGTTATTTCGTGGCGAACTACCTTCTGCTTCGGAATCAGAATTATTGCAGAAATTAATGATTGCTTTAATTAACCCTGGGCCGCGTCATCCTGCAACTCGAGCAGCTATGAATGTTGGCGTAGGTAAAACCAGCCCTTTGCATATTTTACCTATCGCAACTGCTGTGCTTGGCGGTGATTATATGGGTGGCGGGGAAATAGAGTCTGCCATGCGTTTTTTTCGTAAACAACAAAATGTAAATGTTGAGCATTTTCTAGTAGAAACACTTGCGAATGTATCAGAAAAAACGCCAGAAAATATTGCGCAATTTTTTCCTGGTTTTGGTGTGCGCAATGGCGGCATAGAGGTTATGGCCACAGATATTGCAAATTATTTGGCAAGTTTGACTGCAGCGGGCAAGGCTCTTCGTTGGGTTTGCGAACTTAATGTCAGGCTTCAATCGAAAGGTTTGGGGATTTTAACTACTGGTGTTGCTGCTGCAGTATTTGCTGATTTGGGTTTTCAGCCACGAGCTGGTGGAAGTTTATTCCAGCTTTTAGGGGCCCCAGGATTATTAGCACATGGTTTGGAACTTGCAAACAAACCCATTACAGCAATGCCATTTGTGAGTGACGAGAACTATGAAATTCAGCGCTAGATCTACACACAGTAATCCAACACAGGTCGAATATTTAAATTTGCGCAGGGGCAAAATTATTAGCGGCACCGGTGGATGGTTTCCTGGCAAAGGAGTTTTTAGTCATGGCTATTCGATGTTGGATGAGTTGATCGGTGAAAAATCTTATTTTCAGTTGCTGATTTTAAATGCAACGGGAAAAATGGTTGAGAAGCCTCTGGCTGATTGGGTAGAAGCAATTTATGGTTGTTTGAGTTGGCCTGACCCGCGGATTTGGTGCAATCAAATTGGCGCACTGGCTGGCGCGGCTCGCACTTCTGTTGTCGCTGCAACAACTATTGGCTCTTTGGCTGCTGATTCGAGATCTTATGGCCCTTATACACTGTTGGATGGCGTGAGCTTTATACAGAACGCCTATAAACAACATCAAAAAGGTATGTCAGCAGTGGATATTGTGGATGAAATAACCACTGCCAATCGCGGAAAACCCTATATTGTTGGGTATATCCGCCCCATTGCCAAAGGTGATGAACGTTTGGAGGCAATGGAGAGAGTGAGCAAAAAGCTTGGGTTTACCGAGGGAAAACATCTGCTTTTGGCTTATGAAATTGAAAAGGTTTTAATGGACGAATTTGATGAAGGGATGAATATCAATGGCTATATGTCAGCCTTTTTATCGGATCAAGGTTTTAGTCCACAAGAGGTCTACCAAATGTTTGCTGCCATGGTTGCGAGTGGGGTTACAGCTTGTTATTTAGATACTTACAAGCGTCCCCCGAATACGTTCTTACCTTTACGATGTGATGATATTGATTATCAGGGGGCATCATATCGATTGCTCCCCGATTAATTCTATAGCCAATAGTTTATTTTTTTATTTCACTTTATTTGAGAAATGTTTATGCAAAAAACAGCCTTAGTCACTGGTGGTAATTCAGGAATTGGATATGCAACAGCAAAGCTTCTTAAAGCAAAAAATTACGCTGTTACTATTTGTGGCAGAGATGCCGCTAGAGTTGCGCAAGCAGCTAGTGAGTTAGGCGTAGCCAGCTTTGTTGCCGACATGGGGAACTCTGAGCACGTGCAAAAACTTGTAGCTCAGTTTGCGGATAAGCCTTTAGATGTATTGGTTAATAATGCTGCTATTGCACGTTTCATGCCCTTAGGTTTTTGCTCTAGTGCAGATTTTGATGAGTTTTTTAATATTAATGTTCGTGGGCCGCTTGACCTCGTAAAGGGCTTATTACCCTCGTTGGAAAAAGCTCGCGGTAGTGTTACCAACGTGTCGTCTGCAGTTGTCAATAATGGTTTGGCAAATGCGGCTTTGTATGCTGGTACGAAAGGGGCTATAGAATCTATTACTAAAAGTCTAGCAATCGAATTTGCGCCCATCGGCGTGCGTGTAAATGCCGTAGCGCCAGGTGCAATTGATACTCCAATTATCACCAAGCTCGGTGTTGATGAGCCAACTCAGGCCGCCATTAAAGCTCATATGGAAACTACAATTCCATTGCGTCGATTCGGTGCTGCTGAGGAGGTTGCGCAAGTCATAGTGGCGCAATTGGAATCTACCTACACCACTGGCGCTATTTGGCGGGTGGATGGTGGTGTGGACGCGAGTTAATGGGATATTGGTTTAAATAGCAGAAAGCAAAAAAGGCCTTGCGGCCTTTTTTTATGGGTAGCTGATCTAACCAACTACCCCAATGTCTTTTTTGCGAGAATTTTTTCCACTGGAATAGGGTGGCCAATGTGATACCCCTGCACAAAATCGATTCCCATGCTTTTCAAAATTTCGAGAATTTCTTCGTTTTCTACATATTCTGCCACTGCTTTTTTTCCCAGAGCTTGAATCACTTGAATCATGGCTTTTACCAGCGCTTGATCGATGGTGTCTTTGTGCAAGTTCTGAATAAATGAGCCGTCGAGCTTAATGTAATCGGCGGGCAAATCTTTTAAATACGCGAAACTGCTAAAGCCTGAACCGAAATCATCCACCGAAAAACTACAGCCCAAACGATGCAATTCTGCAATAACACGCTGAGTAATATTTAAATTAAATAAACTCGCACTTTCGGTTAATTCGAAAGTGATGCGGTTAGGGTTTACGCCGGTATTTTTTAAACTTTCCAAAATAGTAGGCACTAGGGTTTCATCTTTAAATGCCTGTGCGGAAAGGTTAATGGCAATATGATTTAACTCTGGGTGTTCTTTCAATGTGCGCGTTGCCAGTTTAATAATCCAGCGATCGAGCAAATGCATTTCGCCAGCGGCTTCCAATGCGGGAATAAATTCGGCGGGTCCGATAATTGCCCCGTTGGGGTCGCGTAAACGAATCAGTGATTCGTAATAAGAAATTTTATCTTGATTGACATCATAAATGGGCTGGAAGTAAAGCACCATTCTGTCTTCAGAAATGGCTTTGCGAATTTTTTGCGAGATATTAATGCGCATGCGCAATTCATCGCTTTCGTTGTCTTGCGCATCGTAAAGATGAATGAGATTGCGGCCACGGCCTTTAGCGACATAGAGCGCAATATCCGCACGCATAAAATGTTCTTCGGCAGAATGCGCGCTGCCATCAATTAAGGTTACGCCGATACTGCAGCCGAGATTGATGCGCTGCTCCTGCAATTGAAAACTAAATTCGCCAATGGTTTTTTGAATTTCACGCGCGAAATCTTGTGCCGCTTGTGCAGTTACATTGCGCAGTAAAACCGCAAACTCATCGCCACCTAAACGGCAGAGAATATCAGGCTTGCGTACGCGGCGACTGAGCATAGTGGACATTTCACGCAGAACTTCATCGCCTTTTTGATGGCCAAAGGTATCGTTAATGACTTTGAAATGGTCGAGATCTAAATATACGAGGCCATGTTGGCGCTTGCTGCGTGCTACATCTTTGGAAAGTTGTTCTAGGGTGGATTCAAAGTAGTGGCGATTGTAAAGACCGGTGAGTGAATCGTGCATCGCCAAATATTTTAATTGTTCTTGTGATTTGCGACGCTCGGTAATGTCATCCAAGCAAATAGTTAAGGTGGAAAATTGTTCGCTGCGTGTGGAGCGGCTAATTTTTAATTGTGTCCAAATTTTTTGATGGTTTATGTCGCGCAAACAGAGTTCAATTTCGGCGCTGCTTTTTTGTTCGTGAATTGCGGCAGTAATTTTTTCTTTAAAAATGGCAAATTGGTGAGCATCTTCGCTGGAGGTAAAATCTTCAATCGGTCGGCCAATAGAATCTTCAATAGGGTAGCCCATAAGGGTTTCCCACGTGCGATTTAAAAAGCAAATGCTTAGGTTTTCATCCAATTCCATCACCACTGATTGCAAATCATCAAGTAACTGGTGATGGTTTTCATAAAGGTTGCGGAATTCTTCTTCGCGCTCTTCCAGTGATTTTACGCGCGCAGCAAATTGTGCATTGCTGACTAAGTAATCTTCGCGGTGAATGGCGATATCACACACTTTGCGCAATTGTTCGGCGCGGAAAGGCTTGGGTAGGAAATCGACGGCGCCGAGTAACATGAGTTCTTCGGCCTGATCTATGGTGGTGTGTGCCGTCATGATTACAACGGGCTGATTGGCATCAGTATTTTGTATTTCGATAAGAATATCGCGCCCCGATAAGTTCGGTAGCATAACATCCAAAAGCACTAAGTCATGTCGTCGCTCTTGCCAAGCTTTAAGGCCCATGGCTCCGTCATCTGCAACTTCAATATCAAAGGCACTGGAGAGAACTCGTTCAATTAAATCGGAGGTGTCTGGCGAATCTTCCACAACAAGTAAACGCGGCTTGGGAGGGGCATAGCTGGCTTCTTGCGTGAGCTGGGTAATAATCGCCGGTAGTTTGCTGAGGTGATTTAGGGGGAGCAAGTAGTTAATGCCGTACTCGCGCGCAGTCACTTCGGCAATACGCTCACACCAAGTGCGGGCCACTATGACAATAGGGAGGTCTGACCGACAATTGAGAATTCCACAGCGAATCAAACGCGATAAGCGCCAGCCGTCTAGATCAGGAATGTCCACATCGACAATGATCAGATCTACGGCTTGGTTGCGCAGAAAGCGTAGCGCCTTTTTTGCATTATCAACGAGGGTTAATTGGGAATAGCCAAACGGCAGCAGACAATCTTTGATTTTTTGCTGGGCGCTAAGGTCATTGTTAACAATGAGCACACTTATGGATGATGTTTCTGGGATGGTCTTGTTAGTATTTGGCAACACACATGGTTCTCCACTTTAGAACTCATGCTAGCCTAATAAACTAAGGGGCGCCATTTCCTGAATGTAAAAAAATCTCGATCAGGATGTTTTTACAACAACCTGATCTAAGGCTTTTATGTGGCAATCTTATCTAGCCGCCGGGGGTGGCAGAGCCATTAACCGCGAGCCCTTTGATGCGGTCGCCCATGGGCGGAACCTCGTTGCGGTCAATGCGAACATCTATCAGTGTGGGGCCGCTTTTGTAGAAAAGTGGTTCAAGATCAAGTGCATCCAACTCTGCTGGTGACTCAATGACTATGCCATCAACTCCCATGGCCTGTGCCAAGGCAGCATAGTTGACGTTATTGAGCTCCCAACCAATCGATTCTTGATTGCCCAAGCGTTGACCGTGCATCACCATGCCCATAGCGGCATCGTTAAGCACAATAAAGACAATAGGCAGCTGATGCTGTGCGGCAACCGTAATCTCTTGTGCGCTCATCAAGTAAGAACCATCGCCCACAATGCACAGAGTAGGCGCTTCGCGATTGGCAATGGCAGAGCCAATCGCCGCCCCAATTGACCACGCCATAGAGCCGTAGCCCATGGCAATGCGATACAGGCCTTCGCTATTACTGCGTGTGAGATAGTGGGTTGCCCACGACCAGCCGTTACCGGCATCCACAAAGATGCGGGTTTCTTCGGGTAAATGCTGCGATAAATGATTCATCAATCGCTGCGGCTTGACCGGGCTTTCATTGGAAAAGCATTTTTCAGGCGCGCGCAGGGTTGCGTAGCCACCGTTGATGTTAAGGCTGGCGGCGGGGTGTAAAGTCTCCCATTTGCGCCCCCACTTACGTGCCTCGCGCACGCTAACGAGTAGGCGATCAAAGATAACGTCTATATTGCCGAACACGTGTAGGTTGGCCATGGGCGAGCGGGTGAAGTGTTCAATGGACGAATCTATATGGACAAGTTTGGTGTTGAGCAAATCGCCTTTCCAACCGCTCGTTCCAAGCTCACCCAAGGCAGTGCCTACGGCCAGAATCAAATCGACATTTTGGTCTTGTAGTAGCGCATTGGCACTTTCGTGGCCAGCAAAACCGTATACGCCGCGGTACTGGGGGTGGTTTTCATCAACCCAGCTTTTCCCGGTTGGGCTGGTTACAAAGTTTGCGCCTGTGAGATTGATAAACTCCATAATTTGCGGGCTGGCTTTGCCCACACCGCTGCCTATGTAGAGCACTATGTTGTCTACACGGCCCAGCTTTTCGCAGAGGCGTGCTATGGATTGTTCATCGGACATGGAAAAATCGTGAACTAGCAAGTCGCTGTGGATATGCGCGTTAATACTGGCGGGAGCACGCAAAATATCTGAAGGAATGCTGATATGCGCAGGGCCGTTAGGCGCGCGGTGAGCAGCCATAATGGCCGATACCAGTTTGCTTTCCAGTTGCTCGTGGTGCGAAACCAAGGTGTTGAATTGAGTAACGTAGCGGAAGATGCCTACTGTATCTACGGCAGTACAGCTGGATTCTTGCAGGGCGCGCTTGCCAAATTTGGGCAGCGGGGTTTGTGCGGTTATCACCAGCATGGGAATTTCGTCGGCAGCAGCAGAGGCTACGCCAGTCAACAAGTTGGTTGCACCGGGGCCGGTCGTGCTGCAAACAACACCCATTTTACCGGTTTCGCGGTAGTAACCGTCGGCCATAAAGGCTGCACCACATTCATGCCGAGCCACCACCAAGCGTGGGCCACCTTTGCGTTCACTGCGAGCGAGCGAGTTCAACAGTGGCTCTATAGCGCCGCCGGGAACACCAAACACAGTATCTATGCCCATTTGGGCAAGGTAATCGACAATAAGATCGGCGTAAGTATCCTGATAGGACTCGTCGGTTTTGGGGGAATCTTGGGTGAGCGGAGCTGCAAAGGGGACTACGTTTAACATGATGCGAACCTTACCAATGAAGAGTGATCCGTCACCCGTTAAATGTGATGTATGTCACATAAGGTAACATGCTGTTGAAAAATGCGCCACATCTTTTAGATAAATTTCGTATAAAAAATAATCGTTTAGTTTTTTACAGAACAGTAAGCGAGTGCGGCCAAGTTGTTAGAGGCTTGTGAAAGCGTTGGTAGAGATGGCTGTTTTAGGGATTTTAGGGTTAGGGATTGCTATCGCATTCTTGCTGTTTGCAGGAGAACAGTTGGCGTTTGTGTTCGCGGGCGAGCTGGTGAGCTTTGGGGAAACGGAAGCGATTGTATTCCCATTGGTATTGGGCCGGAGCCAAATACACGCAGTTTTCTACGCTGGCGTTGAGGCCGCGTACTGACACTAATGCATCTTCGCTGTAAATGCCCTCGTCTGCTGGCAACACAATAACCTTGAAGCCGCCAGGAACGCGTTTGGCAAACAGCGCAACGGCGCGGCTTTGTGTGCGGCTGATAAGCGAGTGAACCAAACTCATGGTCAAAGTTTCCTGACCGAAGAAGTTGGCTAGTTCTGCACCGGCATCTTTTTTGGGGAGCTGGTCGGGCAAAATCCCAACAATATTGCCCTGCTGCAACGCTTTAAGCAGCATGCACACGCCCTTGCGGTTGGTGGGCGCCATATTGATATTGCTTTTGCTGCGACCGGCGAGAATCATTTTATCTAGGGCGGGAATCGCAACAGGTTGATACATGGCCGTAAGCGGCGCAATGCTGGCGAGATAGGGTGCAATAACTTCCCAGTTACCAAGATGAGGGGCTAAGGCGACCAAACCGCGGCCTTTCGCCAGCTCGGCGCGCAAAAGTTCTTCACCTTCCACCTCAACAATGCGGGATTGCAGCCATGCCCATGAATTGCGCCAAATAATACTGACTTCTGCTGCGGTTTTGGCGGTCTCGATCAGGCTTTCGCGGACAAGTTGTTGGACTTCTTGAGGGGATAAATTGGGGAAACAGGCGCGCACATTTTTAAGTGTTACCCGATAGCCGCGCCCTTTGGACAGCCACATGCAATTACCCACGATTACGCCTAACGCGCGCGCTACTGAGAGAGGCAGGCGGGACAAGCATTTAAAAATTTGAGGAACAATCATGTTTCTCATGGGGTATCACCTTTGTGTTGCAACATCTACAGCCAGGTTTTAGGACATTGCATTGGTTTTAGTGCGTGGAGCTAAAACGGTTCATGCGCCAAATTGGGCGGCATTGTATAGGCGAAACATTACAAATGTCAGTATCTCGTGCTGAGTCTAGTCGCTATTGGTCAAACTGAGACTTTTTGACGGGAGTTTAGTTTCATAAGTACCCACTTTGTCTTGGACAAGCGCAATGGTTTGTTTAGGTCATAAAAAAACCGGTAAGCAGTTGGCTGCTTACCGGTTTCTACGGAGTGTGCAGAGCTGGTTTAAAAACTAGCGCTTACCGATGTACCGCTACCAGTATTCAGCAGATTGTTACTGCCACCTTGCCAGACATTGCCATTAGCAGGGTTAGCCTCTTCGCGTTTCAAGCACTTCCATTGGATGCTGGTGTTGGCTGGCAATTGAATGGAGCCTGTCCACGTTGGGTAGCTGGTTGGATTCAGCTTAATCGCGCTTGCCACCACCCAATTGCCTAAACCGCTCACGCTGCCGCTAACATAAACGCTTTGACCGGAATAGGTTGTGCCGTTGTTGCAAGTGAAGTTCACGGTGACATTGCCACTGGTGGAGCTGCCCGCACTGGAAACAACTGAACTGGATGCTACCGATGAACTAGTCGCAACAGTTGAGCTTTTGGAGCTGCTGGACACCGCGCTGCTAGAAGCCACACTACTACTTGCACTGCTGTTGATGGTAGTCAAAGTAATTGTGTGGCTGGTAGCGTTAAAGCAGATGCTGTAAGTCGTATTCGCGCTTACCACATAATCGGCACTTGGGTAACTTTCAGTCCAATTCGCAAAATGGTCGATTTTGAAACGTGGGTTGGTGCTGGCCGCGCCAAAGCTTTGTTGGGTGCAATATAAACCGCCACTCAACGTCATTGCGGTTGAGCCCCAGTTGTTGGGGGTGCCGCGGAAGTACCAGTTGTCTGAGCTCGTGCTAGAGCTACTGGCGCTGCTTACAACACTTGAGCTAGTTGCAATGCTTGAGCTTGAACTGGATGAAGTTGTACCGCCACCGCAAGCCGGGCAAGGTACGCCCACAACCGCGCCGGCGTGGAAAGCCACTGCATCGTGCGTGCTAACGGAGAAGGTCGCGTTGCCAGCGGCATCAACAGTAATGGATGCACCCGAGCAAGCGCCGGTGCTGTAGTTGAAGTCAGCATGGATGATGTCGCAGTAATTTCCCGCCGCCATACCTGTCGCAAAAGTGCGGCTCAAGCCCGCGCTATCTTCACGGTTGATGGCAATAAAGCCCAAACCGCCGCGCCCCCAAGCCATTTGGTTGTTGCCGTTATCCCAATAATTGGTCACACGGAATTGCGCATTGGTGTTGTTGGCAAAGGAAACCATGTTGGCGATAGCACGGGTACGGTGCTCGCACAGCCAGCCATTCGCGCAGCTGCTTGCGCCGGTTGATGGTGGGCCTTGGTCCGAGTTGCTCCAATCATAGCTAGACATAATTTCCGGGTAACCATAGGGCCAGCCCAACATAAACACGTGCGCCAAGGTGTTGAGATTTGCACCGTCTTTGTAGGTGATAATATTGCCCGTGTCTTGGCGTTGGTTATCGTGGTTTTCCACAAACACTTGCGCATCAGCACTTGCCAACCAGCCAGTCCAGTTAGCGGTGCCAATATTGCTCAAAGTTTTTAGTGCACCGCGACCTTTAAAGTAATAGCTCACCGTTTTGCTGTAATTAAATTCCATCACATCGGCGATATATGTGTACTGCTCAGGTTGCACAGGTTCGCCCGCACCGCGGATCACTTCTTGATAAATATAAGGGTGACCGGTCAAGCGACCAACGATGTTGGAAATATCTGCTGGCGGCATATGTTTCGCCGCATCAAAACGGAAACCGGCAACGCCGAGGCTGGTTAAATCGTTGAGATAATCTGCAATTTTTCCGCGCACATAATCAGCTTCAGTTTTCAAATCATTCAAGCCAGATAAATCACAGTTTTGAATTGACCATGCATCGCTGTAATTAATGGGTGTTGTGCAAGTGTGGAAATCATTGGTGCCGTAAGGCACTTCAGGAAAGCTGCGATTCAATGCAGCCATGTGGTTGATAACTGCATCTACATAAATATCTACCCCCACGGCTTTACAGCGGTTAACCATGCTGGCGAATTCTGCGCGCGTACCAGAGCGGCCTTCAATGGAATAACTTAATGGTTGGTAGCGCGTCCACCACTGTGAACCGCTGACAGATTTTTGTGGCGGTGAAACTTGTACGGCAGAAAAACCTTTTGGGCCTAAAACGGTTTCACATTCGCTCGCAATATCATTCCATTGCCATTCAAACAAATGAACCATGACCGTGCGCGGCACAGGTGTAGTCGTTACTGCTTGTGCGCTGCCAAAGCAAGATGCAAGTAGCGGTAACAGCAAAATTTTTTTTGCGTGGGGCGGCGCAAAAAATTTGCGCAGCATGGTTGAAAACTTCATAGGTGGAGCCTCAGGTTTATTGTTATGTTGATAAATTCGGCGCAGCCGAAGGTACGACGCCAGATCAGGTCGATAAAAAATGAACTAAAAATAAAATGGAAAATAAATTTCAAATGAGCCCTCCTGCCCCACCT
>JAGKXD010000031.1 GCA_021151525.1 Cellvibrionaceae bacterium | reverse complement strand
TCTACGCACACAACCAAAATTTACTGAAAAAAGCGGGCGATGCCGTTAAAGCTGGCGAAGCCATCGCAAACGTTGGCGATACCGGCGGGCAAAACGAAACCGGTTTGTATTTTGAAATTCGCTATCAAGGCAAAGCGATTAATCCAGCAGAGTGGTTGGCGCACGCTTAAGCTCAACACTTTATTTGAAAGTGCGTAGCCCGCAAGGAGCGCAGCGCATTGCGGGGATAGAAACTCGCATACATATTCCCCGTAATGCGCTGCGCTCCTTACGGGCTACAAAAATTGAATACGACAGCGCAACCGCGCTTTTCGGAGATGTTAATGCTGTGCCTTTTCTCAAAAAAATCTGGAGTTAATTTGCGGGCGTTATTGTTTATCGCATTATTTGCTTTCGCCAGCTTTACAAACGCCGCCGCTCCCGCTGATAAGAAAAAAGCCACGCCCTCAAACGATGGTCTTTTACCGCTCGATGAATTGCGTACATTCACACGCGCTTACGATCACGTACGCACCAGTTATGTGGAAGAAGTTAGTGATTCCAAAATGCTGGAATACGCGATTAAAGGTTTGATCGCCGAATTAGATCCACACTCCGCTTACCTCGATAAAGAAGCCTACGCAGAGCTGCAAGCCACCACCAGTGGTGAATTTGGCGGCGTGGGCTTGGAAGTGGGAATGGATGAAGGTGCAATCAAAGTGATCACTCCGCTCGATGGTTCGCCCTCACAAAAAGCCGGCATTAAACCGGGCGATATTGTGATTCGTATCGACGATCAACCCATGAAAGGCAAAACCCTCACCGATGCCACACGTTTAATGCGCGGCCCTAAAGATACGCCAGTCAAAATGAGCCTGCAGCGCAAGGGTGTGGACGACCTGATTGAAGTTGTAGTCATGCGCGATTTAATTCACGTGCAGAGCGTTATTGTGAAGCCAATTGCCGATGATTATTTGTACGTGCGTATCGCTCAATTTCAATCCAATACTGGCCGCGATTTTAACGAGCGCTTGCGCGATAACTTGAAACAGCACCCAAAAACCAGAGGCTTGGTGCTGGATTTACGCAACAACCCTGGCGGGGTTTTGCAGGCATCGGTGGAGGTTGCCGATGCATTTTTGGATAGCGGCTTAGTGGTTTACACCCAAGGGCGCATGGAAAACAGTAATGTGAGTTATGCTGCAACGCCCGGCGATTTAACCGGCGGCTTACCTTTGGTTGTCTTGATCAATAGCGGTTCTGCTTCGGCCTCAGAAATAGTCGCGGGCGCACTGCAAGATCACAAACGCGCCATCATTATGGGCACGCGCAGCTTTGGTAAGGGCTCAGTCCAAACGGTTATCCCCATTACTGAAGATCGCGCCATTAAACTCACCACCGCACTTTACTACACCCCCAATGGCCGCTCGATCCAAGCCAAGGGCATTGACCCTGATGTGCGTTTGGAAAAAATTACCAATGGCGTAGGCCAAAAAGCGCCCATAGCCGAAGCGGATTTGGCGGGGCATATCGGCAATAAAGATGGTCAGGACATTGGTAGCGGCAGCCGTGAACGCGATGCGGCCATCAACGACGATACCTTGAAAGATAATCAGGTTCTGGATGCCATCAACCTGCTTAAAGGCTTGCACATCCTCGGCCAGCAGGCAGGCTCAAACCTTGAAGAGCCCGACAACAAACGCGCCCCCCTAATTGCTCCCAATATGGACGCGAAACAACCGGTGCAGGATAAGCCGCAATAATGCCTAAGGCGTGGCATTGGTTGCTGATTCTGCTCAGCAGCTTGAGCGAATCTGTGCTGGCAGCATCTGCTGACACCCAAGCACGCCTCGCAATTATTATCGATGACATAGGCTACAACCAATCCCAAAGCGAACGCGCCGCTCGCCTTCAAGGCGCATTTACCCTCTCGGTCTTACCCTTCACACCGCATGGGTTGACTACTGCAAAGCTGGCGCATGGCTTGGGCAAAGAAATCATGCTGCACCTCCCTATGAGCACCATCAACAACATGCCAGTGGGCAAGGGTGGTTTGGTGAGCGGCATGGAGAAAGCAGCATTTTTGGACACAGTTCGTCAGGATTTAGAGGCTGTGCCCCATATCCAAGGTGTGAACAATCATATGGGAAGCCGCCTTACCCAAGAAGCTGAACCCATGGAATGGCTGATGGCAGAGCTGCGCCCGCGGGGGCTCTATTTTGTGGATAGCCGCACCAGCGCCCAAACCAAGGCGCTGGATATAGCCACCCGTTTTCAGGTGCCCGGCCTTAAACGCGATGTTTTTCTGGACGACCTTAACGAAACAAAAGCCATCGAATACCAGTTAAACCGCGCCATCCAATTTGCGCGGCAACGTGGATCAGCGGTCGCAATTGGGCATCCTTATCCCGCCACGCTCGCGGTATTGGAGAAGGCGCAGCTGCTCTTGCTAGAGCAGGGCGTAGAACTAGTGCCAATTTCGCGGCTACTAAAACCCGTAC
The DNA here is from genome assembly GCA_021151525.1 of Cellvibrionaceae bacterium. Taxonomy (GTDB): domain Bacteria; phylum Pseudomonadota; class Gammaproteobacteria; order Pseudomonadales; family Cellvibrionaceae; genus Cellvibrio. The sequence continues at coordinate 37,429 of JAGKXD010000031.1, read as the reverse complement.
CCAAAACTGAGGTTTTACCTCAAAACACCCCGGTATTACCGGTATCGCAACCGGGTAGCCCCGCTTATTGCCCAGCGCCAGCACAAGATTTATTGACTGAACTGCGCACACTAGTTGATTCGTACGACAAACAGGTTATTATGCACAAGTAAATTTTTGGTTATTAAATAATCACGATTTAATCAAACTAAGTATATTCAGAAGATTTATTTAGTGTTTATAATCAACTCGGGTTGCCTATTTACGGGCCCAAGTCTTAAGGAAAGTCTGCTGAAAGGCATAACGCAATTTACGAGGGGTTCGAAATGGCTACATTCAATCGTGCTGGTGAACAAGGTTCTGTCCCTGATCGCAGCGGTCGCTTTCTACAAAAAGACAACTACTGGTACTACACCACTCGCGAAGGTGTGGACATAGGCCCATTTGATACCCGCGCTGATGCCGAAGTTGGCGTAGGCGAATTTATCGATTTTATCTGTGCTTCAGAGCCAAAAGTATTGGATGTTTTGAAGCAATACCGCGCCGCTTAAACCAAGCGAGCAGCAAGACCAGATGCAAAAAGGGCGCTCCATGAGCGCCCTTTTTTATAGTTCAAATGCCAGCTTAGAGGCGCACTTCAATCCCCTGCGCACGCATAAACTCTTTCGCCTGCGGCACAGTATATTCGCGGAAGTGAAAAATACTCGCCGCCAAAACGGCGTCTGCACGCCCGAGGGTTACACCATCTACCAAATGTTGCAGGTTGCCCACGCCGCCGGACGCAATCACTGGCACTGCAACCGCATCGCTGATTGCGCGAGTTACACCTAAGTCATAACCCGCTTTAGTGCCGTCGCCATCCATACTGGTGAGCAGAATTTCGCCTGCACCGTACTCCGCCATCTTGATCGCCCACTCAACTGCGTTGATACCAGTAGGCTTGCGGCCGCCGTGGGTGAAAATCTCCCAGCGGGGTTCTTCGCCGGTTTGACTGACTTTCTTGGCATCAATGGCCACCACAATACATTGCGCGCCGAAACGGTCGGAAGCTGCTTTCACGAAGTCGGGATTAAACACGGCGGCGGAATTGATCCCCACCTTGTCAGCGCCAGCGTTGAGCATGGTGCGAATATCTTCAACGGTGCGAATACCACCGCCGACGGTGAGCGGAATAAACACCTCACTGGCGATTTTTTCTACCGTATGCACAGTGGTATCGCGGCCTTCATGGGTAGCGGTTATGTCGAGAAAGGTGATTTCATCGGCGCCTTCTTGGTTGTAGCGCTTGGCAATTTCCACCGGATCACCCGCATCGCGGATATCCAAAAACTGCACGCCTTTCACCACGCGGCCATTGTCCACATCGAGGCAGGGAATAATTCGTTTTGCGAGCGCCATAGTAAATCTCTAAACAGGCTAGAAACAAGCGGGCATTTTATCCTGCTTTGAGCGTTTAAGGGAGTTTTATAACCCGTCGAGCCCCCTAAGGTTTTGTGCAAAGAACTTTAACGACTTCAAATATAGTTAAAACGAATATTGTGTTTATTTTTAATTGCAAAAGTCGAATTCTTTTACAGTCCATTCAAAAATGCTTCCTTAGTATTCGTCAAGCCATTGATTATTAATGCATTTTTATAAATGGCTCATAAGTTGCTGAAATGCGCATTCAGTTTCAATGAGTGAAACTGACCTCCAACATTTTTGACGTATATAGGACAAACAATGAACAAGTTTTCTTCTCTTCTCGCTGGCTTGCTGTTAACCGTTACTGGCAGTGCAAATGCTGCTCTTTTTCACTTTACCGGTGAAATTGAAAACCACAATGACGTAATTTACACCTATTTTACCGTTGGTAGCGACGCGACCAATGTTCGTGTTTGGACAGATTCTTACATGAATGGCGTAAACTTTGACCCAATTACTGCTGTGTGGAAAGCAGATGGTACTCTCGTCGGCGAAAACGATGACAATGCCAGCATTAACCCCAGCACTGAAACTCGTTTCGATTCAGGCTTAGTATTCTCCTCATTGGCGGCCGGAAACTACATTTTTACTGTTGCTACCTACAATAACTGGGCAAAAGGCAATACTTTAGCTCAGGGCTTTACTTTCGATAACCAAGCACCTATTGCATTGGAAAACTGGGATCAACCCGCTAGCCACAGCAACATGGGCCACAACTGGAGCTTGTGGTTGGATGGTGTTGATGCAGCAACAAACCCAACTGCAGTAGCAGAACCAGGTTCATTGGCTTTGTTTGGCTTAAGCTTGTTAGGTTTGGTTGGTGTTAGAAGATTGAGAAAAGCTTAATTAGCATTTAAAAAAAGCCCCGGCATTGAAAAATACCGGGGCTTTTTTTATTTATACTCGATAAAGTTTAAGCCTTATTTTTGGTCACAGTAAGCTTGGGCTTCTGCCATAGTCAGCGTGCCTTCGTAAATCGCGCGGCCAGTAATGGCGCCGCAAATACCCTTGTGAGCTTCAGCTTTAAGCGCGCGAATATCATCCATATTGGTCACACCGCCGGAAGCGATAATTGGGATGCTTGACGCCTGCGCCATGGCCACAGTCGCCTGCACATTTACGCCTTGCATCATGCCATCGCGAGCGATATCGGTGTAGACGATGCTACTTACGCCGTCTTGTTCAAAACGTTTCGCCAATTCCGAGGCTTGGATATTGGACACTTCCGCCCAACCATCAGTCGCCACCCAGCCGTCTTTGGCGTCGAGGCCGACGATGATATGACCCGGGAATTGTTTGCACATATCGGTTACGAATTGCGGCTCTTTAACCGCCTTGGTGCCGATAATTAAATACTGCACACCCGCTTTGAGGTAGTACTCAATAGTTTCCGCGTTGCGGATGCCGCCGCCGATTTGGATCGGCAGATTAGGGTAGGCTTTGGCGATAACCGTCACCACACCGCCATTCATCGGCTTACCTTCGAAAGCACCGTTCAGATCCACCAAGTGCAAACGGCGGCAGCCTTGATCAACCCATTGTTTCGCCATGGCGACTGGGTCGTCAGAGAATACGGTGGAATCGTCCATCAAGCCCTGACGCAAACGCACACATTGGCCATCTTTCAAATCAATTGCGGGGATAATTAACATCAAAACATCTCACAAAAATAAATTCGTTTCCCACCAAATAAGTCTAATTCTTATAGGGGAGTCGTCATCCTCGCGCAGCGGGGATCCAGCTTTTAAATCTCATTTCGCCTCTTGGCGAGTCACTTTTCTTTGCTTCGCCAAAGAAAAGTGACCAAAAGAAAAGCGACCCGATTCGCCGCTGTTTCCTGCGCGTTTCAAAAAACTGCTGTCGTTCCGACGCGACATCCATGTCGCGACGTCACTAAAACAAACGTCCTGTTTGTTTTACACCAATTTTTTCCAATGCTCGGGCGGCTCGCACGGGAGGAGTAGTGCCAAAAACAAATAAGAGCGGAATAGCTGCAATATTGTAATTACGCCTTACCATCCCACTGCAAAAAATTCTTTAACAACTGCAAACCTGCGGTATGGCTCTTCTCTGGGTGGAATTGCACCGCAAAGAGATTATCGCGAGTCAACGCCGTGTGAAACTTCACCCCATACTCACAACTTGCCGCCACCAAACTCTCATCCGCCGCCTGCACATAGAAGCTGTGGACGAAGTAGAAACGGCTGTCTTGCGGAATGTCTGCCCAGAGCGGGTGATCGTTATGATTGACCTGATTCCACCCCATGTGCGGCACTTTCAAAGCATTACCCGCCGCATCTTTGTGATGAGTACCAAAAAACTTCACCTGGCCGGGGAAAATGCCAATGCAATCCACACCGTCATTTTCTTCGCTGTGATCCATCAAGGCTTGTAGGCCAACGCAAATGGCGAGTACAGGTTTACCCGTTGCGATTTGTTCACGCAGCAACTTATCAAAGCCGAGGCGTTTGATTTCACCCATGCAATCGCGGATTGCGCCCACACCGGGGAAAATCACGCGATCAGCAGCGGCAACAACCGCTGGATCTGAAGTCACAACCACGTTTTGCTCGGGGGCAACATGTTCGAGGGCGCTCTTCACCGAGTGAAGGTTGCCCATGCCGTAGTCGATAACGGCAACTGTCTGTTGGGTCATAGAATTACAAACTACCTTTTGTGGACGGCATTATGCCTTCCATACGTGGGTCTAATTCCAGCGCCATACGCAGGGCGCGGCCGAAGGCTTTGAACACAGTTTCAATCTGGTGATGGGCGTTGTGGCCGCGCAGATTGTCCACGTGCAGGGTTACGCCCGCGTGGTTTACAAAGCCTTGGAAGAACTCCCAGAATAATTCGGTATCAAATTGGCCGATGCGTTTTTGGGTAAAAGGAATCTGCATGACCAAACCGGGGCGACCTGAGAAATCGATCACTACGCGTGAAAGTGCTTCGTCTAGCGGTACATAGGCGTGGCCGTAGCGGCGTATACCTTTCTTGTCGCCCACCGCTTTAGCGATGGCTTGGCCGATGGTGATGCCGATGTCTTCTACCGAATGGTGGTCATCGATGTGAGTGTCGCCATCGCATGTAACGTCTAGATCAATCATACCGTGGCGAGCGATTTGATCCATCATGTGCTCCAAAAAGGGCACACCGGTATTGAACACACCTTTGCCAGCGCCATCCAGATTGAGGCTTACGCTGATTTTGGTTTCAAGGGTGTTGCGAGTAACTTGAGCAATGCGATCTGACATGCGGAACTCCATCAAACCGGATCATGTCCGGTGACACGCTTAAAAAGACGAAAGTATAGGAAAGCGCGAATTATATAGGTTTGAGGCCCTTAATGCCCAGCAAACTGAATGCTGGCGCTAAGAATTATGGTGTTGTAGAGTGCGCGCCGCCGAAATAAGGCGCTGGGCTCCTAGCCCAATCCTAAAAAGGGCTTCCAGCCCGTGACCGATAATTAGCTTATGGATGATCCTCTATGTTTTCTAAACACAATCTCCCCACAAAAACCTTAAGTCTACTCAGCCTTTTACTGGCAACTTCTGCCGTTGCAGCCACCCCCAAAGAACAAGCCTATAGCGGCTGGAGCTGGTCTGCTCATGTGGGCACTCTGAGTATTGATTCCAAAGTTGCCGAGCAACAGGGTATTGATGACTCGGCGTGGGTGATTGGCTTAGCGGCCGAGCGCTACAGCAGCGATAGCATTATGACTATCACGCTTGGTGCGGACTTTATTGGCTATGGCGATAACTACTCGTTCAGCCAAAATACGAATAAAGGAAGGAAAAGTTCTGATGCCAGTGGCGCCTTGATTTACGCCGAGTTTGGCCCCCGTATGCCTTTTGGCAAAGACGATACCAACTACTTTGTTGCCCATGTTGGCGCAAGCGGTATGATCAATTCGGAGCGCGGCATTAGCTACTGCCTAGATTGCTACAGTGAAAAAATTGACGTAAATGGCGGTCTGTACGGCGTTTTGGGCGTTGGCCACCGCTTTAACAGCTTCGATCTTGGCCTGCAGTTCCAGCAATATTTTAGCGGCGACTTAGACAACAGCCTGCGCTTGCGCATATCCTCGTCCTTTTAAGCAAAACCTATCTACCCGTAGCGCCAAGGATGGGGCTACCTCTTTGAGCACTAGATCTCCTTCCTTTCGCGCCCTTCGTCCAAATATTCATTTTCCCCCATTTAATATAAAAACTTGATATTAATACTCACTTGCGATTGCGCCGCCATGAGTTATCGTTAAGCCAAGAATTTATAATGAAATGACTTTTTAAACGTCATGCAACCACAGACAAAACAACTATAGCCAATGAACGATAAGCTCATTCAGATCCGCCATTTGATTGATACCGCCAAGCAGCGCGAGGGCTCTTCTGCCCAGCTCAGCCGCCTGCTCAGTTTGCGCGCCAACCAATTGCACGAAGCGATCAAGCTGCCCACCCAAGAGGCGGAGCAACTATTGGCTGAATTTGTTATTCGCTACATAGTGCAAGTGCCGGAGTTTATTGAGGCTATTTGTGATATCACCAAAGAAGCCGGTATTTTTGATGGCATTCTGCCGCTGCTGAATATCGCCAGCGATTACTTTTTAGCCCCTCCCGATATCATTGGTGAGCACGCACAACTGGAGGCTTTGCTCGATGAAGCCTATCTTGCCCATCGCTTACTGGAGGAGGTGAACGACCGTTTTATTGGCTATTGCGGCATTCCGCTCGCGCCTATGGATATGACCCGCGCCAATGTGATTGCCCACGAATTGATTGGCGAACCCTACGCCAATGAGCTGGATCAAGCCGTGCTGTTTTCGGCGGAGCTGCTGTTGAATCAATACAGTTTTGCGGGCGAAAGCTTCAAACACTATATTGCGCTGCATAAATCCCGCGGTTGGTCACAAGAGTTGCAGCGCTGGCCGTGCCTGACTGAAGATTTGGCGATTGTGTTGGATTTCAGCAACAGCAAAGATATGGTTCGTCACTAATCTCTCTTCAGAATTCTTCCAAATCACACGCAAAAAAATGGCGCTCTAAACCTAGAGCGCCAGAGTGCTTTTTTGCAGAAATCACATCGCCTTAACAACAGGGATTGCCCCTGCCGTTAAGTTAGCTAACGGGATTAAAGCCCGATTGGTTCTACACCACCCGCGGCGTAGTAGTCCGCGGTGCTCAAGCCAACGCCTGCACCACCCAGTGGAACCTTGTGATCCAAACCAACGAATTTACCGTTGCTGGCGTGCCACAAAGAAGGTTTCAGCAGGGCGTATTTTGGCTCGTCCCAAGTAACCCAATCGTTCATCAACAAGCCGCCGGTATCACCTGAATCCGGGTTGATATCCCAGAAGGTGTGGTGCAGTTTGTATTGAATGATGAGATCACGCATGGCTTTCATCCAGACTTCGTTCGGGCCGCCATCCATAAAGCCACCCCACTCACCGATCAACAGTGGTGATATACGTTTTTCGTGAATGTACAACCAGTTATCGCGCCATACGTCTTTGTATAAGGTGTCCTTACTGAAACCTGAGTAGAACCAGGGTTGTTGGAATACCAATGGCCCGTAGTCGTGTGGTGAGTACATAACTTGTTGTTGATGACCGGGAACAGTGATGGGCAAGGTTGCTACGCCGCGCAGGTTGCCGCCCCACCAGTCAAAGTAGTAATCGGTTTTGTTTTTAGAGGTCCAGGTTTTGCCATCAATTGGGTAGGCTTCAATACCCTCAATCAACACCAAGGCATTGGGGTTAATCGCCAGAATGCGCTTGGCGGTTTCTTCCGCGGCGTATTTCCAGTTAGATGCATCGGTTGAGTTATCCCATTTGGCAAACGTATCGCTGCCGGTAGGCTGTCCATGCGGCTCGTTTTTCAAATCGTAAGCCACAATGGTGTCGTCGTTTTTGTAGCGATTCGCGATCCACTCCCAACCCGCGTAGAACTCGGCAGTACCGTAGGCACCTTTGTACCAAACAGGGTAAATGTGGCCAGAGTTATCGGCTTCGGCTGAGTGCACATCCAACAAGACTTTCAAACCGTACTTTTGAGATTGCGCCAAGAACGCATCAAAAATCTCCAAGCTGGTTTTGTCTTTCAGCTCAGGGTTGGCGTAGGTGTTGATGCTAGTTGTTGCAGCCTTACCGGTTTTCCACTCAATCAATAATTGGGTAGAAATAGGCACGCGGATAATGTTGATGCCGCGCGCCGCAATGGCTTTCAAAGTCACATCCATATTCACAGACCAAAGGCCGTGGAAGACGCGCTCGGTACAGTTAAAACCGAACCAATTCGCGCCGGTTAACCATACGGCCTTGCCATCTTTATCGACAATTTTGCTGCCGCTGGTGTGCAACCAGTCATCGTTAGTGGCGTTGGTAATGACACTGCTGGATGACGAGCTGCTCGATGAAGTGGTTGGAGCAGAACTTGAAGAGGTACTTGGCTTGGACGATGAGCTGCTTGAAACAACTGGCTTGCTAGAGCTGCTGGAAGACACAACAGGTTTGGATGATGAACTAGTTGAAACCGAGTTGCCGCACACGGTGCCAGTCACCGCAGGCGTTTCTGCCGCGCCGCCATTTTTATCGCCCTGAAAACCAAAGCTTACGGATTGCCCCGGCTGAATCGTTTTGTTCCAGTCATAGGCAGTCGCCGTGTAAGGATTAGCCCCACTAAACACCGCATTCCAAGAACTGGTGATTTTGTTTTTGCTGTAAGCGAAACCTACCGTCCAACCATCAATAGGCGCGCTGCCATTGTTGGCAATAGTAATGGTGCCGGTATAACCGGTATTCCATTCATTATCGATTTTATAAGTACAGGTTGCGGCCTGAGCTTGGGACGCTAAAACAGCCATCGCCAAAGACCCAAAAAGCCAGGAATATTTAGGGACTCGCATAGTTTGAACCTCGCAGAAAATTATTGTTAGTTGCACAAAGGAACAAAGGCCGCTTCAAGCAATGATTCAAATTGCGCGAAACGCAAACGGAAACACGCCGGAGGTTGAATGAACAGGCCAAATCTAAACGGCAGAATTAATTAGGGTTATTGAACATCTGCCATTTATCGCGGCCGATTGTGGAGCGGGAGGTAAAAACTATCGTCCGGCAGGAAGTACGCTGAAAAAAATCTTTTAAATGGACGTTTTTTGCAGATCAGTCTGCATTTTGAGCGGATTAAATACGCCAGCACGAACGGCTGGCGTTTAATAACTAGGAACTTGTGGCGAGATTTTTAGCGGCTTCCAACTGTTGTTTTTTAAAATCGCGCGGCGTGCTGCCAACTTGCTTTTTAAAACAACTATTGAAAGTCGTTTTACTGTTGAAACCCACTTCGTACATGATATCGAGAATTGTAGAGCTTTTATGTTTCTCATCCAGAATTAAGCGCTTGGCTTCTTCAATGCGATATCTGTTCACAAACTCATAAAAGTTGCATTCGTAGTAGCGATTAATCAGAGAAGAAAGTGTGCGCGGCGACCAATTTAATTCGTGTGCCAGCATTTCCAAATTGAACGTTGGATCCAAAAATAACTTCTTGGTCATCATAGTCTGCTCAAGCAACTCAATTTCATTGGGGTCAATGGCGAGATTGCCGGAGGCTTTATCAGGCACCTGAATATATTCCAGCTGCTCCACACTGCCCGAGCGCACGCCAATAGCAACAAGCACTACGCCCAACAAAAAGCACACAAAGTAATTGGCGGTTAAACCCATTTCGCGCACGCCAATTTGCAAATCAAAATGGTTGTTAAGGATCAGCGCAATAGACACCAACACGCCCCAACACCAGACGGCGAAAAATCCGTACACCAGAATTTTTACCCACATAAAAGCGGCATCGTTAACGCTGGCAAATTTTTGATGCATCATCGCGAAATAACGACGCATTTCCTGCAAACACAGGACGCCAAAATAAACGCGCAATGCAGAGCGAATAAAGACGATATAAAAAATAGAAATAGATTCATTGGCCAGATTGTGCGTGCGCTCAAGGTAGACTTTGCGCAGAGTGGGCATTGAATGATAAGCCAGTAATTGATGGGTAAAAAACAACAGGAAGGGTGTGAGGTACCAGAGATCAACCCATTGCAGGCGATAGTTTTTATACACCAGCGAACGCAAATACCATAATAAAAACGGGCCCTCTAACCAATAGCCCAGCTCAAACACATAAAACCAATCGGGGATATGTTCAATCGCAAAGCCGTGAAAACCATCGCCAAAGCTGATTAATAAATCGAGCGGAGTTGCCGCGTTCATTAAAAAAAAGAGCGTCACGAAGATGCCACTTTTGAACTGGCTCTTGCTCAATAAAAATAAGGCGACAGCCAAAATCACACATTGGTAAATGGTGATTAGCAAAATAGCGTCATGAGTATTAAACAGTAATTGCTGCATATCTAGGTGCCCGGCGATGGAGATCGCACTCTTATATTTTTATGAGGCATCTTGCATAGGCCTTATGAAATCACTCAAGCCCTGCACAGATTGTTTGCATTTTGGGTACAAGGGCTCCAGTCAAGAGAAGCCCGTGTAGCGAGGTAATTGTACCTTAAAACCCAACAATGTTAATGTTATCACATAAATATGACTGGAACACATGCATACCAATTTTGATGGGATATTTCAGCGGCAATTAATCTTTAGAGGGAGAAACTATGTTGATGACTTGCACGGCTTGCGCATCTTCTTCGCTGTGGTTAACGCGGGTTTTTAACTCGCTGGTCCCCACATTGATGCGCATTTCTTCTTTGAAATCGCAGCTTACGCATTCGCGAAAATCTTTTCCGTCAAGATTATAAACTACAATAGAATCCATCTTTGAACAGCGCGGACAAACCGCGCCTGCCATAAAGCGACGCTTGGTGGAGTAGGCCATTAGGCGGCATCCTCCACTTCAATACCTGAGTGACGCAGTAATGCATCTATATTGGGTTCGCGCCCACGGAATTTTGTAAACAATTCCATAGGCGTTTTACTACCACCCTGCTGCAGAATTTCACGCAAGAAACTTTCGCCCGTTTGCGCATTAAAAATGCCCTCCTCTTCAAAACGCGAGAAAGCATCGGCCGATAAAACCTCCGCCCATTTGTAACTGTAATAACCCGCCGCATAACCGCCGGCAAAAATATGGCTAAAACTATTTTCAAAACGATTGAATGCTGGAGGTAGAACTACTGCAACTTCACTGCGCACTTGCTGCAATACCTCTTGCGCGCTACGTGGGTTTTTGGGGTCATATTCCGCATGCAAACGGAAATCAAAGAGCGCAAATTCAATTTGACGCAACATCTGCAAACCCGATTGGAAATTTTTTGCGGCGAGCATTTTATCCAGTAAACTTTGCGGCAGTGACTCACCGGTTTGGTAGTGACCAGAAATTAACGGAATAGCTTCCGGCTCCCAGCACCAGTTCTCCATAAATTGACTCGGCAATTCAACCGCATCCCAAGCGACACCGTTAATACCACTCACAGCTGCCACATCAATTTGCGTGAGCATATGATGAATGCCGTGGCCGAATTCGTGGAAAAGTGTTGTCACTTCATCATGCGTTAGCAATGACGGAGTATCGCCCACTGGCGGTGTAAAATTGCAGGTTAAAAAGGCAACCGGCAATTGCACACCCGATACTGTTTTACGACGCACGCGAGCATCGGCCATCCAGGCGCCGCCGCGTTTGCCTTCACGCGCAAACAAATCCAAATAGAAACTGGCAATATGTTGGCCGTCTTTAAAAATTTGATAGAAGCGTACATCGGGATGATAAGTATCAAACTCAGCAACTTGTTTTACGTCAATGCCGAATAAACGTTTCACCACTTCAAACATGCCGCTAATAACTTTTTCAGCAGGGAAGTAAGGACGCAATTCTTCTTGTGAAATTGAATATTTTTCTACACGCAATTTTTCGCTGTAATAAGTGGAGTCCCAAGATTGCAAATCAGCGCAACCAAGACCTGCAGCAAACTCCGCTAATTCTTTGTAGTCTTGCGCCGCATAGGGTTTTGATTTTTGCGCAAGCGCTTGAAGAAAATCCAACACTTGCTGCGGGGTTTGCGCCATTTTTGTTGCTAACGAACGCTCAGCGTAATTATTAAAACCTAACAACTGTGCAAGCTCATGGCGCAGCGAAAGTGTTTCGGCAATTAATGTGGTGTTGTCAAACTCTGCGGTAATTTCAGTCTTGTTTTCGGCATTAGCCTTTTTTGATTCTGCCGATGCACGGGTAACGTAAGCGGTATAAATCTCTTCGCGCAGATTGCGGTCATCTGCATACATAATCACTGCGAAGTAAGATGGGAAATCGAGCGTAATCACATATCCATCTAACGATTTTTTTTGTGCGGCTTGAGCCGCTTGCGCAAGCGCAGATTCGGGCAAGCCTGCAAGTGAATCCGCATTATCAAAATGCTTGAACCAGGCTTGGGTAGAATCTAACACATGGTTGGAAAACTGAGTAGACAACTCTGAAAGGCGCTGCTGGATTTCCGCATAACGCTTTTTATGTTCAGCGCTAAGTGCAACACCGCCCAAACGAAAATCGCGCAGCGCATTATCAACGGCTTGTTTTTGTGCTTGCGATAAATTTTTATACTCATCGCTATCCGCCAATTGTTGATAGGCCTTATACAAATCTTCGTTTTGACTTAACTCAGTTCCGTATTCAGTCAGCAACGCAATGCTCGCGTTGTAGGCATTGCGCAACTCATCATTATTGCGCACTGCATTTAAGTGGCTAACGGGTGACCAAGCTTGATCTAACTTATCGCCTTGCTCTTCCAAAGGCGCGACTAAATTCGCCCACGTGGGTGCGCTTAAGTTCGTTAGGAGGTTTTGTAAATAAGCGCGGTTTTCATTAATAATTTGGCTGACGGCAGGTTCAACATGAGCTGCTTCAATGGCGGAAAAAGGTGGCAGCACATGGGATTCTAACAGCGGGTTACTCATGAATGACTCCAAACAAAATGGCTTGAATATTTTCCTGTATGATACAACTTAAACAGGTGCGCACGCTTTAAAAATGCAACGTACCTTAAAAATACAGCGCACCTTAAAAATTACGATGACAAAAATCGCAGCCAACTTGAAACCAGAGATGAGCCTATGAAACACAACCAAAATCCCTTAAGCATTCGCAGTTACCAAGGCCACACTCCGCAATTTGGCGCAAACGTCTATGTAGACCCTGCCGCAATCGTGATTGGCGATGTTCACATTGGTGAGGACTCTTCAGTATGGCCCTATGCCATCATTCGCGGCGATATGCATCGTATACGTGTGGGCGCTCGCACCAGTATTCAAGATGGCTCCGTACTCCATATTACTCACGCCAGCGATTTTAATCCCGCCGGCCACCCACTGATTATTGGCGATGACGTCACTGTCGGCCACTCCGTTAATTTACACGGCTGCACCATAGGCAACCGCGTGCTCGTCGGCATAGGCTCAACAGTATTGGACGGCGCAATTGTGGAAGATGAAGTGGTAATCGGCGCTGGCACTTTAGTACCACCGGGCAAACGTTTGGAAAGCGGATTTTTATACGTAGGCTCCCCCTGCAAACAAGCTCGCCCGCTCAAAGATAGCGAACGCGCATTTTTTAAATATTCAGCAGGAAATTATGTGAAGCTAAAGAATATTCATATTGCGGAATTGGAAGCGCTGGCCAAATAAATGTAGGTTGCGGGTAAGGCGTAAGCTTGCGAACGCCGCACCCCAACAGATATTGGCTCGCTTTAATAAAAAAGATCATCACAGCACAAAGTAGATTCCATTTTTATAGCCTAGATGCTGTCAAACATGTTGGGGCTCAAAAGCTTACATTTTTTATTGGTAGAGATCATAGGCTTCATTTAATTCCCTAATAGCCTCTTCAACTCGGTAATCAATGTTATAGGCGTTTGCTAGTTTTACTATGTGACAGAATAAAGGATCCGTATTTTTAAGAACATACTTACCTAGTTCTTTCCGATGCCTAAATGAGGCCAATAACTGTGTCGTTGAATCAACATGGCTTTCTTGATCAGAAGCTGTTTCTTCGCTGGCCCTAAATACAATAAAAGCTGTTCCATCATCTTTCGACACTATTTCAAATGTTAGATATTTGAGATATTTTTTCTCAGAGATGCTCCATGATGAATCAAGATAAAGCTCAAACTCATTAGTAAATGGCGAATACATTGCTTTACAACCCAACACAAAAAGAGAGGCAACATCAAGAGCGATCTCTACTTCTTCGTTCGTAGGCTTTATATATTCATGCTCTAACAAATTACGCGCAATCGATATTTTCCGCAAAACCCCAGGACTTAGCAGCCCCATTTTCCTTAAATGTTCAATTTTTTTAGGAATATTCCATTTTAAAGCAGGAAAGCCAAATGTTAAGAGTATTTGATCCATTTGACTAACAATTGCGCGCTTAGAGTTTGTAACGCTATTCACTTGGGCTGATAACCCACCTATTATAAAATCATTTTCTGCAAGATTTAGAAATTCCATTGGAGAAATATCCATCTCTTTCAAACTTAAGCTACCACCACTCGGGCTTACAATAAGATGATTAAATTCGAAATTATGCATTTCTAAAAACAATTTAAATGACAATGTCTACTTCCTTTTACTCGCAACAAATACTGTAATAATTTAAATCTTACTCATCCGCCAAATTCTGCCGCAAAAACTCATCATGCGTTGGCAAATTCTTCACCATAGATTGAATTGCCTGTCGCGCCATTTTTAATGTGTCGCTAATTTCTTGGTAGTCCATATTATCTACACGCGGGCAATATTTATTGGGGCGAATGCCCATACCTTCGAAGACGGATTGCCAGCTGCTGGCGCGGAATAATTCGTCGGTGCCTTCACGGACTATGCCGTGGCCTTTGAACAAGGCGATGCGCTCTTGCAGAGATTCTGGCAGCTCCATGTTTTTACAAAAACGCCAAAAATCTGTGTCTTCGCGCTGTGTCATGCAGTAGTGCAGCACAATAAAATCGCGCACTTCTTCGAAATCTGCCGTCATTCGACGGTTGTATTCTTTCATTAAACTTTGGTCGCAATCGCGATCAGGGAAGAAGCGTAAAAAGAAATCCATACCGCGCGCAATTAAATGAATGGATGTTGACTCAAGCGGCTCAACAAATCCCGATGACAAGCCGAGCGAGAGACAATTTTTCTCCCACATTTTTTTGCGGTGCCCCGTAACAAAAGGAATTACATGTGGATCGTTAATTCGCGGTGCGTCAAGATTTTTTAACAAGGTCGATTTAGCTTCTGCATCGCTACAAAATTTGCTGGAATAGACATAGCCATGCCCAGTGCTATTTCGCAGCGGAATTTTCCAACCCCAACCTGCTTTTCGTGCAGTCGCAGTCGTATAAGGTGGACGCTTTTCTTGTGCAGTGGTTTTTACAACAACGGCGCGATCACAAGGCAAATATGTTGACCAGTCTTCAAAGCCAACACCGAGTGTTTTCTCAATTAGAAGCGCTCTGAAGCCGGTGCAATCAATAAAGAAATCACCGTGAATTTCTTTACCATCTTTCATGATCAGTTTTTCGATATTGCCATTTTCACTTTGCGTTACTTGCTCGACAGTTCCCTCAGTGCGCTTTACACCGCGTTCGTAAGCGTAGCCGCGCAAATATTCCACCACTAATTTTGCATCTAAATGCACGGCGTAACTCGCGCCACCAATGGGTGTGTTTTGCAATTGCGTTGGCCAGAAAAAACGTTCTTGTTCGGCCATCACCGAGCAAGGTGAAAAATCCTGCAGCGGTGATGTATCACCTTGCATGGTAGCCTTGAGCCAGCACTGATAAAAATCGTGGGAGCCAATACGTTTGCCAATCACACCGAAGGGGTGAAAGTAAGATTCGCTTTTTTGTCGCCAATCGATAAATTTAATACCAAGCTTGAAACAAGCTTGAGTATTTTGAATAAATTGCTGCTCGTCTATGCCAAGGTTTTGAATTAAACGCACAACGGGTGGAATGGTCGACTCACCTATACCAATAGTGCCGAGATCATCGGATTCTATTAATTCAATTTCACATAGATCAGATTTGAGATGATAAGAAAGCATTGAAGCTGCAATCCAGCCCGATGTACCACCGCCGACGATCACAATTTTTTTTATAGGATTCATACTGCTCATAATTTTTTTTGCCGAGAGGGTGAATTAAATCACCAGAAAATTGTTATGCAAAATTCGAAAAATAATCTGCCACTTACCAATTCGCGTTTTCAACCAGTAACCCTGAGCCTGCGCTGTCGTGGGCCGTCGTGAATTGCCATGAGCACGCCTGAATTGCGCGACGCACAGCATCTATTGCTTTATGGCGCGGAAAGCTCGCACGCCATGCGAGTGAAATTTTTCGTTTGGGCTGATCTTTTAACGGCCGAGTCACCAGAGACTGAGATGAAAATAGCGCAGAACTTGTAGCAGATGACGGCAAAATACTAATACCCAATCCGAGCGCAATCATGTGACGCAAAGTATCCAAACTACTACACTCGATGCTGTTATCTTGGGCAGCAGGAAATGCCTCCAACATCTGCTGTCGCAGGCATTGTTTTTCGCTGAGCAGCAAAAACGTTTGCCCTTTTAAATCATCAACCGAAACCATTTTTTTCGCCGCCAATGCATGATTGGGCGGCATCACCAATTGTAAAGGTTCGCTATAGATTTCTTGCGTGAGTATGTCGGCCTCTGTAAACGGCTGCGAAATCAAAATCGCATCCAATTCGCCTGAACGTAATTTTTGCCGCAAATCGCTGTTGTAACCTTCGTAGCAATGTAGCGATAGCTGGTTTGCAATCAGCTTCAAAGAAGGAATTAATTGCGGCAACAAATAGGGACCTAGTGTAAACAAAGCACCCAACTTCAACTCGCCAGCCAATTGGTCTTTATCGGCAGCTGCCAGTGCAGTAATGCTGTCTGCTTGAGCCACCACGCGCGCAGCTTGGGCAATAATTTTCTCGCCCATTTCGGTGGAGCGGATGCCCGATTTACTGCGCTCAAACAAGAGCACCCCCAAATCACTTTCCAGCTTGCGCACCGCCATACTAAGTGCAGATTGACTGATATTGCATAGCTCAGCGGCGCGGCCAAAATGCTGCGTTTGGGCGAGAGTTACCAGATAGCGAAGTTCGATAAGCGTCATGAATGCCTGCGAAAAAACAAAATAATTCAAGCGCAGAATGGACTGAAAACCTTAGTGAGTCTAGCCCCGAATCATCGATAGATAAAACTGATACCAATTGGATTGAGATGCTTTTGATCACTCCTGTACAAATGCAAACCTCATGGTTAACCCCACAGGATGGATTCGGCCCAACCCGTTGTTGCGAGCTAACGAGCACATACACGGGAAGCACCTGAATCAATAAAACACACATTAAAAACAATAAGCCGGTGATCTTATGTCAAACGCTCAACTGTCAGTCCATTTCTTCATCCAGATGCTTGTCATCCTCGCCACCTGTCGCGGCGTAGGCTGGCTGGGCAAAAAATTTTTCCAGCAGCCGCAGGTGGTGGGCGAAATGATTGCGGGTGTACTGCTTGGCCCAACCCTGCTGGGATTGGTTGCGCCCGAGTGGCAAAAAATGTTGTTCCCGAAAGAGTCCATCAGCGTGCTTTATGTTTGCGCCCAGTTTGGTGTGGGTTTGTATATGTTTCTCGTCGGTCTTGGCTTCCGCAAAGATCACTTTAAAGCCAACGTAGGCGCGGCGGCGGCTGTATCAATTTCTGGCATGGCGGCGCCATTCGTCGTTGCAGTCATGATTACTCCATGGCTGATGACAATCCCCGGCCTTTTCTCTGACAAAGCCACCCAGTTCAACGCAACCCTGTTTATGGGAGCTGCGATTGCGATTACTGCCTTCCCTATGCTGGCGCGCATTATTCACGAACGTGGCTTAACCAATTCACGCTTGGGTACCTTAAGCCTGTCGGCGGGTGCAATCGATGATGCTGGCGCTTGGTGTGTGTTGGCAATTGTGCTGGCCAGCTTTGGTGCCGGAGCATCTGTCGCTATTACCACCATTCTTGGTGGGGTTATCTTTGCAAGTGTTGTATTGCTGCTTGGGCCACGCCTCTTGGCACCCTTGGGTCGCATTGTTGAGCGCGAGGGCCGCATCACACCTAACGTATTAGGCGTGACCTTGATGGCCTTTATGTTGTCTGCCTTTATCGCCGACGGTATTGGCTTGCACGCTGTATTCGGCGGCTTCCTACTCGGTACCGTAATGCCGCGCGGCAAGTTTGTTGAGGAATTGAAGAAGCAACTGGAGCCTTTCGCCGTGGTGGTTTTGCTGCCAACCTTCTTTACTTTCTCTGGCCTCAACACCTCGTTAACCATGATCAACAATGCCGAATTGGTCTTAATTGCCCTTGCGGTATTGGCTGGCTCTATTATCGCCAAAGGCGGAGCATGCTACGTGGCAGCTCGCTTGTGTGGTCAGGACAATCGCACCGCATTGGGAATTGGCGCACTCATGAACTCACGCGGCCTAATGGAATTGATCATCATCAACATCGGCCTGCAAAAAGGCGTAATTGGTACTGGTCTCTTCTCAATGCTGGTATTGATGGCAATTGTAACCACCCTGATGGCTTCGCCATTGTTTGAATATGTTTACGGCAAGAAAGCGCGCGAAACTGGCGAGTTGGAATCCTTAGACGCTAATGTTGCTGCTAATAGCTAAGTGCATTTTTAGCAGTTCCCCTTTTGTAGTCCCCCACGCTTGAACCCTTTTTAGCCGCCCCTTGAAGGCGGCTTTTTTATGGCAACTAAAAGACTGCTTTTGATGCGGGCTCATAACGCCAGCCTAAATGGCACCAAAAGCGTCGGATTTTTTTACACTTTTGTTTCATGCGGGGTGTTTGTGTGATACACATCACACTGAAATCAAGCAGTTTGCGCGATTGGCCTATTATTTGCTTTTGAGGATAAAGCAGTATTAGATGCCATAACCCATTTTGTTTTTTAAGGACTACCCAATCATGCAATCAATTAAACAACTAACCCTCGCACTTATTGCAGGCCTTGGTTTTGCAGCAAATACCTTTGCCGCACCTATCACCTTTACCTTGACCGCACCGGACTCGCGCCAAGGTGTACTGACTAGCGAATACGCACAACAATACAACTACACCATCGGTGGCGTTAACTTGAATGTGACTGGCTGGTCTTATGGTTCAGTAACCACCTGCACCAGCTACAGCGGTGTTAACTGCACATCTACATCAACTACCGATGCAGGCTCAACCACAGCTCACCAAGACTTCGTGGGCAACTTTGGTACAAGCTATGGCGTTGGCGTTGAAATTGCCAACACACCAAACCATGCAATTGACAGCCAATCAGGCGATTTTGACATGCTGTTGTTCACTTTCAGCGAAGCAGTAAGCTTGAACAGTGTTGATTTGGGTTGGATTTTGGACGGCAACCTTAACAGAAGCGATGTGTCTATTTTGGCGGGCACCTCCAACACATTCAGCTCACCACTGAATAAGACTTGGCAAAGCTTGGTTGGTAACGGCTGGCAATCTGCAGGCAACTACAACAACCTTGGTAGCAACTCTGCAAGCGTTAACTCTGGCAACATCAGCTCTAAATATTGGTTAATCGGTGCTTACAACAGCGCAGTGGGAACACCAATTGCCAACAATGACAGCGATTATGAAGCGTTCAAGCTGCAAGCAATCAGCGTATCAAAAGTACCTGAATCAAGCGCCTTGGCCTTGTTTTGCATCGGCTTTTTGGGTTTGATCGCGGTACGTCGTCGCAATAGTTAATCGACCGACCGACAAAAAGGGCGCTTTGGATAACCAAAGCGCCCTTTTTTATGCCTATTTTTTCTCGTTCAGTTGTCGCCTCAACGCAGTAATAACTGGTACAACTTCCGGGCGAATATGCCGCCACAGATAAAAAGCCTCTGCCGCTTGGCCAACCAGCATTCCCAAACCATCGGCGATTTTTGCCGAACCATTGTCTAACGCCCACTGTAAAAATACTGTTGGCTCAGCGCCATACATCATGTCGTAACAACATGCTTGAGCGTTAAGCAAATCTGCCGGTAGAGGTGGTAACTCTCCACTCAAACTAGCTGAAGTTCCGTTAACAATTATGTCGAATTTTTTACCAACCAAGTCTTCAAAACTCAGTGCCTGCAAATTACCCAAATCGTGAAACTCAGCCACCAATTCCTCTGCCTTGGAGCGCGTACGGTTGGCTATCACCACTTTTTCAGGGTGCTCAGCCAAGAGTGGCTGCAAAATCCCCCGTACCGCGCCACCAGCACCCAACACCAAGACTCGCTTAGCTCCAATGTCCCAGCCTAGGTTGTGCATGTCATGCACCATGCCTATACCATCGGTATTATCGCCAAGGATTTTCCCATTAGACTGCAGCGCTAGGGTATTCACCGCACCAGCGCGCTGAGCACGTGGAGTCAGCTCTTGCGCAAATCCAAAAGCATCAACTTTGAAAGGCACTGTGACGTTTAGACCTTTGCCACCTTGGGCAAAAAACGTATGCGCCGCTGTTACGAACTCATCTTCCGCAACTAACTGCTTGGCGTAATGCAAATCCTGACCCGTTTGCTCGGCAAACTGGCGATGGATAGCCGGAGATTTACTGTGATTGATAGGATTGCCAAATACGGCGTATTGATCGGTCATTTCAAATCCAAGAGGAGACTGCAACAACCGCTCCACGGGAAACGGTTGCGGGCACATTAAAGGCGCTTTTTATCGGTTATTTATTTCAACCAGTCGCGCTGCGGCAAAAATTTTTCGTAGAGCTCAGCCTCAGCACTGCCGGGTTGCGGATTATAGTCATATTCCCAGCGGACTAAAGGGGGAAGCGACATAAGAATAGATTCTGTGCGACCACCGGTTTGCAACCCGAACAAAGTACCTCGGTCATACACCAAATTAAATTCCACATAGCGACCACGGCGATAGAGCTGGAACTGGCGCTCGTGCTCACCGAAAGGTACGTTTTTGCGCGCTGCTAAAATAGGCTGATACGCAGGCACATAGCTGTCGCCCACAGCGCGCAAAAAGGCAAAACTCTGATCAAAGCCCTGCTCATTCAGGTCATCAAAAAACAAACCACCGACACCGCGCGCTTCGTTGCGATGCTTGAGATGGAAGTAGTCATCGCACCATTTTTTGTAACGCGGATACACACTATCACCAAAGGGCTCACAGGCATTTTTTGCCGTTTGATGCCAGTGAATGACGTCTGCTTCATTGCCGTAGTAGGGCGTTAAATCGTAACCACCACCAAACCACCAGACGGGTTCGGCACCCTCTTTTTCTGCGATAAAAAAACGCACATTGGCGTGACTAGTGGGCGCGTAAGGGTTGTTGGGGTGAATCACCAAGGACACACCCATAGCCTCAAACGCGCGACCGGCCAGCTCTGGGCGGTGCGCCGTTGCTGAGGCTGGCATTTGGGTTCCGTGGACATGGGAAAAGTTAACGCCACCTTTTTCAATAGCCTTGCCGTTCGCCAAAACGCGCGTGCGGCCACCACCACCCTCAGCTCTCACCCAAGAATCCTCTACAAAACCTTCGCCGCCATCTTCTGTGGCCAACGCATTGCAGATGCGATCTTGTAAATCCAACAAATAGGCTTTTACGGCGGATTTATCGGGAACATTACTCATGGGGAATCCTTAAGGTTTTAAGCAGGTTGGTTCTCTCGCGGGCATTCTACGCGAGCTGCATGAATGCCGCTAAATCAGCGGGTTGATACAAATCAGATGTTGGCCAATCGACCACAATTAACCCGGACGAACAATCTCGCCGGTCATCAAATCGCGAATCTCAGAAGGATTAGCGCGCTTGCCAACCGCACCGGACGTTATAGCATCCAACTCATCGCCAAAGTAGCGATGTACATCAAATCCGGTGCGAGCGGGAGGGCGACCCTGGGTATTACAAGAGGTAGAGACAATAGGCGCCCCAAATGCGCGGCTTAAGCCTGCCGCCACTGGATGATTGGTTACGCGCAATGCAACACCCGTGAAATCGCCGGTAATCCACTTGGGCGCAGTGCCGTTGTTAGGCACCAACCATGTGACTGGCCCCGGCCAAGTCTTTTTGAGGCGCTGGCGTTGAATATCATTTAAATGGTAGATAAAAGGTTCGAACTGGCTGATATCTGCCGCCAACAGGATTAAACCTTTGTTGACAGGGCGCTGCTTCATTTCCAGCAAAGCCATAACGGCATCTTCATTAAACGGATTACAACCAAGCCCCCAAACGGCCTCTGTAGGGTAGGCAACAACGCCGCCCTGCCACATTTGCTTTGCCGCATATTGGATGCGGGGATTTAACGACCAATTCATCATAAGTAGCGCCTAATCAAAAAGATAAATGCAATCTACCGAAATATGTCGAGCGAGGGAATCAAAGATTTAAATTCGCTGATAACCCGTCCCGATTTGCTGCACAAAACCTTTTATCTCAAGACCGATCAACTGCGCCGCCAAGGAACCAACCGAAATATTGGTGCGCTCCACCAAGTCATCGATGTCAACGGGGTCATAGCCCATGGCGCGCACTATCTGCTGCTCGTTTGGCGACAAGGATTCAAGTGACTTATCATCCAATTCTGATCTTTTGGCGGCCTTTTCCTGCATTATTTCCAGATTTTCACGCTGAAAGCCCAACATTCCCTGCAGCTGATCCACTATATCCTGAGCGGTTTCCACCAAGGTCGCCCCCTGACGAATGAGCTGATGGCAACCGCGCGCTAAAGGATTATGAATGGAACCAGGAATGGCGAAGACTTCGCGGTTTTGTTGTAGCGCCGTATGCGCGGTGATAAGCGAGCCGCTTTGCAGTGCAGCTTCCACGACCAATACACCGTAACTCAAGCCGCTAATAATTCGGTTGCGCTGGGGGAAATTAGCCGCTTTTGAGCCGCACCCCAAGGGTAACTCACTTACCAAAGCACCACCGGAATCCACAATTTTCTGAGCCAAACCACGATGGCGTGAAGGGTAGATAAGATCCAAGCCGGTTCCCATAACGGCGATGGTCTTACCTTTGCCAGCAAGCGCGCCTTGGTGCGCCGCCGCATCCACCCCCAAGGCCAAACCGCTGGTAATGGCAAAGCCATTAGCCGCCAGAAACTCGGCGAACCTATGTGCATTTTCGCTGCCGCCTGCGGTGGGGTTTCGGCTACCCACAACCGCTATTTGGGGCAAAGCGAGCAAGTGAACATCGCCACGCACAAACAGCAGCGGCGGCACCTTGGGGATCTGTCTCAACAACTCAGGGTAAGCAACGTCGGCCATTGAAATAAGATGAACGTCGGGCTGCAAGGCCAACCATTCCAGATCCAACAAGGCCTTTTGGCCAATGGCCGATGACTCCGCATGGCTTTGAAACTCTCTAACCGCCTGCAAGGACTCTTCGTCCAGCAGCGATTCCAAACGATTCATCGGCTGCCCCAAAGCTGCCGCCGGAGAACCGAAATGCTGAATCAAGCGCTGATAAGTAGCGGCACCCACATGCGGTAAACGATGAAGAACGAGGGAGTAAAAGCGAGGATCTTGCATGATTCTTCCTTGAAAACACCGGCGGCACATCGTGCGCCGCCGGGTTAGTATTTATGGGTTTTGGAGTGTGTCACCAACCGTTAACGGACGATCTGCCTGTAGCACAAGCGCAAAGCTCATTTTCTTGAAGGTGCGGAACACCATCAGCAAACCCGCACGCTCATCTGGCAAAGAAACAGTGCCATTGGTTACACGGTCAATAACCGTTTCACCTTTTTTGTAAATAGCCAACACATTGCCAACCTTAAGACCTTCACGATCACCGCGGTTGATCATAACCACATTGTATTTGCCAACCTGCTGCACACCGCCTTCAACCGCAATGATTGAACCAGTAATTTCTTTATCGGGGCCGCTTGGGTAAAAGGTTGAGTTGGTTGAGCGATCTTCACTGGGCAAAAGTGAATCGCCAATACGAATTTCTTCATTAGCGCGCACAACGTTTAAGGTCGCTATATCGCCCTTGTGAGCCTTAATGCTAACCGAACCAACACCTACAGCATGTATCCCAAGCACTTCTTTGGTTTTAGGATCAAAGAAAGCTTCGCCTTTGCGATAAACACCAAAGTTGGTCAAATCGTGAAAGTTACCGCGAGCATAGGCTTCATCACCCGCACCTGCGACGATACGCTTTTGAGGGCCAGCGAGAATGTAAGGCGCCGATTCAAAGGTTTTTTCGCTATCCACTACGCGGCTGCGCGACAGAAAGCTATCTACCCGATCCAACGGAATAGCGGTAATCGCCGCCTCATTTTGCACAACTCTAACCTGAGGACTGAGCTTCTCATTGGCGTTAACACCACCGGCACCACCGCCCGGCACCAATTTAAGCGTACGTTCGGAGGTCAGTTTCGCTTCACCATCGATATACACCAAATGAATCAAATCACCAGGGTAAATAAGATGGGGGTTTTCAATTTGGGGGTTGGCATGCCAGATTTCTGGCCATTTCCAAGGGGAGCTTAAAAAGGTGCTGGAGATATCCCACAGGGTGTCACCTTTTTTAACGGTATATTCATCGGGGTGACCCGGCTTGAGCAGAGAATCCTGAGCCCATACATTAAGGCTCAAAAAAGCAGCGGCTATAACGCCAATTAATATTTTTTTCATAGAAACCGATCCTGTTTTATTCGGCCATCAGACACTTAGACGTTATAATAGCTTATTAATCCACCATGCTGCTTCCAGAATACAGAGTATTTCCTGTACGATCATCATGTTAGCAGCGCTTATTATCTTTTTACTAGAAGTTTGTCACAAGACTATGGCGATATTAGAGATACTCGAATTTCCCGATCCCCGCTTACGCACCATTGCCAAGCCCGTTGCCGAGGTCAACGACCGCGTGCGCAAGCTGATCGATGACATGTTTGAAACCATGTATGACGCCCCCGGCGTTGGCTTGGCCGCATCGCAAATCAATGTGCACGAGCGCATTGTTGTTATAGACGTCAGCGAAGATAAATCCCAGCCGCTGGTGTTTATCAACCCGGAAGTTACCGTGCTGGATGGCGATATGCACGAATATGACGAAGGCTGCCTGTCAGTCCCCGGCTTTTACGAAACCGTTGAGCGCCCCGAGCACATTAGCGTTACCGCACTGGATCGCAACGGAAAATCATTCACCATCAAGCCAGATGGACTGCTTGCCGTATGCATTCAGCACGAGCTAGATCACCTAAACGGCAAATTGTTTGTGGATTACATTTCCCCGTTCAAACGCGGCCGCATCAAGAAAAAGCTCGAGAAAAAACACAAAGAAGAGGCGCGCTAAGCGCCTTTTTGTTTTACCTAAGTCAAATACCGCATACGTAGCCCGCAAGGAGCAAAGCGCATTGCGGGAATGTCGACACCGTTTTTGCAGGATTGCCAATCCCCGTAATGCGCTTCGCTCCTTACGGGCTACATCACACACCAACTCAAATTACATTAAAACCCAAACTCCATGCCCAACACCCCATTAAACATCATCTTCGCCGGCACGCCCGAATTCGCCGCTGAACACCTAAAAGCCCTGATTGGCAGCCGCCACAAGGTTATTGCCGTTTACTCGCAACCAGATCGTCCTGCCGGGCGCGGCAAAAAGCTGACCGCCAGCCCAGTAAAAGAAGTTGCCCTTGAACACAATATTCCAGTTTACCAACCGCTGAACTTTAAAAGTGATGAAGCCAAAGCCGAACTGGCCGCGCTCAATGCGGATTTGATGGTGGTAGTTGCCTACGGCCTGATTCTGCCCAAAGCGGTTTTGGATACACCACGCCTCGGCTGCATTAACGTTCACGCATCTATTCTCCCCCGCTGGCGCGGCGCCGCCCCCATTCAACGCGCGATTGAAGCGGGCGATAAGGAAACTGGCGTAACTATTATGCAGATGGATGTAGGGCTAGATACAGGCGACATGCTCATCAAGGCATTTTGCCCGATTTTGCCGACAGATACCGGCGGAATCTTGCACGATAGACTTTTGACCATTGGCACGCCAGCCCTGCTGGAAGCCCTAGAGCAAATCCAGTCCGGCCAAACCAACCCTATCAAACAAGATGATTCACTGAGCAATTACGCCCCCAAACTCAACAAAGAAGAAGCTGCGTTGAATTGGAATTTGCCAGCAAGCGAGCTGGAACGAAAAGTCCGCGCTTTTAATCCCTTCCCTGTCGCACACACCAAGCCAGCAGGTGCCGGCGATGATGCACGCATTCGCGTTTGGGCTGCCAGTACCAGCGATAAGGCCACCAAGGCTGAACTGGGCAGCATCACCCAAATCGACAACCAAGGCGTTTGGGTCGCTTGCGCAGAGGGACAATTGATTCTTGAAAATATCCAATTACCGGGTAAAAAAGCACTGAACGTCGGCGAAATCCTACGCGGACACCCAGATCTCTTCAAACTTGGCGACCTGCTTGATTCGCCAAAATCGGAGCAATCAGCTTGATTAGTGTTCGTGCCGCCGCTGCGCAAATCTTAGCGAAAATCCTGCAAGGACAGGGCTCGCTGTCGAGCCTATTACCCACACTTCAACACCAAGTTGCAGAACAAGACCGCCCGCTCTTGCAAGAACTGTGTTTCGGTACCTGCCGTTATCAGCCGCAACTGAGCGCCTACGTGGAATGTCTAGTCGATAAACCCCTGCGCACCAAAGACAGCGATATTCAAGCTCTCTTACTCCTTGGCCTGTATCAGCTTCTGCACACCCGCATTCCCGACCATGCCGCATTGGGCGAAACCGTGGAAGTCACCCGCTATCTGAAAAAGCCTTGGGCGACCAACTTGGTCAATGGCGTTTTACGTCAATTCCAGCGTGATCGCAGCAAGTTAGACGAACTTTTGCTCCAAAACCGCGCCTTTCAAAGCAATCATCCAGCTTGGCTGGAAGGCATCTTACGCAAAAATTGGCCGAATCAGCTCGATCAAATCATCGCCGCCAACAACAGTCACCCGCCTTTTACCCTGCGGGTTAACACCCGAAAAGTCAGCCGTACCGACTATATCGAACAACTAAAAGCACTTGATATTGCGGCAAAGCCAACAGATTTTAGCCCCTACGGAATCACCCTTGAGCAAGCCTGCGACCCGCGCAAACTGCCGTTCTTTGCCGAAGGCTGGATTAGCGTGCAAGATGAAGCCGCGCAATTAAGTGCCGATTTGCTGCAATTATCGCCCAACTTACGTGTATTGGACGCCTGCAGCGCACCCGGCGGAAAAACTGGTCACATGCTGGAATTGGAACCAAGCCTCCAGGTAACTGCGCTGGATACCGAGGAGCGCCGACTTACTCGAGTGCGCGAAAACCTAACGCGGCTAAATGTCGAAGCCAAAGTTATTTGCGGCGATGGCACCCAAAGCGACTGGTGGGATGGCGAGCTGTTTGACCGAATTCTGCTAGACGCACCTTGTTCCGCTACCGGCATTATTCGCCGCCACCCCGACATCAAAGCCCTGCGCACCCCAGAAGAAGTCGCCAAGCTTGCGGAGCTGCAAGGGCAATTGCTCGATAACCTGTGGCCAATGCTCACGCCAGGCGGCATTCTCGTCTACGCCACCTGCTCGATAATGCCGAAAGAAAACACCAAAGTTGTGGAAGCATTTTTAGCGCGAAGGCCCGATGCAAAATCAGAAACACTAGAGGCGAATTGGGGTATTCAACAGACATGTGGCAGGCAATTACTTCCATCAATAAGCGGTCACGATGGGTTTTATTACGCAGTTTTAACTAGGAAATAGGTGCACCTACAACACCAATAAAAAGCCCAACACCAAGGCCGGGCCTTTTTCTCAGAGATAGACTCAAGCCTTGAAGCGACGAACCAACAACAATCCAAAACCAAGCAGTACTAACGCCAGACCACTTGACTCAGGCACATCGGTAGGATGCCAAACGATATTATCCAGCGCAAAGTAACCATCTTCAGGCGGAATACCTATGGTTATTGATGTTACATCCGTTAAAGAGGCGAAATTAATACCGTTGGTGAAGCGCATAAAATCTCGCCCCAAAACAATAAGGTCAGAGTTCAGCCAAATTCCAAACCACTCGTATTGTGTGTACTCACCCAGACCCGCATCAAATTGATCGATAGAAAAAGCGCCACCACCTTCTTTGGTAATCGTCAAACTGTGCCCAAAACCCGATATTAGATTCACCGTACCGTTGTGCGCCGCATTCTGTGGGCCGTACCATGTCCAAGTACTATCCCCTTGAAACACCAATCCACCAGAAACGATTGGCGAATAAACATAGGGGCGAACATCGTCATCAAAGGTGACTATATTGGCAGAAACAAACGGAGCACACAAAAGACCCGCCACAACAGAAAGCAGACGTAATATTTTGAATTTCATAAAAAATCCTTGGATATTATTAAGTTATATGTCAACGCAATATGCATTCCTGCAATTGCCGCCCAATTCCATAGAACAAATTTGAGCGCCACGCAGGCTAGCAGAAAGAGCAATCTCACTCAAACAAATCCCAACCCCTTAAATCTTTTGCCGCCCACACCCAAATTGCCCACCAATAAACATCATTGACACGCAAGTATTTACTTGCCTATACTTTACGCAAGCAAATACTTGCATGTAATAATTTATGACCCAGCCCCCTCAGGACTCAGACCTTTTGTTCAAAGCGCTTGCCGATCCCAACCGGCGCAAGCTGCTTGATCTTTTACACGCTTACGATGGCCGTACGCTCAATGAATTGTGTGAAAACCTGGATATGACGCGTCAAGGTGTAACCCAGCATTTGGCATTGCTGGAAGCAGCAAATTTGCTGGTGATTCAATGGCGCGGCCGCGAAAAATTGCACTTTCTCAACCCCGTGCCTTTGCAGGAAATTTACGCGCGCTGGATTGCCAAGTTTGAGCAACCGCGCCTCAAGGCACTCGACGATTTGAAGCAACGATTGGAGAACGACCATGAGTAAATCGACATTTGTTTACGTAAGCTACATCAAAACAACACAGGAAAAACTCTGGTCAGCGCTGACTGAAGATGCAGAGTTTATGAAGCAATATTGGTTTGGTGTTCACTGCCAAAGCCAGTGGCAGGCGGGCTCACCATGGAAAATGGTGTCCAGCGATGGCGCAAGCATTATTGCCAGCGGTGAGATTGCCGAGGCAGAAGCGCCAAAACGTTTGGTGATTCGCTGGGAAGATCAGCAAAAACCCGAATTTAAGGCGGAAGGTGTGTCGCTATGCGTCTTTGAAATCGAACCTTTTAACGATGCAATTAAACTCACCATCACCCACAGCATTGAGTGCGAAGCCTCGAAATTGATTGAGGGCGTATCTGGCGGCTGGCCGAAGATTATTTCCAATTTGAAGTCCCTGCTAGAAGCTGGCTCTGCCATTATCGGCAAACCTTACCTACCCGAAAAGCAATCCTGATTGCTGATTTGCGGCTAGATTAAAGCACCTATCGCCTTGGCAACCGCATCGAAATAGGCCAGATCATTCTGGCCTTTGGCGCCAATCAGACCACCTTGCAAGAGGGCAAATAATTGCCGTGATTTATCTCGTTTAATAGCAGTATCTACGCCCATCTCCGTCAAACGCGCTTCTATCCACCCTAAATTTAATGCGTAAAAGGCGCGCATTTCTTGTTGGATTTCATCGGGCAAGCTGTGAATTTCTGCCGCGAGCATGGTACACACCGTCATGCGCTGACTGACGCTCGCCTCCTGCCGATAAATAGCTATCCACGCCTCAACCGCCTGCACTGGATGAGCGTTCTTTGCGGCAATTTGATTAAGCGCCAACTCAAGCCGCTCACGCCAGGCGCGCGCCACTGCAACGCCTAAATGAGTCTTGGTGGGAAAGTGGTAGTGGATGCTCGCACTTTTAATGCCTAGCTCGGTAGCCAGCTCGCGGAAGCTAAAGGCCGAATAACCGCGGCTAGCAATAGCTTCTTGCGCCAGTTCGAGGATTTTTTCACGTGTGTTGGTCATGGTCTTAAGGAGCTTTGTCGATAATTGTTAGATTATTTTAGCCAGTTTACCTATCTAGCGATAGATAGGCTTGACGAAACAATCAAGCTGCTCTAATTTACCTATCACCAGATAGGTAAATTCAGGAGCAAATCATGACCACATCAGTAAAAACTCAAGTCGTCGTTTTGGGCAGTGGCCCCGGTGGTTATTCAGCCGCATTCCGCGCGGCAGATCTAGGCTTGGATGTGGTGATGATTGAGCAGTACTCCACGCTTGGCGGCGTGTGCCTGAACGTGGGATGCATTCCCTCCAAAGCCTTGCTGCATGTGGCTGAGGTCATCAACGAAGCCAAACATGCGGATCATTTGGGGGTGAGTTTTGGCTCGGTTTCTTACGATTTAAATAAGGTTCGCGCCTACAAAGAATCGGTAGTGGGCAAATTGGTGGGCGGCGTTTCAGGCATGGCGAAAGGGCGCAAGGTGCAGATCGTCCACGGCTACGGCAGCTTTGTGGATGATCGCCACATCCAGGTTATCAATGGCAGCGACCAAACGCTGGTGGAGTTCGAACATGCGATTATTGCTGCAGGTTCATCCAGTGTAAAACTGCCCTTTATCCCCGAAGATCCCCGCATTTTCGATTCCACTGGCGCACTGGAATTGGCCTCAGTTCCCGCTCGCTTACTGGTAATTGGCGGCGGCATTATAGGTTTGGAAATGGCGACCGTGTATGAAGCCTTGGGCTGCAAAGTCACAGTAGTGGAGTTTGCCGATCAGGTTATTCCCGCGGCGGACAAAGATTTGGTCACTGTTTTTACCCGCTACAACAAAGACAAATTTGAGTTATTGCTCTCCACCAAAGTCGAGGCAGTGACCGCCAAGCCTGATGCTATCTATGTGAAGTTCAGCAACGCCAGTGAAGAACGTCCCTTCGATGCGGTCTTGGTCGCCGTTGGCCGCACCCCCAACGGCAAAAAAATAGCCGCCGAAAAAGCGGGAGTTAATGTGGATGAGCGCGGCTTTATCCCGGTGAATTCCTATCTACAAACCAATGTGCCGCATATTTTTGCGATTGGCGATATTGTCGGCCAGCCCATGCTGGCGCACAAAGCGAGTCATGAAGGCCACGCCGCCGCCGAAGTAATTGCAGGGCACAAACACGAATTCGCTCCGCTAGCGATTCCATCCATCGCTTACACCAGCCCCGAAATTGCTTGGGTTGGCTTAACTGAGAAAGAGGCGCAACAGCGCCGCATCAACTACAAAACGACGGTTTACCCATGGTCGGCCAGTGGCCGCGCCCTAAGTGCAGACCGCAGCGAAGGCAAGACCAAACTGATTTATGACCCACTAACAGATCGCTTATTAGGTGCAGGCATCGTTGGTGTACACGCGGGGGAATTGTTGGGCGAACTTACACTCGCACTGGAATTTAACGCGAGCGTAGAGGATGTTGCCCTTACCATTCACGCACACCCCACACTGCATGAAACGGTTGGGCTGGCCGCAGAATTAGCGGGCGGGACTATTACAGATTTGCCGAATCCGGCGGCGGTAAAAAAGGGCTAGTGATTAAATGGGTCGCGTAGCGGGGATCCAGCTCTTAAACGCCTTTCAGTAATATCAAAAGCTGGATCCCCGCTACGCGAGGATGACGACTCCCTACTAAACAAACCCCACCAAGCTTCTAGCCCGGCTCCACCCCCTGCGGCAAGCGGAAAACCCAATTAGGGTCGTATTTGGTTTTGATTTTCGCCAAACGTGCGTAGTTATTGCCGTAATAAGCGGTTTTCCAATCGGTGATTAGCGGATCAATATAATTCACGTAAGCGAGGTTCGTACTCCAAGGCTTCATGGTTTCGCGGAAGCTGTGGAGCCAAGCTTGGGATGCATCCACCGTTGCTGCCGCCGTACCACCGTTGAAATAGCTGTAATACTCGAAGCTAAAGAGTGCATCGCGGTGAATAAACGCCGTATCACTGGGCTGGAAGTTTTTTATCGCGCCGCCCATCAAATCCATAATGATCATGCCGTATTGCGCCTTGGCTTGACCGTCGAGGATAAAACGCTTCAGGGTTTGCATGCCTTCCAAAGGTATTGGTTTGGCGAAGAAATCTGACGTGGCCGCAAAGGCATTGCGCTGCATAATGCCTTTAGGTGTTTGGCCGGCAACATGGCACTGTTCAACCGTTGCGCCGCCGCAGGCACTGAGCATGGTGTCGCGGTAGCTGGAGGTGCTGATAAAGGGGTTCATGGGCTCAACGCCGGTTTCCGCCTTAAATTGATTCCAGTAGGGCGTTAGATCTGCTTCTGTACCTAGGCAGAACGCGCGCAGGTAAACGCTGGGCGCGCCGCCATTCCAAGACAGAATCAACTGCCCCCAGATAGTATCCGGCAGTTTGCTCGGCCAATTTTGCCAGGCATCCATGATCTTTTCGTAATCGGCAAAGTTGTAATAAGCCTGTAAGACCGTGATATCTCGAGTGGGGTGGGTTTTGTAGGTAAAGGAAGTCACTATGCCGAAGTTGCCACCGCCACCACCGCGCAACGCCCAGAATAAATCGGGCTCGACACCGGCATCGCAGGTGACTTTACGGCCATCGGCCAGCACCACGTCGGCAGAGATGAGGTTGTCGCAGGTGAGCCCATAAGCGCGATCCACAATGCCTATGCCACCGCCGAGTGTAAGGCCGGAAATCCCCACAGTCGCGCAGCTGCCGAGAGGGATAGCCACGCCCTTGGCCGTCAGTTGATCATAAACATCCACCAGACGAGCACCAGCACCTACGGTTGCCGTGCCGTTACTCAGAGTGATTTTATTCATGGAGCTGAGATCAACCACTATGCCGGTGGTTGTGGAATAGCCCGCATAACCATGGCCGCCGCAGCGCGGCACTATGGCAATACCCGCCTTTCTCGCGTATTCGACGGTGGCGACTACATCGTCCGCACTGGTGCAGCGCACAATTGCCTTAGGCTTTATATCGTCGAAGCGGGTGTTATAGACCACGCGCGCATTGTCGTAGTCAGTGCTCGCGGGCGTAATAACCGTGCCTTGCAGTTTGCTGGATAATTCCTTGAAGCTGTCATCGAACGGTTGCGTTGTTATCGGTGGAGTTGATGTTGAACTATCACCACCTCCACCGCCGCCACAGCCCGTCAATGCCAATGATGCCGACGCGATAGTCAGCTCAATAAAACGACGCCTATCCATTTAACACTCCTCATGCTGATTAATATTTTGCAGAGTCGTGTTGTGAGTCTTTGTGTATCTTTTTATTTATATGAAAGCGCAGCGAGTTTATATCACCATAATCCCATCGGCTTCAATCAAGGACGCACGTGGCAACTGATTAATGCCAATCGCCGCACGCGCAGGGAAGGGCGCGCTGAAATACTGACCCATCACTTCATTCACAACCGGGAAGTTCGCCAAATCGGTCAGGTAGATGTTGAGCTTAACTATGTCCTTCAAACCACCGCCTGCCGCTTCGCAAACCGCCTGCAAGTTCTTAAACACTTGATGCGCTTGCGCTGCAAAATCGCCATCGACCAATTGCATAGTGGTTGGATCCAACGGAATTTGGCCCGACAAATAAACGGTATTATTTACTTTTACGGCTTGTGAATAAGTACCTATGGCAGCGGGTGCGTTGTCGCTGTGGATAATGGCTTTGTTAGTCATGGTGATTATTGTTCCTGAAACAAAAGGGCCGAGTATAGAGAGCAGGACTAGGCTTGAAAACCCCTGCGCCGCGTAGCGATACACGATATTATAGCCGCCGTTCCCTACGGCAGCGTTCAGATTGCGTTCATTCAGCTCGACCTATAGTTTGCCTGCCGATTCAATTCTGCGTTCATTGTGTTTAACAGGAAAATCATGACCTACGCCAAACTCTTAGCCGCGCCTTTGCTTTTATCCGTATGCAGCGCGGTTTTTGCCGATGATAAGCAAGCCAATTTCGCCAGCGATTTTGAAGGAGACTCGCAAAAATGGGCACTGGTTTACGGTGCTGACATTGATGCGACCCAAGCACACTCCGGCACCAATTCGCTCAAAGTGGAAAATGAAGCCTCCATTCGCACCAAAAATACCGTGGCCGAATCTGGCACCATGGAATTGTGGTTGCGCACATCTACACCCGTTACCAATTACAAAATTAAAGTGTTGGTCAACAGCTCATTGAGCAACGATGCTGGCTGGGTACAAGTTGGCACTTTAGAAGGCAACAACAACGACACCGAATACCACGCCAAACGCGTATCGGTGGATGACCCGGGCAAAAAATATATTCGTTTGGATATTGAATCTGTCGGCGGTGTGTTAAACATCGACGATATTTCTATCGATAAAATTTTATTGAGCACCGCACTGCAAAAAAACCAGCAGTTAGTCTTTGATGAAGTCATGGGCAAATTACGCGATGACCAAAGCTACCAAATCCAAACCGAAGCCTTGAAAAAATTGGGCGACAACTACACATCGCAAATTGAAATTCAACGCCAGTACATTGAATACTCTAACGGTATTTACTCGACCATTTCGCTCGTTCTCGCCACCTCCGAGCGCAGCAAAATGGCGAACCCTTTGGGCTATGCTACTTTCAAACACGTTATTGATGACGTGAAAAAAGTATCTTCACCCATTCAAAAAACGCGTTTAGATTCATTGATTCGCCCATTCGGCGACATTGCAACGGCATCATTAAATATTGTGACTGCAGGCGCATTTAACGCCTTCGCGGAACCGTTTAAATCTATCGTCGCCACGACCTTTGAAAAATCGTCTTACGAAAATGCTGGCGTCAGCAAAGACATGCAAAAATTTGCTGAGAAAAATGGTTTAAATACTTATCAAACTGCT
Organism: Cellvibrionaceae bacterium; assembly: GCA_021151525.1. Classification (GTDB taxonomy): domain Bacteria; phylum Pseudomonadota; class Gammaproteobacteria; order Pseudomonadales; family Cellvibrionaceae; genus Cellvibrio. Next base: position 3,107 of record JAGKXD010000031.1, on the reverse strand, counting down.
GAAAAATTCTTGGGCGAAATTGAAAAGGAATTAGCCAAAGCGAATGGTTTGGATAAAGACCTTGCTGACATTCAAACTGATGTGGACAAATTCCGTAAGGATTTAAGCAAACATTTAAAAGACTACTTGATTTACGGCGGGCAAGATAAACAATCTGAAAACTTTAACCGCGTCATGAGTAAAGACGATCAAACTCGTGCGACTGCGCTCAAAGCAATTAACGAAGGCTTTGCAAAACAAGCTGAAGCCGTGCAAACACGTTCAAGCTCTAACGCACAGTTAGTACAATTCATGTTGAAAGCCAATAGCAATATTGACGAACTGCAAGAATACAAAGAGCGTTTTAATCAAATTACATCGGCGATGATTACTTTCTACGATAAATTTGATAAGTCGATTGCGCCCGATCAAAACCCCTTCAGCAATGCAGACGACCGCAAAGCTTGGGAAATGCACGCAACCAAAACGCGCACTTACATTCAACAATCCAAAGAAGCCTTCAAGAAAGCCTATTTGTAATTGTCGAACCAAAACAAAAAGGCCTGCAGAGATGCAGGCCTTTTTTATTGCGGGCAACATTTAAATGCGATGAGCAACCTTATGAGCGCCGCCAGATCTATTGCCAATAACTTTTTGAATAATATCCAACAACAAGTAGTGCGTATCTGTCACCGCAAGCTTGGCGCAAAAGTAATTGAACATGGGAATCGTTTCTGGCGTTTTTCCTAACTTGCCCCACAACATATCAATGGATTGCTGACTCGCATCCAAATGATCATAGACATTCGGTTCTTTACTCGCTAAGACCGCAATTGCATGGCACATTTTTTCGCTAAGCTGTTCAAGCGTATTATCAATGGTTGCAATTTTCGTATAAATTTCTTGTGATATTTTTTCTAGCGATTGGGCAGCAACCGTTTTTTGAATTTTCCTAATACTTTTACCTTCCTGAACATTGCTAGGGAGATAGCCATCCATAACGGCAGTCAGTGAGGTTTTTTCAGACTGCAATAAAATCCCAATAGGTGAGCGCAATCCTGATAAATCTTTTTCTGCCTCATCCAACCATTGAAAATAAGATTCAACAAAGCGCGAACTATCCGTGCGATAAATAGTGCTAATTTCTGAAAGGCGCAAACCCTGCTTTAACAATTTTTCGCGCAATATACACTGCATTTAACAAGCTACTCCGGTTGCAATGTATTTTTTACACCGCCCGCTTCACTGGCTTGCGTTGTCCACTCGAGTCCTTCTTCTTTTAAGGTAATTTTCAAGCGCACTACACTCGTGGGCGTCGCCTTTTCTTTAACATCGGCAGTTTCAATATTGGCATTAAGGCTGGATCTAACAGGTTCTTTTGCGATGGCAATTGCCGCTACGCCTGAGCGCAATTCTTTGGCAATAATTTCTTTTTCCGAATCAGTTAATTCGCTTTTAGATTTGGCAAGACTATTAGCAAAAGCACTTTGAACACTGCGCGCAACAACTTCACGCACAATCGGCGTTCCTGATTCTTGTATGGTGCCCAGTTGCTTTTTTATTTCGTCGGTAAACGATTTATTAAAGGTGTTGCCGATTTTAATATTATTGCGGGTCAAGGTTGTTTTCACTTGCGCAACGGCGGCTTCAGCAATTTTAGTAGGATCGGCGATTTGGCCAACTTCCCCCGCCACATAATTTTCAATTAGAAAAGGCATATCAATTGTCAGCTCGGGAATGCGTACACGCGGAACTGACAATCCTTCGAGCAATGGATTGGTTTTGTAATATTCGGCAAGTGCTGCTGTCTGTTCGTCAGCCATACGCCGCGCACGAATTAATCCAGACATTAGTGAACCCAACAGATCGCCCAAGTCTGACATTTATTATCTCCATGCAATAGAAAGCAGAACCAACAACAATCCTTCGATTGTTGTTGGTTGTTTTAATAGTAAAAAATTAAGCAGCTTTAGGTACTTCTTTAATACTGTTTTCAAGTACACCGAGCAATTTTTCCATGCCCGCAGGCAGTTCATCCTGCACGGCGCGAACATGAATAACCAAACTGTAAGTGCGCTCGGTTTTATCTGTAGCAGACGTGGATTTTTTATTGCTGTAACTGCATTTTAATTCTGCCGATACAGGCCCCCATCCGCCTTTCACGGCGAGCGACGCATTTAATTCCGATGACGATGACGTAGTTGATTCCACCACCGAATTAATCTTCGCGTTAAAGTCGATAGTCACCTCTTCAACACGAATAAAAGGAATCGGCAACATCGTAAGAATAGGCACGGTTAAATGAAAAGGCGTCGGCGTCACTGTGATCACGCCGTTCGCATCTTTCGATTCAATCGGCTTATCGTATTCAAAGCTCACCATTGTCGGCTTACCCGCATCAGTCGCCGCATCAGACGGATTAAAACCAACACTCTTTATAAAATCAACGGATGTTTGCGCCGATTGTGCCTGCGCTTTAATCACCGCATTAAGCGGCCCGCCAATCATGGATTGAAAATCAATAGACGATAATTCTTGACCTATAGCCATAATAATATCCCTCTGTTAATTGAGTTCGAACAATAGGTATCAACTACACAATTCACGGCCACAGTTGGGTAAATTACAAATGCAAACTTCCACAATCACACAAGAAACTTGTGCGATCTGCCATAAAGAAAATATTTCATTAGGGGAAATTTGAATTGAACCGGTGAACCACATAGCAACACTCCTTTTAAACCTTATGCAAAATAAATGTCCTGTTTTGCACGCTTTTTAAACCGACCAGCATCCATAAAGCCAAGGCTAAAAGCTCAGCCATTTGCGATTTACACTCACTCTTAAAAATTATACGAATAGAATTTTTATCGCAATCGCGCTTGTTGAAAGTAATGCCAGTATATCCCTGTCAATTAAATTGATTTTTCATATTAGGCGAATATTTAATTCTTATTTGGCACTAGGCGAGTGGTGGCGCATCAACCACGAAAAAGACAATATTTAAACGTCAATACTTTCTATGAACGCTTTTGCATCCTTCGGTGAGCGCAAGCGAATGAAATTTATGTGAGCATTAGGAGGCGAACTAATTAATCTAGAATATTTTATTCTATTAGGTTTATAAC
>JAGKXD010000118.1 GCA_021151525.1 Cellvibrionaceae bacterium | reverse complement strand
ACATAGATAACTCCAAAAAAATAACTAGATAACATCAAAAAAAGAATACTGTAAAAAATTTTTACTCGGCTTTTCGCGCGAATAAATCTGCCTGAATTTTTATCATGGTGTTTTTATCCAACTTATATAGCAGCAATGCCGCAACAGATATAAATGCCAAAAGCGCAGGAATAACCGACATTAAAAAGACTATGCCTTTTAAGGAATCGGCCGTTTGTGTTTGGTTTGCCTGATAGCCCAACGCGGTAAAAATGGCGGTAATAATTAAAGTGGCGAGCACTGATCCCAATTTTTGCGAAAAAACGCCCGCCGCAAACGTCATAGCAGTTGCACGACGGCCGTGTTTCCATTCGTTGTAATCCGCAGAATCAGCCAGCATGGAAAACGTTAATGGCGGCTTCATACCCAATGCAAAGCCAATACAGACTTGCAGTATGACCATGCAAATAATTCCATCAGGCGGTACAAAATAAAATGCCAGTGAAAATAAACCCGTTGCAATCATAAGCAGCATCAACAAAGTTTTCTTTTCAAAGAAACGCACAAAGAACGGAGTTGCGAAAGCGCCTGCTACCGCAGCGAGCATAAACATTGGCAAGAACTGCGCAGAGAAGTCCGGCTTGCCCACATAATATTTAAAGTAATAGAGTGTGGTGCTGGTACGCAGCGTCAGCAAAATCATAACCATTAAGTTCAGAAGGAAAACTGCAATCCAAGGCACATTGGACACAAGATCTTTGAGATCATCTATAACTCGCGGTTGTGCTGTAGCCACTGCGGTAACCCGCTCGCGTGTATTTAAAAAAGTGGTGACAAAAATAATGGAGGCTGCAACTCCCCAAAACGCCATGGTTAATTGCCAACCTAAAATATCATTGCCTTGCCCAAACATTTTTACCAGCTTTTGCGTTCCCCAAGTCACCAAGGCTGCGCCTAAATATCCACCGACAAAACGCGCGCTATTAATGATGTCGCGCTCAGCAGGGTTTGCCGAGATTACGCCGGACAAAGCAGAGTAAGGAATACTCACCACTGTGTAACAGGTAATCATTAGCAAATAGGTGCAAAAGGCCCAAACTGCTTTACCCTGCGTATCTAGATTTGGAGTTGTATAAAGCAACACCGCACTGATAGCGAGCGGTAGCGCTCCCCAAATTAAGAAAGGGCGATATTTTCCATAACGGCTTTTTGTGCGATCAGCAAATGCCCCCAAGCCCGCATCAGTAAAGGCATTAATAACTTTTACGATAACCATCATGGAGCCGGCAATTGCCGCGGTAATACCAAACACCTCCGTGTAAAAAAACATGAGGAATGCAGAAAGATTCGTCCAATAAAAATTGAACCCCGTATCGCCCAAGCCATAACCAATGCGCTCACGCCAACTGAGCTTGGCGGAACGCTCATTCATTATTTGTGTCATGGCCTGAGCCCTCGTTATGATTTATAAATCACGATTATTCGTGACTGGTGGACTGGCGCTTTTTAATTTGATAACCCATATCAATCACTTTTGGTTCATCCATTTTTCCATTCAAACGATCAATCACCATCTCCGCCGCTTTTACACCCATTTCGTAGCGCCCTACTTGCACACTGGTGAGCGATGGATTTACAAAACGCGAGGCTTCAATATCGTTAAAACCGCAAAGCGCTAAATCGCCCGGCACATTGATATTCATGCGCTGACTTTCAAACAAGGCACCCAGCGCCAAGTCGTCGTTCGCGCAAAAAACGGCATCAACAACACCATTAGTCGATGCCAGCAAACTTTTAAATAATTCGCCGCCAATCGCAATTGAAGATGGCTCTGGCGTAGTGACAATAAAGTTTTTCCAAAATTTACCGGCATCTTCCAAGGCCTTTTTAAAACCTTGCATACGCTGCTGCACACGCGGGTCCATACGCGCGCCTATAAAACCTATACGCGCATAGCCTTCGTCCAACAAATGCTTCACCACATCGTAACCCGCTTGCCAATGAGAAAAGCCAACATTCATGTCGAGCGGCTGACTCAACAATTCCATGATTTGCACCACAGGAACGCGGGATTTTTGCAGCAAGTTTTGACAGGTTCGGGTTTGATCGCCGCCGGTAATAATCAGCGCCTCGGGCGACTGACTGAGCAGCGTGCGAATCATTTTTTCTTCTTCAAGCGGCGAATAATGGGTATCCACCAACAACACTTTGTAGCCAGCGGTGCCCATCACATCGTAAATACCGCGCAACACGTCGGTAAACACAGTGTTGGACAATGAAGGAATGGCAACGCCAATCACTTTCGATTTGGATGACGCCAGTGAACTCGCATATTGATTGGGGATGTATCCAAGCATGTCGATCGCCTTCTGAACTTGTTGGCGTAAAGCCTCAGAAACTTTCTCAGGCTGGTTTATTACCCTCGACACGGTGATTGCACTTACTCCTGCTGCGACGGCAACGTCGATCAGCGTGAGCTTTTTATCAGAGCCTTGTTTAGCTACTTTCATTGTTTTTATCTCCATTTAGAGATGACATATCGCCTAAAGGCGACTATAAGTTTGAACTTACCTTGTATACATTACCACAGACCAAATGATTGCGCTATCATTTCAGCCTGTGCTACCATGACAAACTTGAATGACCTATTGGCCGGCCTTAATGACCTCTAAAAAAACTGTTTCTAATCCCTTGGCAACAACTAACCTCATCATTGTGATGGGGGTTTCAGGTAGTGGAAAGTCAACATTGGCAAGGGCTTTGGCCGATATTTACCACTACGAATATCTCGATGGCGACGACTTTCACAGCGATGAATCGCGCGCATTGATGGCCCAAGCCATTCCGCTGACAGATGAGCATCGCGCTCCCTGGGTGGCATCAATCAAGCAGCGTTTGCAATCCAATGATACGCAGCAAATCCATACCATACTGGCGTTTTCGGGTCTGAAGCAGAAGCATCGGGAAGAATTACGCTCCGCTGGTTTGCGTACCATTGTGCTCTACTTAAATGGCAACAAAGAGACCATCGAAGATCGCATCAGCAATCGCAAGGATCATTTCATGGCGCCCGCTCTGCTCGATAGCCAATTTGCGAGCATGGAAGATCCTATGGATGAAATCGACGTTTACCCTATAGAGGTATGGCCGACCATCGACCAAGTGGTGGCTCAAGCCAGTGAGATTATTGAGCAGCATTTGCTGGCAAATACCCCCCAAAGCGCGCCGCTATAAATACTCCTTATTAGCTCGATTCTCTTATTGGCAAGGCAGCGACTTATCGCCACAATAAGGCCACTCTGCCAACTTGTACCTATGGGCGTTTTCGGTTGGCATTCACGAAAGGAGCTATACATGTCATCTCGATTCAGCCTTGTCGTTCTCGTTCCTCTCTGCGCAGCTTTTCTTATCGCCTGCGCCGCCAAACCCGAAATGCGCAGCAGCTGTGCAACTGAAAGTGATGCCGCGTGGAAAGAGTTATCACTCGCCAAAGCCAAAGGTTTCGGCGGTACAGTGAGCTATACCAAAGCGTTAAGTTTGTTAACGGCTGCACGCACCATGCAAGTCGCCGAAAACTTTGATTCCTGTTACAACAACGCCAAGGATGCACGCGAATACATCCGCAATTCATACAAAGGCCAATAAGCCACACCACATTCGGCGCATCGCTTTTTAGCTATGCGCCAGGCAAATCAATTCGCTTAATCATTGCAAGAGAGACATATGCAAAAGTTACGTTGGGGCGTGCTCAGTAGCGCCAAAATTGGTCGCACGAAAGTTATTCCCGCCATCCAAACTTCACTGCTGGGCGAAGTGGTTGCCATAGCATCGCGCACACAAGAAAGCGCCGACCAAGCGGCAAAAGAATTGGGCATTAAACGCGCCCACGGAAGTTATGAAGCACTGCTTGCCGACCCTAATGTTGATGCCATTTACAACCCGCTACCCAATCACTTGCATGTGCCTTGGTCAATCAAAGCGATTGAAGCAGGCAAGCACGTGCTCTGCGAAAAGCCTTTGGGTTTGAATACGACAGATGTTGAAAAATTAATTAAAGCTGCGCGGCAGAACCCGCAACTCAATGTAATGGAAGCCTTTATGTACCGCTTTCATCCACAGTGGCAAACCGCAAAAAAATTGGTACAAGACAACTGCATCGGCCAAGTACGCTCCATTCACTCCCACTTCGCTTACAACAATCACGATGCAACTAATATTCGCAACATTGCCGATTGGGGCGGCGGTGCCTTAATGGATATTGGTTGTTACTGCATTTCATTAGCTCGCTTTATTTACGACGAAGAGCCACTGCGCGTACTCGGCCAAATTACTCCTTATGCTGGTTATGAAGTCGATTGTTTCGTATCAGGCATTATGGAATTCGCAGACGGCAATTCAACTTTCACAGCGTCCACCAAAAGTGAAGCTGAACAGTACGTGGAGATTCACGGCGAACAAGGCAGCATTTTAATTCCACTGCCTTTTAACCCCATCGCAGATACCATCACACATATCGAATTGAAGCGCGATGGTGTGCGCGAACAAATTGTGCAACTGCCAAGTGATCACTATCGCAATATGGCCGATGCATTTGCCGAAAGCGTAAAACAAAAAATCACGGTGCCCACACCTTTGAGCGATGCACTTGCCAATATGAAAATTATTGATGCCATTTTTTCCAGCGCTCAAACTAACCAATGGATTTCCATTGACTAAGAAAACACTCGATAAGTGCAAAACCCAATAATTGCTATTGCAGGAAAATGCGAATCACAATGAAGAAGTCTATCGCTGTATTATTTGCCTTTATAGTTGCAGCCTCATCCCTACAAGCCGTAGCTGAAACATCACCATCGGCGCCCGCCGCAACCATTTTGCCAAACATAAAAAATGTAGAGCGAATAACACCACCACTGGCAACATTGGTAAAGCAATTCAAACACGACCCCAGTGCTGAAGCAGAAATTATTTCGCGCAAAACAGAAATCACGATTGATGAAAATTATTTTAGCCACTCAGTTTCTTATGTGGCGGTTTACATTAACAGCGATGAAGCCGTGCGCGATTACAGCCAAATCAGCATTAGCTTTAACAGCTTTTATGAAGATATTAATCTTGAATTCGCCAATGTGCGCACACCCGAAGGAGATATGGATAGTATCAAAGCCGACGCCACCCAAATCCAAAGCCCTAGCGATGAAAACTTTTATCAAGATCGCAAAGATTTATTGTTTTCACTGCCTAACGTGCGCAAAGGTTCGGTGATTGAATTTCAATATCGCTACACCGACACAAAAAAAATTGTTCCTAACCAATGGTTCGACAGCTTTAGTATGAACTGGTGGGAAGGCCGCGCCGCCGGGCAAGGTTCGCGCTCAGATGCCATAGCCAGCACCGAGCTCAGCATAATTGCACCCAAACAACTAAAGCTTTTTAGTAATGATTTAACAAATGTAGGCATTAGCTATTCGCGTCAGGAAAAAAACAATCAACAAATACTCACTTGGAAAGGCAAAAATCTTCCCAAAATAACACTGCAAGACAGCATGCCGCGCAGCGAAACGCGCAGCACACAGTTGCGTAACAGCACCATGGAATCTTGGCAAGACGTGGCGAAATGGGCGAACCAATTAAGCGCTCCGCACGTAGTGACCGATGCTAATCTCGATAAATTAATTAATGACATCAGCAAAAAAGCCTTAACACCTGATACCAAAGTAAAAGCGGTTTACCAAGCGCTGCAAGAAAAAGTGCGCTACGTATTTGCGCATGTAGGCCGCGGCGGCTACGAGCCACACAATGCCTATGAAGTACTCACCAATGGCTATGGCGACTGCAAAGACCAAACCATTCTCGCCGTGACCATGCTACGCAAACTAGGACTCAAAGCAGACCCAGCACTAGTGATCACACGCTCACGCGGCATCCCCGATATGAAAATTACCAGCGTCAGCTTCGACCATATGATCGTACACATTCCCGCGCAGGCAGGACTGGAAGAAATTTGGATGGACACCAGCGGCGATAAAGGTTTGTTCCCGGGGTTCACTATTGGGCTTGAAGGGCAGCCATCACTCATAGTGAATGATGCCACACAAAATATTGTTACCATTCCCGCGCTGACCAACGACAAACATTTTGCGCATTTGGATTTAGTCTTCGATAAATTCGAAGGCAAAAATACCGAAGCCAATTTCACTTTAAAATTAGGTGGCGAATTTGAACAACGCTTGCGCGGCATATGGCAGTACTCGCGCGAGCGCGATAAAACCTTCCGCGAAATGCTCGGCCACATTTACTCCACAGCAGAGGTTACCAGCATTAGTGCGAACAATGCCGATAGTTTGTGGCAGAGCTTTAATGTAAATGGGCGCTACAAATTTACGAATGTATGGAGTGGCGCAAAAGAGCCAATCACTTACGGCTTTAACATTACCCAGTTAATTAATTTATTCACCGACTTCCGCGATTTGCACAAGCCTCAAGATCGTATTCAGGAATATGAAGTAGACCCTGGCTATACCATATCCACCCATATTGTGTTCGCTCGCCCCACGGCAAATCACGTGGTGAATGTCGCCAGCCAAGGCCAGAATTTCGATAATGCGTTTTTCTCGCTTGAGCAAAAAGGTCATGAAGAAAATGGTAATTATGTGGTGGATATAAAATTATCGGTAAAAACAACACGTCTATCACCACAAGAATACGCTCGCTACTACGAGCACACTCACCAACTGCTGGATGCCAGTGAATGGACGGTCTCATTCCGCTACGACAAAAACACAGCCGATCTAGCCGCATTAAAAGACGCAGCTGCAAAATCAGGCAAGGCAGAAAATTTTATTGCACTAGCAAGATTACAAATTAAAAACGGCACCTATAGCAAAGCGATAGAAAGCGCGAATCAAGCAGTGAAAAGCGAACCGAAAAACGCCGAAGCGTATTACGTATTAGGCCTAGCGCAAGGTTATAACAACTTGCTCTATGAATCTGAAAAATCTTTTGCGAAAGCCGAAGAACTTGGGTTTGATTTGTAATGATATTTAATAGACGCAATTTTTTGCCCAATGTATACGCTATGAAATATTTATCTTCGCTTGTACTGGTAGCGGTTATTAGTGGCTGCACTGTAGCAAAACCTACTGACCCAAGAAGTAAAGAATCTGTAACCGCCAGCACGCATAAAATGGCGAGCTACTTTCAAGAATCAAGAAAGCTCAACGGTTCAACCACTGTAAGCCAATTGATTCAAAAAGCACAACAAGATCCCAGCAATTCAGAACCACTTTATAGCCTGGGTTATTTGCACATGCAAAATGGCATTAGCAGTAAAAACCCTAAAGAGCTGGAAATTGCTGAAGCCTATTTAAACGAAGTACTAACACAATTTCCTGGCAACCAATCGGTCTTACAAGCGCTCTATAACATTTACTACGACAACACACTACGCAACCGCGATGCCACTGCATTCAACAAAGCCAAAGCAGTTTTTGCCCAACTGCCGGAATCTCTTCGCCCCGATTTGAACCCGCCCTCGCTCGCAAAATTCGGCGCGACAGTGGTACAACAGGAAAAAGATCACGAAACCAATCATCAGGCATTGCGCGATATTTTGTTGGATGCAATCCACGAATCCCCGCAAACCGATAACTCCTACATTCAACTGGCGCGGCTGTACCGCGAAGATCGCTACTTTGCATTGGCCATTGCTACTCTGAAACAGGGAGCAGAAAACATTTCGAATTCGGCCGAGCTATATCAGACACTCGCCGACACTTATACCAAGCGCGCAGAGATCAGTGGCTGCAACTACGAGCACAAATCCGATATTCGCAATGCCAGCAAATATTATCTCCTAGCCGTACCACTTAAGCCCGAAGACCAAGCGCTACACTTCTCACTGTCGCAATCTTTCTTTGATCAAAATCTGAATCAATTAGGACTAAACGAAGCAAAAATTGCACTCGATATTAAAGCCAGCAGCGAAAGCATTAGTTTAAACGCCCAAAATCTTTCTACACTTGGCTACCACCAGAAAGCACTCGCACTGCTGCAACAAGCAGTTGGGCAGGGTTATAGTCTTAGCGATGTTGGCTATCACGAAATTTATATGAACAAAGGTGATTGGAAAAATGCTGCATCAGGATTTACAAACTATGTAAGGAATCGTGAAACATTTAGCGTGTACGATTTAATTAAAAACGACATAATTTCCCAACAAGCTCAAGTACAACCTTGGTTAACTGGAAAAAAAATATCCACCGGTAATCCATGGGAGCAGGCCCTATTAAATTACTGGAACGCACGCATCAGCGCAGACGACCTGAAAAAGCTCGCGTTAACCAGCTGTGAAAAAACCGAATATTATTTTTATACCGGCTATCGTGATCTAGCCGCAGGCAACAAAGCCCAAGCCAATACAAAATTTACTGCAGCGATTAATCAAAATACTTATCGATTTATTGAACGACCTTTAGCGCGTTATTTTTTAAAGAAAAATTAATAAGCTTCAATTTTTGTAGCCACTCTCTTTTAAAGTGGAGCTCAACCTGTAGCCCGTATGAAGCGTAGCGTAATACGGGAGATGAAAATCCCCGTATTGCGCTTCACTCCATACGGGCTACGAGAAAATTATTTCACGTAATTTTAAACTTAAAAGGGATACAATCCATGAAGAAAATCGTTGTTGTAGGGGGCGGTGCTGGAGGTTTGGAGCTCGCTACCAAGCTGGGAAATACGTTAGGAAAAAATCAGTACGCGCACATCACTCTCATTGACCGCAACACTTCTCATCTCTGGAAACCACTTTTACACGAAATTGCAGTAGGCACTATGGATGAAGGTGTTGACGCAGTCAGTTATCGTGGCCACGCCATTAACAATCACTTTTATTTTCGTGTAGGCACATTAGCCGATATTGATCGCAGCGCAAAACAAGTTGTGCTCGCACCCATGCATGATGAGGAAGGCGTAGAGTTTTTACCCTCAACACGTATCGATTATGATTATTTAGTATTGGCTATCGGCTCCACCTCAAATGATTTCAATACGCCCGGCATCCAAGACAATTGCATATTTTTAGACAGCCCAATTCAAGCGCATAAATTTCGCAACAAACTCCTCAATCAATTATTACGGATTCAACGCTTACCAAGTGCAAACAGCCAAGTTCGCATTGCAATTGTGGGTGGCGGCGCAACCGGCGTAGAACTTTCCGCAGAATTGCATCACGCCGTGGCAGATATTCACAACTACGGTTTTAATGAAGTAACCACATCGCAGCTAAAAGTGACTTTAATTGAAGCTGGCCCGCGCATACTACCTGCGCTGCCTGAACGCATTTCTGCATCTGCACACGCTGAGTTGGTAAAAATTAATGTCGATGTAAAGCTCAACACCATGATTACTTCCGCATCCACCGAAGGCCTACACACCAAAGAGGGGGAATTAATCGCAGCTGATTTAATGGTTTGGGCGGCGGGAATTAAAGTGCCGGATTTTATGGCCAATATCGCAGGACTAGAAACCAATCGTATCAACCAAATTCACGTCAACGAATTTTTACAAAGCACCCGCGACGAAACTATTTTTGCCATTGGCGATTGCGCACAATTTATTTCTGCTGATGGTTCTCGCGTTCCACCACGTGCGCAATCTGCGCATCAAATGGCGAGCACTTGTTATCAAAATTTGCGCGCACTCTTAAACAACAAACCACTCAAGGCTTATAAGTACACTGACCACGGCTCACTGGTAAATCTTGCCAGTTATTCCACAGTCGGCAGCCTTATGGGAAACCTTGGTAAAGGCACAATGTTTATCGAAGGCAAGCTCGCACGAATAGTTTATATCTCTCTCTATCGCATGCACCAAGTTGCCATTTACGGATTGATTAAAACCGGGTTGGTCATGTTGGCAGGCAGAATCAATCGCTGGTTGCGCCCTCGCTTAAAATTGCATTAATTTATCGAGCGAGCTAGTGCCCTGCTAGCTCGCCCTTTCAAAATGCCGTCATCCTTACAATTCTGCTTGGCTCTTTAAACCAAACGTCTTTAAAACTAAATCGTGCAGTTCAAAAAATTACTAATAGCAAAATAGTTGAGCACTCAATCAATTTTGCCTCGAACAAAATTTGTAAAGCCCGAGTTCTGAATGTAATCTCATAGATAGATGCCTTTTCCCACTGCTTTTTTGTCAACAATAACTACGGGATACACTAGGAACAGGATAAAACCATGAAAAAAGTAAAAGACATTCTGATCGAAAAAATTAATGCTGAAACCCACAAAATAGCTCCCGACGCTACCGTTTGGGACGCTATTAAACTGATGACTGATAAAAGCGTTGGAGCACTGCTCGTCACCGATGCCGACAAACTCGTTGGCATCATTAGTGAACGCGACTACATGCGCAAAGTTGCTCTTATGGGGCGCGCCTCCCAAACTACCGCCGTGCGCGAGATCATGACACCCAACCCTCTCACAGTAACCCCAGAACAAAGCACCGAACTCTGTATAGAATTAATGACAGAAAAACGCATTCGCCACCTCCCCGTACTCGACAATGATAAAGTACTCGCCATGCTTTCCATTAGAGATTTGTTGGAAAACATCTTGGAAGAACAGAAACATCTTATAGTTCAACTTGAACAATATATTCGCGGTGAGACTTATTAAGCTCACGGCAAATCTCTTCGAAAGCTAAACTTACACTAACTAACTTTTTTCCCTGCAATCACAAATGACTTTCATTCACAGATATTAGGGAAAATACATGCATGCATTTACAAAAAACTGAGTAAAATTGATGGGTGCCTATATTGCAAAACAGAGTTCCTCGACCCACCAGTAAACATTAAAATAAACCCAGAGGATTACAGTGAGTGTTCACTTAAAATTCTTCACCATTCCTATAGTTGTGATCTTCGCGTGCATCACTTAATAACGCAATGCAAAATCGAGCATGAATGGCTACGTGGATGTATTAAGCATATTTCATTAATTTCCATTTCTATCCCACTAAAAATTAATAAGCGTGAAGCATTGAATGAAAAATTTGAAAAATATAATTAGCTATCACCAACAAACGCTTGCAACAACTACTGCTCACACGCTGGACAGATTTCGATCGCAACACTATAGCTTTACGTAGCGTAACATTATATAAATACGTTCTATTTATACGTTAAACCCAACAACAGGAGCCTGTATGCCTTACACACAAAATAATTCTGAAGACAAATCCAGTGGCGGTGCTCGAGAAGATGGACCAGTATCTTCATCGCCATCAACTTCTACCCCTTCATTGCCAGACTACCTCCGCACCTCAACATATCCGACAACCCAAAAATCTAAACAAACTTTACAGGAGTTTATGGAACTAAATCCTGAACTGAAAGAAATTTTAAATGAACTACCCGATTTAATAACAATGTTGCAATCGCAGCAGGATTCAAAACTCACACTTTCAAAAAATGACTGGGCTTACTTGGCAATCAAGGCGCAAGCCCTTCCGATACTAACTCGGGATGCACTTTGCTCTGCATTTAATGCCGTAGCGGCAAGCTCTGTAGATTCGAAATTTTGGGGCGCATTAGCAACAGCATTCTCCAATCATCCGGAGCAGTATCACCCACCATTGCAAGGACCGACTACCACATCACCAACGTCAGGATATAATGACTCACACGGAGACCCATCTGGAAGCAAAGTTACATGGCATGGTGGAGGATCTTCCCCCACCCCTACACCTAACTCGCCTGGAGACTCCCCAAATACATCACCATCAAATACTTCTACACCAGCTAACGATGGGCAACCTACATTTAGCGCACCCCCTGGATGGAACAAACCACACACCTAACAGTTGAGCTTAACTAATTTTAATTTAAAGGGGAAAATTCGTTAACAAACCATCAACACACAGAGCTTAAAATTTTTCAACGACTCATTCTCTCGTCGCTCGAACCGAACCCATATTTACCTGTATTGATTTTGGCGGTTAGCAGGAAGCAAATACTACATCAACGCAACTCTGGAGCTTGCTGCTTAGTAGGGTTACGGTTCCTTTTTGCTTGTCTTTACCAAACGAGCATTGACAACGAAAAAATTGAAATTTATTTCCCCCGCACAAATAAAACCACAAAACGACATGATATAACCT
>JAGKXD010000117.1 GCA_021151525.1 Cellvibrionaceae bacterium | reverse complement strand
GTTTTCCTGTTCCCACTAAAACTAAAAACATTGCCACACTGTTATTTGTAATCTCTCCGCTAGGGATATTTTCTACAGCGTGGGTTGGGGCATCGTTCGATCGTTTATATGTTTTATTTTCTATGACTGCTGCTTATTTTTCGGCAGGAATTTATCAACACAAAAAAATCTACCAAAACTCTGTCGGATTATTGGTTAGCGCATGCTTGGCGATGGCCTCAAAAGAAACGGCTTTGATGTTGCCGGCTTTTGTCAGTTTGGGATACGTAACTGCAAAACTACAAAATAATAATCTGGTTACTTTGTTGAAAGATCGGTATTTCTATCTTGTTTGTCTGCTTGCAGGTACGCCTATATTAGTATTTTTAATTATCAGATTTCCTGCGTTGTACAATACGCTTTTTGTCTATGCCAGCCCTGAATACTCACCTAAGTTTTCTTTTTTCTTACGTAATCTTACTTACTATTTAGCTTACCCCTTCTATTGGGGTTCGGCAGATATGTATACCATGATGTTTGAAAGTAAAACGGTTGTTTTGTTTGCGCTAGGTTTACATCTGCTGTTGATGCTTGCGATTGTAATAAAATTTAGCGTTCGAGTTCTGTTGGCTTATCTTGCACTTTATTTTATATTCTTATTGCCCGTTATTTTTGTGTCGAGTATTGCGGCGCACTATCTATATTCAACTACGCCAGTTATGTCCTTTGCGTTGGCGTATTTATTAACTGCAAAAGATCGTGTTGTTTTTTGGTTTTGTATCGGTTTGTTGGTGTTATCGCTATTTAGATTCGCTCAAATACAAACAATATTTTACGAGGACGGTATTTGCCAATCTAAGTCTATCGCAACTCTGAATATTGCTTTATCCGATGCTCGCAAAACTCATGAAATTTAAACGGTTAATATTTGGGGTGAACAAGGCATAAAAACCTATGTTGCAATGCGTACTTTATTTGGTCGAAATAAAAATGGGCCTTATAAAGGCTTGGTTTTTTCGTCTGAACCCTTTGGTGAAGGTTTGTATGACTTGAATTTGGGTATGAATAAAAGCTGCGAGCTTTATGTGAAATGATAAGTAATCGGGCATATTTGTTAAGACTATTTGATTTTTTTGCCTAATCTTAAAAAAATCAAATAGGAGGATAAGAACAGCTTAATATGTTTCCATCCTTTAGTTGCAGCTTGCCCCCCCAAATGGATTATACGCATAGAGGGAAGAAATACTTTCTTGGGAAGTTTTCGCGATAAATCAAAATCTTCAAAATAGAGAAAGTATTCAGGCGAAAAACCGCCGACAGCTTTCAATTCTTTTGTTCTGCATAGCATAAAGCACCCGCTTGCCAATTCTATGGGGAATGGCTTTTCCGCAGGAAGCTTATCTTTATAGGTGTACCAATCCAAATTCTTTTTGAAAAGAGTATTTAAGAAGCTGCTATTGATCCCACGCAGAAAAATAATAAGTGGGCTTGGCATTCTTTTGCAAAGATATTCCGTATTGCCTAATTCATTAAATGCATTGGGTGCAGCCAAATCTACATCTTGGTGAGTGGTTAAGTATGTGAGGCCTTCGTGTATTGCAAGGTTGTCCAGCTTAACATCAGGATTGAGAATTAAATGAAACTTAGAATTTGTATTATTAATTACTAAGTTGTTAGCTCGTCCATAGCCAATATTTCCTTGGCCACTAATAGTCTCAACATTGTTCAATTCCTGTTTTGCTAACTCAGTTGCTTGTTGAAAAGTATCAGGAGTGAATGTTTGGTTGTTGATGAGTGAAAACTTATAGCTTGTTAAGCTCTTGTGTTGAATTGCAATTTCCAAAGAGGCTTTTAGGGATTGAATGGTGGTCGCAAGAATATCGTAATCAGTGTCATAAACAACGCAGCTGATACTTAATGTGCATGGTTCAATTAAGTTGCTGGTCATCATCACTTAGGTTGCTTATTGGTTTTGAGTTGGATCACATTGGTAGTGCGAATGTAGTGCAACAAATCTTCAGTGCTATCTGAAGCATTAAACTCAACGAATGATTGTTTTAATGCGTTGAATAATCCGTTGTGGTTAAATTTTTCAATATGGCCTTGCAGTAGTGCTAAATAAGCCTCTAGTTCTGGTAGGGCTATGGCTTTTTCATGTGCACGCATAATTCTAGCGTGCTCTGTGCCTTCGCAGTTGTCGCCAACCAGTAACTCTTCATAAAGTTTTTCACCAGGTCTCAATCCAGTGAATTTAATTTCAATATCGCCATTCGGATTGGATTCAGATTTAATACTGTGGCCTGACAGAAATGCCATTTCAGTAGCAAGGTTTACAATCTTCACTGGCTCGCCCATTTCCAATACAAATACATCGCCACCTTTAGCCATAGCACCAGCTTGAATAACGAGCTGAGCGGCTTCACTCATTGTCATAAAGTAACGTGTAATTTCAGGGTGAGTTACGGTGATTGGGCCACCGCGCTTTATTTGCTCTCGAAATTTTGGCACTACACTGCCGGATGAGTCGAGCACATTTCCGAAACGCACCATGCTGAATATGGTTGAATGATTTTGTGTGGCAAATGCTTGCAGTACTAGTTCGGCCAAACGTTTGGTTGCACCCATTACGTTGGTTGGTCTGACTGCTTTATCTGAAGAGATTAATACAAAGTGTGCAACTTTTGCGGCTATAGCGGCTTTTGCTGTTTTATAAGTGCCAAACAAATTGTTGTTGGTCCCTTCCAAAATATTGTATTCCACAAGCGGAACATGTTTATAAGCGGCCGCGTGATATAAGGTGGATACCTGAAAAGATTTCATAACATTTTCAAGTAAGGCATCGTTATTAATTGAGCCAAGAATAGGATAAATTTTTATTGAATCATTGCTATTTAATGACGAGAGCTCTTCGTTAATTTGATAGAGATTAAACTCACAGCGCTCATACAAAATAAGTGACGCAGGTTTTAAGGCAATTACTTGGCGACAAATTTCAGAGCCAATCGAGCCGCCGGCACCTGTAACCATGACGACTTTATTGGCGATATTTATTTCTAGGAGAGATGCTGCTGGCGCTACAGGTTCGCGACCGAGTAATTCTTCAATTTGTATTGAACGGAATTCTTCCGCTTGGGCTGTGCCATTAATTAAATCATTGAGCGGTGGAATAGCTTGAACTTGAACGGGCAGCTTTTCTAACGCCCTAACAATATTTATAGTTTGCTGCTGAGTAGAGTTATCTAATGCCAGAAGTATTTTCTTCGCGTTAAATTTGCGAATCAATGTAGGCAAGTCTTTTGGACTATACACTTTAATGCCACGTAAGTGGCTTTTGTGTAACTTCTCATTGTCATCCACAAATGCAACCGGCTTGTATTGAACGCTTTTATTAAGTTGCGATGCTAGGTAATGACCTGATTCGCCCGCGCCATAAATAATAACGTTGGAGTTGCCTTTGGGTGTAAAGAACTGCAGGAGACTGCGGAAGAGTAAACGCGGTAAGCCAATTAAAAATAAAGCGATAAATGAATAAATAACAGGCACGGAGCGCGGTAAAAAAGCGTGCAGATAAAATCCGGTCGCAATCATTGCAAAACTGGATGCAACTATTCCAATCAAAATAGTTACAATTGCCTGAGGCGGAATGTAGCGCAATATGGCGCGATAGAGCCCCATACGAACGAAGAGTACGATGGAAATTAGGATGGTTGCTAAAAGACAGAGGAGTTCTTGTAGGCTGAAATGGAATTCTAACTCGCTGAGGCGCAACACATAAGCCAAGTAAAAGGCAATCGAAATGGCGATCACATCGTAAGCAACGCTTATGGCGCGCTTTATGGGGCGCGGAGCATTTAGGAATTTAGCTAAGAGGCTATTCATAGGGATTTGCTCTTGTGGTCGGCATATTCCACAGCATGGCCTTAATTTCGTTCAGATTTGCCTGCGCCAATTATAAAGCACCGCCATATCAAAGGTAATACGGAAATTGTAGTAATGAGTAACGCGTATTCTTTATAGTGGTTCGCGGCTAAAGCCAGAGGGAATAGCCAAACTATATTGGTCATCGCATAAAGAAGGCTAACCTTCTGATGGGAGCCCAATTTGCGCGACAAAATCTGATAGTGATGGCTGCGGTGAGCCTGATACCACTTTTGCCCGCTGAAGAGCCGATACGCGAGTGTCCAGCTAGCATCAACGATAAAACATGCCAGCAAAATAATTATCGCATAAATATTGATAAGTTTTTCATTCATTGCATAGAGGCTTAGGCAGCCAATCAAACAACCTAAAAATGTACTGCCAATATCGCCCATAAAAATTTTTGCAGGCTGCCAATTGAGCACCAAAAAGCCTGTTATGGGTGCTGTGCACAGTAGCAATAAATAGCACAGCGTGGTGTTTTCTCCTGTGTAGGAAAAGAACGCGAGAGCGAGCAGAGTAAAAATACTTTCGCTTGCGGCAATTCCATCTATTCCATCCATAAAGTTGAACAAGTTAATTAGCCAAGACAAGCTTACACTTAAGAAAAGTCCTTCAAGAATAATGAGCCAATAGGCTTGAACATAAAGTGTTTGCAAGTTACCTAGGGCGATAATTGAACATACAAAATAGACAATGAATCGTGTGCTTTGATGAAGTCCTTTAATATCATCCACCAAGCCTGTAAGGGCAACAATTAAAATAGGTGAAAGAATAAAACACAAGGTAGAGATTGATATGCTACTTGTCGCAAGCCATGTGTAAGTGAAAATGATGAGGCAAATTAAGAGTACAAAACTCAAACCACCAATACGAGGCGTTGCATGGGTGTGTGAGCTGCGATAATTAGCCACATCGAGCAGCTGTTTTTTGTGTGCATAGTGAATTAATGCCTTGGTTATTAGGTAACCGGCAATGCATAAACTAAAAAATAGAGCGATTAGTAAGCCCATTAAGTGTGTGGGTTCCATCCTAAAAGAGTTTTTGTTTTTTCGATATCAACTTGTAAATCACCAGTTAAGCGTTCTATTGCTTGTGGCTTTATTTTCTTTAGAAGCTTAAACGCCCAATCGTGCAAGGGAAAAAAGATAACAGCTTTGCCCTTGCGATTTGCTAATAGTTGAATAATATCTTTAGTGCTGCGCGATACTCCATCGCTGACTAAAAATGTTTCATTTGCTGCATTTGGATGCATTACGCTCAGCGCAATTAATGAACATAGGTTTTCAATGGATACCAAATCTCGTCGATTTTTTATATTTTTGAACGGCAATGGAATTCGGGTGCTAATAAGATTTTCTAGTGTGAGTAAATTTCCTTTGTTGTGGTTACCATAAACCAAAGGTGGCCTAATAATTACCCATTCTGTTGCTGCATTAGCCAATTCTTGCTTCAAAATTTGTTCGCTGGCCAGTTTGGATTTTCCATAAATATCTTCTGGGTGTGGCAATTCATCTGCTGAAAAAGGCGCACGCTTATTGGTGGACTCACCATTAACTTTAATGCTGCTTAGATAAATTAAGCGCGGGACTTTTGCTGCAACACATAAGCGTGCAATACGAGCGGTGAGGGCGATATTATCGCGCTCAAAATCAGCAGCCGTTGAATTGTAAGTGTGTGCTCTGGCGGCTAAATGAATTAAACAATCTGCGCCGCGAAGCGCGGTAATTAACTCGTCATCGTTGGCTGAAAGTAATAGCCGTTGGTTTGCAATACTAGAGGGGTTGCGCGTCAAGCTGACCAGATCTGCCCGCAGTTGTTCTTGTAATAAAGGGCAAAGGGTTTGTCCGATAAAACCATTTGCTCCTGTAACGGCAATTCTCATGCGTAAGCCAGCTGAATCCAAGGGTGATTGTTATAAAATTGATTATCCCCGCTTGATTGGTATAGATGCAACTGGTAAAGTGCGCGCCGCACACATAGGACTATAGCTCAGTTGGTTAGAGCACCACCTTGACATGGTGGGGGTCAGCAGTTCGAGTCTGCTTAGTCCTACCACTTTACAACAGTGCAGATTTTCCAAAAGCCCGCGTAATGCGGGCTTTTTTGTAACTTCTGTTTGGGTAAAGTTTGAGCAAAGAGTCGTTTTTTACTTGTCCCCCTTGATTTCCCCCAGTCTTGCCCCATTTTGTCTTCATAGGTTTTTAGCTGGATAGCTGAAAGCTTCCATGACTATCTGCAATTTTATTAGGGGTTCAATTATGACCATAGATGCTCGTAAAGAAACGCGTGGCTTTCAAACAGAAGCCAAACAATTATTGCATTTGATGATTCATTCACTCTATTCCAATCGCGAAATTTTCTTGCGGGAGTTGGTATCTAACGCATCAGATGCGGCAGATAAATTGCGTTTTGAAGCTGTCTCTAACGGGGATCTCTATGAAGGTGATGCCGAGTTAAAAATTCGTGTCAGCTTTGATAAAGATGCTAAAACCATCACCATCAGCGACAACGGTATTGGTATGTCGCGCGATGAAGTTATTGAAAACTTGGGTACTATCGCCAAATCAGGCACTGCTAATTTTATGCAAAAGTTGAGCGGCGACCAGAAAAAAGATGCCCAATTAATCGGCCAATTTGGTGTTGGCTTTTATTCTGCTTTTATTGTTGCAGATAGAGTTGTTGTCACCACCCGTCGTGCAGGTGCACCAGTAAGCGAGGGTGTGCGTTGGGAATGTACTGGTGAAGCAGAATTTAGTGTAGAGACAGTCGAAAAAACAGGTCGCGGTATGACCGTTGAATTGCATTTGAAAGATGATGCAGTTGAGTTTGCAGATAATTGGCGCTTACGTAGCATCATCAAAAAATATTCTGATCACATTGCTATTCCAGTGGTAATGCAAAAGCCTGTTGCAGTGGATGAAGATGCTGCTCAAGCATCAGAAGATGAAGTTATTAACACTGCGACTGCGTTGTGGACTCGTTCTCGCAGCGAAGTAACTGATGAAGAATACAAAGAATTTTACAAGCACGTAAGCCATGATTATGCGGAGCCATTAACCTGGAGCCATAACCGCGTAGAAGGCAATTTGGATTACACGAGTTTGCTTTACGTTCCAGCGCGCGCGCCATTTGATTTGTACAATCGCGATGCATCACGCGGTGTAAAGCTTTATGTTCAACGCACTTTTATTATGGATGATGCAGAACAATTTTTGCCGCTCTATCTGCGCTTTATTAAAGGTGTTGTGGATTCAAATGATTTGTCATTAAACGTATCGCGCGAAATTTTGCAGAAAGATCCTAACATTGACACCATGCGCGGTGCATTGACCAAGCGTGTGTTGGATATGTTGTCAAAAATGGCGAGTGGCGAGCCGGAAAATTACACCAAATTCTGGAAAGAGTTTGGCCAAGTGTTAAAAGAAGGCCCTGCAGAAGATTTTGCCAACCGAGAAAAAATTGCCAAGTTATTGCGTTTTGCAACAACTCATACCGGCGAGAACGAACAAAATCAATCGCTCGAAGATTATGTTGGCCGCATGAAAGACGGTCAGGAAAAAATTTACTATATTGCTGCTGAAAACTTCAATACTGCGAAAAACAGCCCGCATCTGGAAGTCTTCCGCAAAAAAGGCATTGAAGTGTTGCTGTTGACTGATCGTGTAGACGAATGGTTGATGAGTCACTTGTCTGAGTTTGATGGCAAGTCTTTGCAAGATGTGGGTAAAGGTGAATTGGACTTAGGCAAGCTTGATACTGAAGAAGAAAAGCAGGCCAAAGAGAAAGTTGCTGAGCAATTGAAACCTTTGCTTGAACGTGTAAAAACGGCATTGACAGAGCAAGTTGCTGAAGTGCGCATTACTGATCGTTTAACTGATTCACCGGCTTGTGTGGTGGTGGCAGAGCACGATATGGGCGCACAAATGCGTCGTATTCTGGAGCAAGCGGGTCAAAAATTGCCAGATTCAAAACCGATTTTTGAATTGAACCCTGAGCATCCCTTGGTGAAAAAGTTAGAGCAAGAGGCTAATGAAACTCGCTTTGGCGATTTGGCTCATATTCTTTTTGATCAAGCTAATTTGGCTGAAGGTGCGCAATTACAAGATCCTGCTGCTTATGTACAGCGCTTAAACAAGTTGTTGTTGGAGTTGAGTCACTAGGTTTAATTCTGTAAATAATCGAAAGCCTTGGCTATACTCTAGCCAAGGCTTTTTTTGTTTTAGCGATTTAAAAGTGAGAATGGCAATGGAATTTAAACAAGTAACGCTCGGCGCAAAAAAAAATATCGCACTCATTGCGCATGATAATAAAAAACAAGATATGGTGGCTTGGTGTAGTGAACACAAAGCGGAGCTGATGAACCATAAGCTCTATGCAACGGGCACCACCGGTATGATCATAGAAAAAGAAACTGGCTTATCAATCGATAAACTTATCAGCGGTCCTTTAGGTGGTGATCAACAAGTGGGGGCGCTTATCACCGAAGGTGATGTTGATGTGCTTATTTTCTTTTGGGACCCGTTCGAACCTATGCCGCATGATCCAGATGTAAAAGCCTTGTTGCGCATTGCCGCTGTGTGGAATATCCCAATTGCGTGTAATCATATTTCAGCAGATTTTTTAATTGCATCGCCTTTATTTAATTCTCCGTCGGTACGCACAATTCCTGATTATGAAACTTATTTGGCAAAACGCTCAGTGAGTCTCACATGAAATTTTTTAATACGCTTGAACATGTAAATGAAAATTCAAAATGCTTGTTCAATTTGTCTGATGTTGAACAGGCGCTAGATGTTGTTGTGCAAAATATCACGCAGGATCTTGCCGATAAACAGCCGGTAGTTTTAGGTGTAATGCGTGGTGCATTGCCGATGATGGGCTATGTAGTGCCGCGACTTGCTTTTTATATTGAAGTGGATTACGTACATGCAACGCGCTATCAGCAAAATCTAAGTACAGGTGATTTGATGTGGTTGCATGAGCCGCATGTGAATTTAAAAGATCGCTCGGTATTGTTGATTGATGATATTTTAGATCGCGGTATTACGCTCAAGGCTATTACAGAAAAATGTTATGAGTTAGGCGCGGCAGATGTAAAAATTGCGGTCTTATGTCATAAGCAAATTGCTAATTTCACGCCTGCTATTTTGGCTGATTATATAGCTCTCCCAGTGCCGGATGCCTATATCTTTGGTTATGGAATGGACTATGAGGGCGGTTGGCGCAATGCGCCGGGGATTTATGAATTGACGAGTGCTAGCGATTAGAAAACTATTCTTCATCCGGCGTTGATAGAGCAGGAATCTCTACGGTGATTTTTAAACCGCCTTCTGTTTTATTTTCTGCCCATATTTTTCCATAGTGCAAGGTGACGCTGCGGTGCGCAATCGCCAAGCCTAAGCCATGACCGCCGCTCTCCCGGTCGCGTGCAGAATCAGTGCGGAAAAAGGGTTGGAAAATATCGCTTAATAATTCTTCAGGTACGCCCGTGCCTGAGTCTGCAATTTCAATTGAAAATATATTCTCATCATCTTTATACGATAAGCCGACAGTGATATTCCCTGAGGTAGGTGTGTAGTGAATGGCGTTCCGTAAAATATTTTCAAACACTCCAACCAACATATTGCCGTAGGTTGCAACCAATGCTTCTTCACAATTTGTGTTGAAGTTTATGCGAATAGATTTCTCGCTTGCCATAACTTCATAATCATTAATAATGCTATGAAGCAAGGACACCAAATCTAATGTGTCATCTAGTTGCCAACCTTGTTGATCATGGACAGGTAGGGACAGAATTTCAGTAATAATGTTGCCCAAATAATCGGCTGCTTGTTTGATGCGCTCCAGCTCGTTATCTACAACACCTTGGCTGCGCTGTTGTGCTAGTGCCAATGCAAATTGCAAGCGCGCGAGCGGTGTACGCAATTCGTGGGATACATCTTTAATTAAACGCTTTTGTTCCAG
This sequence comes from Cellvibrionaceae bacterium, assembly GCA_021151525.1. GTDB lineage: Bacteria > Pseudomonadota > Gammaproteobacteria > Pseudomonadales > Cellvibrionaceae > Cellvibrio. The sequence goes on along the minus strand of JAGKXD010000117.1, from coordinate 2,342 downwards.
CATGGCTTTTTCAAGTCGCGCCGTCATTTGGTCGAAGTCGTGACCAAGTGAAGCAATCTCATCTTTTCTGCCGCTGAAATGTTTGCTAACGCGCGCACTCAAATCGCCGCGCGATACTTTTTGAATCGTCTCTTGCAAACGCTTAATACTGGATGTGAAGTGTCTCGCTAGTAAAAAACATGCGCTACCGCTCACTAAAATAGATACCAATAGCAAGGGCCAAATATTATTGATAAAGAGTTCCCAAATAATATCGCGATCGGGGCCTTCATCAAGACCATCAGAAATAGTAATCAGTTTAATAACGTCGCCATCATTCAATGTAATGTAACGACCGAAGAGTTTGCGGTTGCGATCCTGAATTTTTTCGTAAGGATGCTTGGCATTGAGTTGCTCTGCCATCATGAGCACGCCGGGTGGAAGCAGGCGATTTAAAACATCTTGGTTGTTGTTGTCGAGCGCGAAAATAAATGGGGATGACCACGCGGGCAGGGCGCGAATATCTTTGCGAATATCTGCAGCGTTGCGATTAATAATGCTGCCTGCCATTTGGAAAAGTAATCGCTTGGCGGGTTCTTCATCGTGCTTTAAGTGGGCGTTTTGCAAATTGCCATCGGGTGTCATATCAAACCAATGTACAACCACATTGGTGCCCACGATGATGGTGGCGGTTATCAGCCAAAATGTTAAAAATATTTTGAGGTATAACCGCGTCATAGAGAATTATTTTTCTTCGTGCAAGGTAAGCATGTAACCTGCGCCGCGCACATTAATAATTAATTCTTTGTTGGCTCCTGCAGAGGTCAATTTTTTGCGAATGTTGCTTACATGCACATCAATGCTGCGATCATAAGGTGTGAGCTTGCGGTTGAGTGCTTGCTCGGTCATATCATCTTTGCTGATAACTTGACCCGCTTGGCGCACTAAAATTTCCAATACACTGAATTCAGTGCCCGTCAAAATAATTTCGCTGTTATTCCAGGTTACATGGCGGCTACCCAAGTGCAAAACGAGTGGGCCAGATGCAATTTTTTCGAGTTTGGTTGGTGCTGGTTCATTGGTGTGGGAGCGGCGCAATATTGCGCGAATACGCGCGACCAATTCGCGCGGATCGCAGGGCTTGGGTAAATAATCATCTGCGCCTATTTCAAGGCCAATAACGCGATCAACCGTATCGCCTTTGGCAGTCAACATGAGTACAGGTGTTTGATGAGTTTTGCGTAAAATTTTAAGCACTTCAAAACCGTTGTAGATGGGCAACATAACATCCAAAACAATCGCGGCATATTGGTCTTGAGTCGCAAGTTGGATTCCTGCTTCGCCATCGTAAGCGGCGACTACTTCGAAGCCTTCAGTGGTGAGGTATTCGCTCAGTAATTGACTAAGTTCTTTATCATCATCAATGAGTAGGAGTTTATTCATGGATTATCATCACTAATTAGAAGAAATTATGGCGCAAGTGTGCAATAGCCACTGAGGGGTGTCATTGGAATTGTAGCTGTTTAACCCTTCTTAACAAATTTACAAATGAAATTAATTCAATAAAGTTACTGTGCGAAGTGTGGGCTTCTTGGTTCGGTGGCGCATGTTTACACAAGATTGCTTGCCTATAAAAGCTATTGTTGGGAAAATTGCGTTTCTTATCAATTTGGTTTGAGGTGTATGTGGCAAGCGTAGGGCTTTTTTTTGGTAGCGATGAAGGCAACAGCGAGCGTATAGCCTATCGAATACAAAAACGTTTTGGCGAAGATGTGGTCGCAATTCATGATATTGCTGACGCAACCCAGCTAGATTTCACATATTACGACAAGATAATTTTAGGTATACCCACCTGGGATTTCGGCCAAATCCAATCCGATTGGGAAGATTTTTGGAATGATATTGCTGAAGTAGATTTCTCGGGTAAAACGGTCGCGTTTTTTGGTTTGGGTGATCAATTTGGTTACAGCGATTATTTTCTGGATGCCATGGGAATGTTGCATGATGTGGTTATCCAAACTGGTCCTCGTGTTGTAGGCCTCTGGCCCACGGAAGGTTATGAGTTTACGGCTTCGAAAGCTGAAATTCCGGGTGAGGGAAAATTTGTCGGTCTGGCTTTGGATGAAGATCATCAAGAGCATTTTAGTGCAGAGCGTTTAAATCGCTGGTGCGCCCAAATCCATGCAGAATTCAGATTGAACTCCATACTGCAAAAAATCGACGATTAAAGGTTTTACAGATCGTTCAAGTTACCCACAAATTGTTTGCGAACGACTCTGTAAAAAACTTGTTGCACAAGTAAGAATACTGTATATAATCCCAATTACTGTATAAACAAACAGATTAACGGGGTGGTTATGTAC
>JAGKXD010000116.1 GCA_021151525.1 Cellvibrionaceae bacterium | reverse complement strand
ATCTAATCTAATGTAATATTGTAATACATTTTGTTTTCTAGTGCATATTTAGGCTCTTGAAGGTTCGCCGCTTGGGCAGCAGTGACTCTTGAAAGGCACTCCATTAATAAGTGATAACAAGCAAAAAGAGGACTTGTCCCATGAAATTGAAAAATATAACGCTCTTGTTGAGCGGCATATTGGCTATTTCTGGTTGTGGTGGTTCTGGGGATAAAAAAGGTATTCCAGAAAACACAATCCCAGTAAATGCGAGCCTTGCTGACCCGACCGCGACGGCCAGTGAGATTGTCTACAACGATATGGCAGTGCACGACCCATCCATCGTCAAAGCAGATGATGGGACTTTCTATGTATTTGGCTCACACTTGTCGGTCGCCAAATCAACTGATCTGATGAAATGGACCCGCGTTGCCGAGGGTGCAGATAACAACAACCCATTGTTCAATACCTTCACTTCACAGCTTGCCGATGGCATTTCTTGGACGGGCGAAGTGGGTTCATGGGCACCTGATGTTATTAAGCTGAAGGATGGCAAATACTATTTCTACTACGACCACTGCGGTAACTTCGGTGCCGGTTGTAATGCGCCGCGTTCATACATTGGTGTAGCTGTATCCAGCAAAATTGAAGGCCCTTATGTTGATAAGGGTGTGTTCTTGCGCACCGGCATGACCGCTGCGGAAATCGCCAATGGTAAAGGCCCAGATGGTGTAAAAACCTATGACGGCGCGACTATGCCCAATGGCATTGATCCGCACGTTTTCTACGACAAGAACGGCAAGTTGTGGATGGTTTATGGTTCTTACTTTGGTGGTATTTTTATTGTTGAGTTAGATGAAACCACTGGCAAAGCCAAAGCGGGCCAAGGTTATGGCAAGCATTTAGCTGGCGGTGGTTTTGCGGCAATTGAAGGTAGCTGGATTACCTACAGCCCAGAAACTGATTACTACTATATGTTTAACTCTATCGCCGGTTTTGCTGCTGCCGATGGTTACAACATCCGCGTATCGCGCTCTAAAACCCCAGATGGCCCTTACCTAGATGCAGCCGGCAACGACATGTTGCAAGCGAAAAACAACACCGAAACCCTGAGCAAATTTGGGGTTAAGTTGATGGGCGGTTTTAATTTCGTATCCGAAAAAGGCGATAGCGCGGCAGGTTGGGGCTACTTGTCTCCCGGGCACAACTCGGTTTACTACGATGCAGGTGCCAAGAAATACTTCCTGGTTACCCACACTCGCTTCCCTAATCGCGGCGAAGAGCACTCAGTACGCGTACACGAAATGTGGCTCAATGCTGATGGCTGGTTCGTAGCTTCACCGCAGCGTTATGCACCTATCGCCGGCACTAATGTGGTTGATGCAATTGACCTTCAAGGCGATTACCGCTTCATCAGCCATGAAAAAGATTCCAACACTGTTGGCCACGATTCTGTCTACATTCGCTTGACCGATGACCGTACCGTTACCGGTGAAGTGACAGGCTACTATCGTTTGTCAGATACCGATAACAAGCGCATTACCTTGGTGTTGGGCGGCAAAACCTACGAAGGTGTAATGGCGTGGCAGTGGGATGAATCCCTGCGCAAGCTGGTGCCAACTTTCTCTGCAGTATCAAGCGAAGGTGTTTCTGTGTGGGGTTCTAAATTGCCAACGCAAACGACCTCTGAAAGCCTAACTGCAATTTCTAATGCTCTGAGCATTCCAGCGGAGTTGCGCGACTCAGTGTTGACCGTGCCTTTGCGTGGCACTCGCGCAGCGCAAATTACGTGGACAAGCAGCAACCAGCCCATCATCAACCTCAAGGTCAACAAGAAAACCGGTAAGTTGACGGGGGTTGCTAAAGTGAATCGCCCAAGTTCAACCGCCGGTACGCAAACCGTTACTTTGACGGCAACCATTACGCTAGATGGTCAAACAGTGACTAAAACCTTCACCACCAAAGTGATTGCACTACCACCAGCTGGTTTGGCGGCGCAGTTTAAATTTGAAGGCAATTTGACCGAGTCGCAAGGCAATTTTGCCGCGGGTACTGGAACGGGCGATCGCATCTATAAAGCTGGCTCCATTGCTTATGCAGAAGGTAAAACCGGCCAAGCAGTGAAGTTAGATGGCACTAACGGCGTGCTCTTGCCAGAGAAGTTGATTGCCAACTACGAATACACAGTGTCTTTCTGGATTAAACCAACGGTAATCACTGGCTTTACCCCGGCATTCTTCGGTGAAGTGGATGAGAAACTTGATGGCGCTAACCTGCCTTACTCGGATACCTGGTTAAGCTTCCTGCCGCAAAGCTGGAACGGCGGCACCATGTTGTGGGGGCGTGTACCTAACTGGTTCGATGGTATTGCTGGCCTGAAAATCCCTGAAGGCGAGTGGACGCACATGGCGTTCAGCGTGAACCAAGGATTGGCGTCTATCTACATTAACGGCGAGAAGAAATTCTCAGCAGGCGGCTTCGGCGACTTGTTCTCCGGCAAGACTGGCAAGTTCGCCCTCGGCGTTAACTACTGGGATCTACCATTCAATGGCTTGATTGATGAGCTGAAAGTCTATGAATCAGCTTTGAGCGCAGACGAGATCAAGTACCTAGATTTGGGTTCGGCCACTAATGCAGAGATTTTGGCATCAGCCAAAGCACTCCTGAGCTTGGGCAACATTTCTGAGCTGAAAGACGATATTGATCTGCCAGTGTCTGGCCCTTACGGTTCATCCATCAGCTGGAAGTCTCAGAACACCGCTGCCATGGACGACATCGGCCGTATTACCCAGCCAGCAGCAAGCCAGCCAGATGCGAAAGTGACTTTGGTTGCCACCATCTCCTACGGTGGTTTAACCGCCACTAAAGAGTTTACGGCAGTGGTGAAATCGCAAGCGCGTCCTCAACCTGTCGCTGTCTACAGCTTTGAAGATAACCTTGACGAGAAGAGCGGTAAGTTCGCGTCAGGCACGGTGGTAGGCAACCGTGTAGAAGCGGCGGGTGGCACGGTCAGCTATGTTGCCGGTGCTGCTGGTAAAGCTTTGGTATTGGATGGTAACAGCGGTGTGAAGCTGGCGAACAACCTGATCAAAGACCATAGCTACTCCATCTCCTTGTGGCTCAACCCAACGGCAGGAACCCAGTACACCACAGCCTTCTTCGGCTGGGCGACTGACTCCAGCTGGATCAGTGTGGTACCGCGTGGCCCGGGCGATGCGCAAAACACCATGTTGTGGTCGGGTACCCAGTGGTTCGACGGTTCCATTGGCTCCAAAATACCGACCGGCGCTTGGTCACACTTGGTGTTAGTGGTTAACAACGGCAAGCTCACAACCTTCCTGAACGGTGTGCAAACCAATAGCTTGAACAACTTCCCGGATGTATTTACTCCAGCGGGCGTCACTCAGTTCGCATTGGGTGTGAACTACTGGGATACCCCATATAACGGTAAGGTGGATGAGTTGAAGATTTACGACGAAGCTATTGAGCAGGAGGATGTTACCAAGCTCTATAGCGAGGGTGCGGCTAAATAACTGAAAGCGTTATTTACTTGAGCAAGATAAAAAGGCGGATTATTCCGCCTTTTTTTATGCGCGAAAATTGATATATCTGCTTTATTTGTAATACAAATAAATATAAGTAACATTTTTAGAGAACCTGAAAATTATCGGTTATCCAATAAAATCATACGAGTTGTGGTTAATTTGACTATTTGCTTGTAAAAATAAATCTGTATTTAAAAACAAAATATAAGTTGACGGTTAAATGAAAGGGGAATAGCATTTAAATTGTCTTACAATATGCTTAGATTGTTGGGCGATCTGCGTAAAATACGCGGTTCTGGTGTAGAGGCGCGCTTACAGAGCCTCTTAGGCAGAGAAATTCATAATACAAATAAACTAAAAACATCCGCATATCCAGCATTTGCGGATTAGGAAGACTCACGGGAGTTACACGATGTTCACCAAAAAATTATTAAGTACAGCTATTGCGATGGTTGCCGCCGTAAGCGCGACTCAAGTTTTTGCTGCAGACGTTAAAGAAGACACCGTAGACGAAATTGTTATTTCTGGTATTCGCGAATCTTTAGCAAAAGCACTCGATGTAAAGAAAGAAAAAGTTCAAATTGTTGACTCTATTGTTGCAGAAGATATTGGTAAGTTCCCTGACAACAACTTGGTTGAGTCTCTACAACGCGTTACTGGTATTCAAGTGACCAACCGCGGCTCAGGTGAAATCTCTGGTATTTCAATTCGTGGTTTAAGTGATGTGACAACTACCGTTAACGGCCGCAATATTTTCACCGCATCGGGAACCGCAGTCGCGATTCAAGACATTCCTACCAGCTTGATTAAACAAGTGGATGTCTACAAAACACGCTCAGCCGAACAAATCGAAAGCGGCATTGCGGGTGTGGTCGATGTAAAAACTCAACGCCCATTTGATTTTAGTGGTAGCAAGTTTGTCGTAGCAGCTCGCGGCGTTTATCAAGAACAAGCCGATAAGACCGATCCTGTTGTTAGCGCGTTGGCCAGCAATCGCTGGGATACAGAGGTGGGCGATTTCGGTGCATTGGTTAACGTGTCATATGCGCGCACCAACTATCGCGATCAAAGCGTTACAGCGGGCGCCATGTTGCCGTTTGCAACAGCGACTCCCACAGCTCCTTTTACATCCTACGAGCGTATATTCCTCACCCATGGTGGTGTGGCAGAAAATCCAATCTGGACTCCGGGCTTGCTCAATGGTTTGTCGCAAGCGCCTGGTTCTACCTTGAACGTCAATGGAAAACCAATGCAATACCTGTTGTCACGCGATGCTATTTTCGCCAGTGACTTCACCGGTGAGCGCGAACGCACGGGCGCGAATATTTCATTGCAGTACGCACCCAATGATAAATCTGAATACACGTTTGAAGCTTTCTATAATGGCTATCGCAACCAATCATTTAACTCGTTGTTCTTTTCGTTCGTAGATTGGTGGGGTGATTATGCGAACAATCCATCCGCAGCAAATGTGGTGTTATTCCCCAATACCAATATTATTAAATCAAGAAGTACGGGGCACCCCTATGAGTTTACCAGTGGTGATTTGACTACCGGGCAAACAGATAGTTACGTTTACTCGTTGGGTGGCAAGTGGGAATTGACTGATAATCTTGAAGTTAAGTCAGAAGCGGTTTATCAAAAGAGTACATTTAAATCTGATTTTTTCGCGATGCGTTTCGACAAAGTGGGCTACGGTATAAACGTAGATTTCAACTCTGGTGGCGGCTTGCCTGCGTTTGGTTTTGTGAACGATCCAAGCACAGCAAATATTGACGAAAGTAACCAAGCTGATGCATCACAATGGCATACCGCTCAGTTGTACGATAACGGCAACAAAAATACTGGTGATGCATTTACGCTCACGACAGACGCGACTTACACAACGGATTATGACTTCTTCAAAAAAGTTAAAGTTGGTGTGCGTTACGACGACCGTAAGGCTGCTGAAGCACAACGTTTTGGTAATGATGCTTATAACAACTCTATCAATTTGGCGACGGAAACCGGTTTGGTTTATATCAACTCTGGCTTCTTCGATGGTCGCTCAGATGTACCTACAAGTTGGGCTGCTGCGAACGGTTATTACATTCGCGATAATGCGGACAAGTTCAGAAAAATTTACGGAACCACTGAGAAAAATTTGGTAGAGAATTTCAATGTGGGTGAAAAAACGGCCAACCTTTATGCGCAAACAGACTATGAAACTGAAGTTGCAGGCAGAAAGTTAGACGGTGAATTTGGTTTGCGTTACACCAAAGTTGATACAGATATTCAATTCGGTACTGCGTCAGAATCTGTGTCTTCATCAAAACTCTCACCAGATTTTTTGATTCGCTATCACTGGAACGACGAGTTGATCAGTCGCTTGAGTTACAGCGAAACTTTGCGTCGTCCTGCGTTTAGTGCGCTTAATCCAACCGTTCAATACAATGCAGATGTCACTAATATAGGTTATGGTACAGCAGGTGGTGGTAACCCGAATTTGAAATCAACTGAGTCCAAAAACTATGATATGTCTTTGGAGTGGTATTTTGGTAAATCAAGTTCGTTGTACGGCACTTTGTTTAAACGTGACATTAAAGGTTTCGTAATTAACTTCGCTCGTCAAGTTACACACGCAAAATCTGACACAGATCCAACACCATACACATATGTGTTGAATCAACCTTACAACGCATCTAACGGCGAGTTGCACGGTGCAGAATTGGGCGCAGTGTGGTTCCCAGAAAATTTACCGGGTTATTTGGATGGCTTTGGTATTCAGGCGAGCTTCACTAAGTTAGATTCTTCGCAAGATACGCCAATTACTAATGCAAAAGGTGAAATCACTGAAGTGAAAACCACTAAGTTGTTTGGTGTGTCTGACTCCTCTTACAGTGTTGTCTTAGCTTACGATAAAGATAAATTAGGAGCGCGTTTGTCATACTCATGGCGCAGCAAATTCCTGAACAACTACGAAGCATCGTTGTTCGCGAACCCGTTGGAAGTGTGGAGAGAGCCAGAGGCGAGTATGGATTTACAAGTCAGCTACAAAGCTTTGGATAATCTTGAGTTGACCTTGGATGGTACTAATCTGACCAACGAAATCTATCAAAGTCACTATGGTGAAAATGGTGCAACGGTTAGTAATTTCGGTTCTTCAATATACAGTCGTACCTTTGCAATTGGCGCGCGTTATTCATTCTAATGAATTATGTTAGCTAGAAAAAAAGGCAGCCCATTGTGGCTGCCTTTTTTGTTAGGTACCTGTTAATAATTGCAGGCGATAGTTGGTTTTATATTTAAGAACCTTTAAGGTTTTGTAATCAGGTAAATAAGAACTTAATCAAATTGATAGGGCGCATCAATGAAAAAAATAATCGCTGGTTTATGTGTGGTGATGAGTATAAGTGTGCATGCAGAATCTTCCATGCAATTGTTCCCGCTGCAAGATGTACGTCTTAGCTCAAGTCCATTTCTCGATGCACAAAATACCGATCTGTATTATTTACTTGCCTTGGAGCCCGATAAATTGCTCGCGCCTTTTTTGCGTGAAGCAGGCTTACCGTTAAAGCAAGAAAGCTATGGCAATTGGGAATCTACAGGGTTAGATGGTCATATAGGCGGCCATTATTTATCCGCACTTGCGCTTATGTATGCATCAACGGGTGATGCAGAAGTCTTGCGCCGGTTAAATTATTTCGTCGCAGAGTTAAAACGTTGCCAGCAAAAAAATGGCGATGGTTATATTGGCGGAATTCCCGGCGGCAAAGATGCTTTTAATCAAATAGCACAGGGAAAAATGCAGGCAGATAATTTTTCAGTTAACGGAAAATGGGTGCCTTGGTATAACTTGCACAAAACCTTTGCGGGCTTGCGCGATGCGTATAAATACGCTGATAACCAAGATGCAAAGCAAATGCTGATTGCTCTATCTGATTGGGCGCTAGCGCTCACCAATCATTTAACCGACGAACAAATGCAAACCATGCTGCGCAGTGAGCATGGCGGAATGAATGAAGTCTTTGCTGATGTATATGCATTAACAGGTGATAAAAAATACCTTACCTTGGCCGAACGATTTTCTCATCAAGCTATTTTAAATCCCCTGAAACAAGATCAAGACAAATTAAACGGCTTGCATGCTAATACTCAAATTCCCAAGGTCATCGGCTTTAAACGCATCGCAGATTTAACCGGCCAAAAAGATTGGCAAGAAGCGGCACAATTTTTTTGGAAAACTGTACATGATCACCGCACCGTCGCCATTGGTGGTAACAGCGTGCGCGAACATTTCCATGACGATAAAGATTTTTCCAGCATGATTAATGAAGTGGAGGGGCCGGAAACCTGCAACACTTATAACATGCTCAAGCTCACAGAGTTGTTGTATTTAACCGATAGCAAAGTCAGTTACGCCGACTATTACGAGCGCGCACTTTACAATCATATCTTGTCATCACAGCGCCCTGAGTCTGGCGGTTTTGTCTATTTCACGCCTATGCGCCCCAATCATTATCGTGTTTATTCTGAAGTGGATAAAGCTATGTGGTGCTGTGTAGGTTCGGGAATTGAAAGTCATGCCAAATACGGCGAATTTATTTACGCACATCAAAACGATTCACTCTACGTAAATTTATTTATTCCATCTACCTTAAATTGGCGTGAAAAAAATATTCAGATTACACAAAACACGATTTTTCCTGATGAAGAAAATACGCACCTCACCATTAACAGCAATAAAAAATTCACGCTGAATATTCGCTACCCACAGTGGATTGATAGCGGTGAATTAACGGTTACCCTTAATAAAAAGCCAATTAAAGTTTTGGCAAAACCCGGTGAATATATAAGCCTGAAACGCACATGGAAAAAAGGCGATAAAGTCGATGTCTATTTACCGATGAAAACACAATTAGAGCAAATGCCAGATCACTCGGATTACTATGCGTTATTACACGGGCCCATTGTGCTTGCGGCAAAAACCAATCCGTTTGCGGGCGAGAAATTGAATTATATTGCGGATGATTCGCGTATGGGGCACATAGCGCAAGGGCAGGTGTGTCCCTTGGAAGCCGCGCCATTATTGGTGAGCGACACCAAAAATTTTATGGCGAGCATCAAACCCGTTGCCGGTAAATCTCTGACCTTTACCGCAGCAGATATTGTACGTGGCAAGAACGTCGAAACCATCGAATTTATTCCGTTTTTCCGCCTGCATGATTCGCGCTATATGATTTATTGGCAGTACTCTACGCCAGCTGGCTTAGCGGAACTACAAGAAAAAAATGCGCAAAAAGAAGCGGCTAAATTAGCACTGGATGCAATCACTGTTGATCAAGTTGCTCCCGGCGAACAGCAGCCCGAATCAGATCATTTTTTCAAAGCCGATGGTGCAGATACAGGTTTAAATAACGGCATGCGCTGGCGTCACGCTACACACTGGATGAGTTATGAATTAACCGATAAAAAGCGTGAAGCGAAAACGCTGCGCTTGAGTTTTTCGCGTTTGGATGCTGGCCGTCAATTCGATTTGTTTATCAACGATAAATTAATTGAAAGCATCACGTTAAATGGCAATGCCCCACAAGAAATTTATTCAAGAGATTTTGCGATTCCCGCAGCACTGATTAAAAATTCACAGGGAAAACTCATCGTAAAATTTGTAGCGCGCAATAATTCTATTGCTGGTGGTTTGTACGCTTTGCGCTTACTGAAAGAGTAATTACACCTTTCCCTACTCGTACACATTGGCGAGCGTTTTAGGCCTGAATCACTAACCAGAAAGGGAGTGGTTCGGGTCTTTGTCAGTTTTTCTGTTTCCATAATCCTACTTCTTCTTAATATTTTATTTATCAATAAAATATTTTTCTTTTGTAAAATTTATTTGTGCGAGTGAGTGCTTGGTTTTAAAGGCTTGCCTCATTTGGTAACTCAAAATGTCACTTTTAGTCACAATGACCATAATTCTTGTGTTCTTGTGAGCAAGGGTGTTGAAAGGTCTTATAGTCTTTACTACTATAAAGGTGCGCTCCCCCTCAGGGCGCCCCGTTGATTGCCGCTAGTGGTACATATCATGACGGGGAATGGACTCCATCAACCCGATAAAAATAATGAATGGGAGGTGGTTGCAATCGACAAATTATTGGCTGGTCTCCAACTACTGCTTATTTGCGCGTTCGGTGTTATCTGAGCGTGTGAGTGCCGTAGAGGTCTGTTGTGCAGACTCGGCTTTCTCAACCATTTATCGAGAAATATAAATATGAATAAGACTCTAAAAGTGCAGCTATCTAAGGCGAGTAAAGTTTTAGGTTTCGTGGTGGCATCCGTAGGTTTGCTGAGCTTGGCTCATACTGCAAAAGCGCAAACCATTAGTTCAAATACAACCGGTACCAACAATGGTTTCTATTATTCATTTTGGACTGATACCCCCGGAACCGCGTCAATGACCTTGGGTTCAGGTGGTAACTACAGCACAACCTGGAGCAACACAGGCAACTTTACTGCAGGTAAGGGCTGGTCTACCGGTGGTCGTAAAAGCGTAACTTTCTCTGGTAGCTTCAACGGTGGTAGCAACGGTTATTTGGCGGTTTATGGTTGGACTAAAAACCCACTTATCGAATATTACATTGTTGAAAACTACGGTAGCTGGACTCCACCAGGCGGTACTTCATTGGGTACTTTCACGACTGACGGCGGTACCTACAACATCTATAAAACCACTCGTACCAACCAACCTTCAATCATTGGTACTGCAACGTTTGATCAATATTGGAGCGTGCGTACATCCAAGCGCTCAAGCGGTACTGTGACCACAGGTAACCACTTCGATGCGTGGAAAGCCAAGGGCCTGAATATGGGCACCACTTGGGACTACATGATTATGGAAACCGAGGGTTACCAAAGTAGCGGTAGCTCAAACATTACTGTAAGCGAAGGCGCTGCAACTTCTTCTAGCGGTAGCTCAAGCTCTGCAGCATCAGGTGGCAGCAAAACCGTAGTGGTTCGCGCACGTGGTACCAATGGCTCAGAAAGCATTACTTTGAAAGTGAATGGTACTGCAGTAAAAACCTGGACAGTAACTACCAGCTATGCGGATTACACCGCAACCACCAGCTTGACTGGCGGCGCTACTGTTGAATTCACTAACGATTCAACGAGCCCTGCGCGCGATGTTCAAATCGATTACATCAGCGTAAACGGTTCTGTTCGTCAATCTGAAGCGCAAAGCTACAACACCGGTGTATATCAAAACGGTGCCTGTGGTGGCGGTAGCGGTATGAGCGAATGGTTGAACTGTAACGGCGCTATTGGTTACGGCAACATCTAAGCCTGTTTGATAAAGGATTAACCCTCGGATTTTCAGGGGGTTAATCTTACTCATTGCAAATTGAAAATAATAAAGAGATGCCTATGAGCGCGCTCAAGATTGACCTCAAAAAACACTTGGTATTTGCAGCGTGCGCGGGAGCAATAGTTGCGTCCAGTGCTATTTTTTTTACAGCAGATAACTCGGACCAAAGCCAAAAAATATTAGTAATGGAAAATAGAATTAAAAGTCTGGAAGCATTATTAGAAAAAAAAGAAACAGATTTACAGCGCACTCGTATGCTATTGCTCACTACGAATAACAAACAAAAAATCACGTCAATTAACAAAAATTCTGATGTTACGGCTTCTGCGCTTGAAAATAATCTAGAGCAAAATAACAGCGAGCAGGTTGCAACCGTTACCAGTAGTATTCAAACTTTAAAAGATTTGGGAACCCATTCTGCGCGTGACCCGCGTTCTTTTACAGAAAAGGCGAGTGAATTGCTAGCGGGCGATGCATCCAAAGAAAAAGTTGCCATTGTCAGCAAAGGTATTTTTGATATGGCGAATGATCGCGAAAGCCTGCCGGATTACGCCTTGCAATCACTTTATGCCAGCCAAAATGACCCCGATGTAAAACGCGTTATTGCGCAAGTGTTATCGCAAAGAGGCAATAATGCATTAATAGAAAATAATATTGCTGAAGCTCGGGCGCAATTAAAAAGTAACAACCCAGGTGAGCGTCAAATCGCATTGCAAAATTTGGCGAAAACCCATTATGTCAATGCCGCTAGTGTGGCGGCACCAATGCTTTATGATGCCGATATAAATGTGCGGCTTGATGCGCTCTTGGCGCTGGGAGCTACGGGGAATCAATCGCACCTTACTTTAGTCGAAAAGCTATTTAATGATCCAGATCCTGCGGTAAGCTCCCTTGCAAAAGAGGTTGCAAGCAACCTCAAAAATTTAAGCGATAGTGCGCGCACGAATTTATCAAGCAGGGATATTGCGGCAGAGTTACCCATTATGGAGCATCCTTAATGGAGAGCAAAAAAGAGAGATTGGTTTATTCTCGTTAGGCTCGACATTATTGTTTATTGATCAAATGTGATTTGTATTTTTCTAAATTTTTTTGATCAACTGATGGCCATCCGTGAGCATCCCAATTCATTTCCATTATTTTCAATTTGGGTAAAAATTTATCGCTTGCGTCATACGCGTGGAAAATTAAATAATCTTTGCCATTAAAGGTATAAGCACTGTTGTGTCCAAGGCCGGGCCAATCTTTATCGCCGGCTAACACTAATGAACCACCGCCTTTGTGCATGTCCACATTGTCTTTATCTACATAAGGCCCGGTTACTTTTTTGGAGCGGCCTACACGAATGTTATAGGTGCTATCTTTTCCGCGGCAGCAAAAATCAAAAGACACAAATAAATAATAGTATTC
>JAGKXD010000115.1 GCA_021151525.1 Cellvibrionaceae bacterium | reverse complement strand
TTTTAAATGTGTGGGTTCCTTTACTCAATGTGACGGTACGCACTACATTAACCCAGTTTTGCCATCCTCCTGTTGATGGAACATTGAAAGTATCCAATGCCGTGCCACTCGAAGCCTCTTTAAGCGTAAGGCTCCCGCCACCGTTTAAGCTTGCTACACGAAACGTTATTTTGTAGGTACCTGTCTTTGGAATATTAATTGAGGTATTGGCATAGGACATCCAATCTCCCGCATCTATGTAGCCAACGTTTAGTCCGCCGTTTGTATCGGTAGTCGTTTCAGTTTGGACTCCGCTCATTGATGAATAACTTTCAGCTTGGATGGTTATAGGTGCAAAAGCTGTTGAAGTGCTCACAGAAGACGATGACGACGATGTAGTTTGCGCACTTGCACCTGCAGGTGCAAACACCATAAATGGAGCGCACAACGCCATAGCAATAGATACATGCCGCAGGCGCTGTTGCCAATTGAGTCCGCGTTTTAATTCGAGCTGATCAATGAATCCAAACTCAACCAGAATTTCACCAATCATGAGTCCGCGCTGAGTCTCGGGGTCGGCGAGGTTTAGGTGGCGCTTGCGTTTGGTTTGTTCGTGGGTGGCAAGGTTGAGTTGTTGCTGTGTGATTATTCCTTTACTGACGAGAATCTCACCTAAGCGAGTTGATTCTTTTTTCTTGAACATGGTATCCCCCACGTCTGAATTCAAAATATCCTGATAAAAACTAGTCTAATGAAGTGAACATATCAACTACAAGTGTAAGAGATATTGGTGAATCTGAAACGAAATAGATGATGGAGGGTAGCAATATTTTGAAATGGTAATTTTTTTGCTTATATACGATTTAGAATAATTAAAAAACAGCAAAGCCACGCAAAAGAAGTGGTTATTTTATATTTCAAGACTATATGTGATTTGGGAATGTAAATATTTATTGATACAACTACGGCAGATAAAATTTGATATTGATCTGCCGTAGTTTTTAAATGCAGGCGAAAAAATTATTACCCAATTGATGTGTTAGTTTAATTGGCAATAAGCTCTGCAAATACTTCTTTCGCGGCTTGCAAAGTGGCTTGGATATCTTCATCCGTATGAGCGCCAGACATAAAGCCGGCTTCGTAAGAAGCGGGTGCCAAATAAATTCCGCGTTTTAGCATGCCGTGAAAAAATTTATTGAAGCGTGGAATGTCGCACGCCATAACTTGTTTGAAATTGGTGACCTTTTTCTCGCTGGTGAAAAAGAAACCGAACATGCTACCCACGTGGTTCGTAGTAAATGGAATACCCGCTTCATCAGCTAACGCTTGCAAGCCTTCAACCAATTGTGTGGTGCGCGCGCTAAGATTTTTATAAAAATCCGGTTGTTCTAATAGCTCCAAGGTTTTTAAGCCAGCCGCCATGGCAACAGGGTTGCCGGATAAAGTTCCTGCCTGATACACGGGGCCGGACGGTGCAATCATTTGCATAATATCGCGGCGCCCTCCAAAGGCACCTACCGGCATGCCTCCGCCGATCACTTTGCCGAGTGTGGTGATATCTGCTTTTATATTGTAATAACCCTGTGCGCCTGTGTAGCTTACGCGAAAGCCGGTCATCACTTCGTCCAAAATTAATAAGGCGCCGGATTGGTCGCAAACTTCGCGTAGAGTTTCTAAAAAGCCTGGAATTGGTGGAACACAATTCATATTGCCGACAACCGGCTCAACAATAATGCACGCAACTTTATCGCCGTGCTCTGCAAAATAATCGCGCACTTGCTGAATGTTATTGTAATCGAGAGTGATTGTGTGATCGGCTAAAACGGCGGGAACACCGGGTGAGCTGGGCACTCCCATAGTCAATGCGCCGGAGCCTGCTTTAATGAGTAAGGAATCGGAATGGCCGTGATAGCAGCCTTCGAATTTAATGATTTTATCGCGCTGCGTATAGGCGCGCGCTAAACGAATCGCGCTCATGGTGGCTTCGGTGCCTGAGCTTACAAAACGCACCATGTCCATGCCTGGCATAAGCGTACAAAGCTTGTCAGCGAGTGTTGTTTCGCGTTCGGTGGGAGCGCCAAAACTTAAACCGAATTTTGCCGTTTCTATAACTGTGTTGATAACCTCAGGGTGTGCATGACCGAGTACCATGGGCCCCCAAGATTGCACGTAATCAATGTAGCGCTTGCCATCTGCATCCCATGCATAGGCACCTTGCGCACGCTCAAAAAATATAGGCGTACCACCTACAGCGCGAAATGCGCGCACAGGTGAGTTTACTCCGCCGGGAATGTGGACTTGTGCTTGTGCAAATAATTCTTCAGAACGGCTCATGGTAATTCCTACAAGGTAATAAATTTTTGGGTTTGCGCGGTAATGTCATCCGCCGCAAATAAACTATGGCAAACCGCAATCATATCTGCGCCTGCCGCTAATACGTGGTGTGCATTTTCTGTTGTGATGCCGCCAATAGCGGCAATCATAGTATTCGGAAATTTTGCTCGTGCTTCTGTTAATAATGTCAGCGGAGCAGGGCGTGCATCGGGTTTGGTGTTGGATGAAAAAAAACGACCAAATGCAATGTAGGTTGCGCCATCTGCAATCGCTTTTTCTGCTAGTTCAAGCGAGTCGTGACAAGTGACGCCGATAATTGCGGTATCGCCCAAAAGCTCGCGTGCTTTGGTGACATCACCGTCGTCTTGACCCAAATGCACGCCTTGGGCATTAGTTTGGTGAGCGAGTTGCACATCATCATTAATAATTAGATTGGCATTATATTGGTTACACAATTCCAATAATTTTTTTGCATCGTTCAGGCGTTTTTTTTCATCGCCAGATTTATCGCGATATTGCACGTATTTGCAACCGCCTTTTAGTGCAGCTGTTACACCCGCAAAAAGTTTTTCGTCGGGCATAAGTTGCGAATCGGTAATGGCGTAGAGCTGGTTTTTCATAAAAGTTAACGAAAAATTAGAAAGGTCTGACAACAACCATAATGACAATGCCCACTAATAAAAACACCGGCAGCTCGTTAAATACGCGAAAGAATTTGTGGCTCTTGGTGCACTTATCGTCACGCAATTGTTTGAAGTAGGCGACGCACGCGTGGTGGTAAATGGCAACCACGGTGACCAGGCTTAACTTGCACCAGTACCAAGTCGCATGTGAGTAGTAATCCCAATTTAAATAGCTCATCCAGCTGCCCAAAATAAATACGGCGATCATGGATGGATTGGCAATTCCCCGCAGTAACTTTCGCTCCATTATTTTAAAGCGTTCGCGGCTCACGGTGTCTTCACTCATGGTGTGATAGACAAATAAGCGCGGTAAATAAAACAGTGCCGCGAACCAAGTGATTACGGCGATTATGTGGAAAGCTTTGATCCAGAGAAATGTCATAGTAAACGCAGCATTAATTTAATGAGGGAGTTTATAAAAGTTGTCGATGCGCTCGCGCGTTAATATGCCTAAGTTAGACGTTTGTGAATTTCTAATAAAGGCAGCATCGACTTGCGCTTGGTTCATGTTGAGTAGGGCTTGATAAAGGTTGGTGTGATCTTCCAATTCAATCATATTCAATCGGCGCGCTGGAATTGCTAGTAAGTCGAGCAGTGTATCAGCCGCAATTTCATTGTCACTGAGATAATTGGCTAAGTCTGTAGGGTGCAGCAACAGCTTTGGCTCCAGCAATACAATCCAGTGTGGGTGATTGGTCAACAAGTTTTTTGCGTGCTCGAGGTCAAGGCTTGTCGAGCTGATTTTGACATGTCTATCCAGCAAACTGCGCGCGCCAGTGCTGCTGAGTAATTGTTCGTGTGCGGCGAAGCTACTTTTTTTGCCTTGCACGGCCAAAATCGTTTGAAAAAGCCCTTCACATTGGAATACCCAGCGTGTGGTTAAGCAGGCCACAACCACAACCAACATGCTGGGGAAGATAACATTTGGGTTGTAGGTAAGCTCCA
This sequence comes from Cellvibrionaceae bacterium, assembly GCA_021151525.1. Taxonomy (GTDB): domain Bacteria; phylum Pseudomonadota; class Gammaproteobacteria; order Pseudomonadales; family Cellvibrionaceae; genus Cellvibrio. The sequence goes on along the minus strand of JAGKXD010000115.1, from coordinate 8,360 downwards.
GAATTGCAACCATTGCGGCGAGCGGGGCGTTTAGAACTGCACCCATCATGGCGCCCATACCTAATAGCACGTAGAAACCCATTGTGCTGACAGCGTTGGGCATTAGTTCATTGGCGATAATTCCCAGTGCTCCGCCGCCACAGGCGCCCATAAATAGCAATGGACCTATGACTCCACCGGGAATTCCTGCGCCCAGACTAATACTGGTGATAAAAAGTTTGGCGGTGAAGATTCCGAACAACAACCAAAAGCCCATATTGCCTGCTAATGCACTATTGATCGTGTCGTAACCCACACCCATGATCTGCGGCGCAAAAATAGCAGCCCCGCCTGTGAGGAGGCCTGCTGCTGTAAACCGAAGGCTTATAGGCTTGCCTAGGGATAGCTTGCAGGTTAATGCCTGTAATTCGATAAAAAGTGCTGCAAATACTGCAATGATAAACCCCATCATCGCCATTAATGGCAACTCAAATAAGCTCTTCAGTGCGACTTGTGGTGGGTGGAATACAGTTGAAAAACCAAATACCAATTGGTTGATAACCGTTCCAGCAACGGCGGCGAGAATCACGGGAATAAAGCCAGCGGTTGTGTATTCCATAACAACCACTTCCATCGCGAAAATTACTCCAGCCATGGGGGTGTTAAAGCAAGCGGCTATAGCAGCAGCTACGCCACAACCTGCAAGTGAACGCAGGCTGTTGCTAGGTAGGTTTAGCCATTGGCCGAGTAAGCTACCGCTGCTTGCTCCGAGATGCACGGCGGGGCCTTCGCGCCCGACAGATTGACCTGTTATCAAGCACCAAGCACCGCCGAAAAGCTGGTTGATAAAGTTGCCCAGCGGCATGCGGGCCTGATGGTTGTGAATACGGTCAAGAACGTGGCTGATACTGGCTGAATAGTGCTTTTTATCAACCATTTGCAGAACTAATCCGAAGATGAGCGCTCCTAAAAAGGGCAGGGCAAAGTGCCAGCCACTGCTTAATCCCTCAAAATTCTCGGTATGGTCGGGCAGAATAAAGTGTAAGGGGATTTCGACGAGGAGGCGGAAAATGACGATCACTATGCCCGCAAGAATCCCCGTAAATAGCCCGAGAACAGTGAGTTGGGGGAGGGCATCCAGACCTGATAACTGATCGCGCCAGCGTTCGCTCGCCTTGTACCAACGGCTTTTCAACGTTGGAGATGCGTCAGGTGGAATCATTTGGGTCATATTTTTGCTTTCGGTTTGGCGCTAAGGCTCTTATCATAGAGCGCTGTTTCGGGCTGCCACCATAGCCCAAAAATTCGTTGTTATGCAAATCAAGCGTAAGTACATAGAGCTAGGTAAATTAAGGGGTTGCACGTGATTAAGGCAGGTATTGTTGGCGGTACAGGTTACACCGGAGTCGAATTGCTACGGTTGTTGGTCAATCATCCGCAGGTTGAGGTGACGGTGATTACATCACGCGCCGAAGCTGGTGTAAAAGTGGCTGATATGTACCCAAGCTTGCGTGGCCACATAGATTTGGCCTTTACCGAGCCGGATGTAGCTGTATTGGGCGAGTTGGATGTAGTGTTTTTCGCCACTCCACACGGCGTAGCGCAAAATATGATGCCCGCCTTGATGGCAACTAAAACCCGTATTATCGACCTCTCAGCAGATTTCCGTATCCGCGATGTTCCGCTGTGGGAGAAATGGTACAACCAACCGCACGGAGCGCCAGAACTGGTTGCGCAAGCGGTATATGGTTTACCAGAAGTGAATCGCGAAGCCATTAAAACGGCCAAGTTGATTGCTTGCCCAGGTTGTTATCCAACTGCTACCCAATTGGGTTTTTTGCCTTTGTTGGAAAACAACCTTGTCGATCCAAGCCGTCTGATTGCCAATGCAGCAAGCGGTGCGAGTGGAGCAGGGCGTCAGGGTAAGATCGACAATTTGTTAACCGAAATTATGGATAGCTTTAAAGCTTACGGCGTGTCTGGTCATCGTCACTTGCCAGAAATTGAGCAAGGTTTGCGTGACATCCAGCCAGCTGGTGTAGCGCCTGTCGGTTTGACCTTTGTGCCGCACTTGTTGCCGATGATTCGCGGCATCCATGCAACGCTTTATGCAACTGCACTGAATGTAGAAAATCTGCCCGATTTGCAGGCGCTGTACGAAGCTCGCTATGCGAACGAGCCATTTGTGGATGTATTACCTGCTGGTGTGTTGCCGCAAACACGCACTGTAAAAGGCTCAAACGTTTGCCGTATTTCGGTGTTGCGTCCGCAAAACCGCGACACCATTGTGGTCTTGTCGGTCATTGATAACTTGACCAAAGGTGCATCAGGTCAAGCGATCCAGAACATGAACATCATGTTCGGTTTTGAAGAGACTGCTGGGCTAAATGTAGTGGCGTTGTTGCCATAAATTCAGGTCTCCAAAAAAGGGCGATTTATCGCCCTTTTACTTTTTACGCATAAATTTCTAACAATAACGATTAGCATTTCTAAAGGTGGTAGCGTGGCGGTCAAAGGTAGCAAAGTCACACCTATGCGAATAATTCCCCATAGCCCGCTGGCGCGCGTTTTGCGCATTGGCCTACTGCTACTGCTATTCGTATCGAGTGTTTACGCCAGCTATTTTTTCGGTATTTATTCGACTGAACAGAAGTACCAAGCACAGGAAAGCTCGAATAACTCCCAGCAGGAACAGGCGGCTGCTGCGTTATCCCAGCAATTAACCCAATTGCGAACCAGTGCTGAAGTTGATCGTCAATCTATGGAGGATTTGCGTCAGTTGGTGATGACCCAAAAGGCGCAATTGAATGCATCCGAGCGCGATCTAAAAGTTTATAAAGACCTGCTATCCCCAAGTGTAAAAACCAATCCGCTGGGGATTAGTTTTGGTGTATTCACTGTGCTTCCGCTCAAAGAGAAAAATCACTTTAATTACAGTCTGACAGTACAAAAACTATCAACCAAAGAAGCAGATTTCAGTGGCTCGCTTGAGTTCAGGGTTATTGGTTTACAAGGCGATAAGAGTTTGCAGCTTTCGCTGTATCAAATCTCTTCGCAGGTGACTGTGCCCAGCATTCCCTTAAGCTTTAAATATTTCCAAACCCTTGAGGGTGATATGAGTCTGCCAGTAGATTTTGTGCCTCAAAGTGTGGAGTTAGTTGTTAAAACTCAAGATAAAAAAGCGCCGCCGCTAATCACTGCTGAGCTCGATTGGCCGGTATCTGCATTCAAACCCAAATAGACTCCAACCTAACATAGAGAGATCCCGATGCTTATCTCCAAAAAGAAAAAGGCATTTGCCAGCCACCACTCACTACTTTGTGCTGCAACTAAAGTGGTAGGGGATATTTATTTCAGCGGCGATTTTTATCTTGAAGGCACGCTTAAGGGCAACATTTATTCCGAAGAGGGTAAGACTGCAAAGCTAATTGTTACTGAAACGGGTGTTGTTGAGGGCGAAATTCACGTCTCGAACGCCATTATCAATGGCCATGTGCGCGGCACTATCTACTCTAGCAAACATCTCGAATTGGCTGCAAAAGCAGTCGTTGAGGGCTCAATCCATTATCAATCCATTGAGATGGTAAAAGGTGCGCAATTAATCGGTCAGATGCTCTCAACCATTAAACAGCAAGCAGCGGCTAAAGATGTGGTCGAGATACTACCGCATAGCCATGCTAATAGTTGACTAAATTAGTCGGGTAAAGGGATAATTACCGCCGCAGTATTTAGTCTTTGGAGTTGTTAATGGCCACCGCAGAAATTTTTGTCCCACAAGTCGTTTACGTTACCGACAGTGCTATAGCCAAAGTGAAAAGCTTGGTGGAGGAAGAGGATAATCCTGACCTCAAATTGCGCGTTTATGTGACGGGTGGTGGCTGTTCAGGTTTCCAATATGGCTTTACTTTTGATGAGGCCGTTGCAGAAGACGACTCCGTGGTGGAGAAAGATGGCGTTAAAGTTGTAGTAGACGCCATGAGCTATCCCTATCTCGTAGGCGCAAAAGTGGATTATGAAGAGGGGCTGCAAGGTTCCAAATTTGTGATTCAAAACCCTAATGCTTCCAGTACTTGCGGTTGTGGTTCGTCCTTCTCAATTTAGTTTTTACCTTCGCCAACTCAGGCGAAATAAACCCCACCTAAAATAACCTCACGCTGCGCACCTGTGACAGCGCTCAGATTGCCATGCTGGCGATTCATGGTCTGCCGCGCAAGCCACGCAAAAGCCATAGCCTCAATCCATTCGGGTGCTATACCCAAAGCAGCAGTGCTGGCGATCTTGGCTTTAGGTAATTGCTGTGCAAGTTCACCCATAAGCTTCAAGTTATAAGCACCGCCGCCGCACACATAGACCTCGCAATCGGCTTGCGTAAGTCGATTAATATCTTGCGCAATAGATTGTGCGGTAAGAGCCAGTAAGCTGGCTTGAATATCTGCCGCGGGAAGGTTTGTTTGGGCAAGGTGAGTATTTAACCAATCCAAATTAAATGCTTCCCGCCCCGTACTTTTCGGCGGCAGCTGCGCGAAAAAGCTATCTGCCAGCATCATCTTGAGTAGGTCATCATTTGTTGTTCCCGATGCAGCCCAAGCGCCATTGGCATCGTAAGCTTTACCGAGATTCTTCAATATCCACGCATCCATCAGCACATTGCCCGGCCCTGTATCAAACCCTAGTGTTTGGCCAGATTTCGGTAACCAAGTGATATTGGCCATGCCGCCGATATTCACAACCACCCGATCAATATCAGGGCTGTGAAAAATCGCTTTGTGAAACGCCGGAACAAGAGGCGCACCTTGACCGCCCACACTCATATCGCGGCGGCGAAAGTCAGCAACAGTCGTAATACCCGTACGCTCTGCAATCACATTGGGGTCGCCAATTTGCAGGGTGAAAGGATATTGCAAGGTGCCGGGAGGTCGATGGCGAATAGTCTGTCCATGGCTGCCAATTGCAAGAATGTGCTTGATTGCGTATTGCTGCAAAAATTGATTAATCACATCCGCAAAGATTTCACCTAGCTGGCGATCCAGCTGACCCATAGCATCGATTTCATTATCGGCTGGGTTAGCAAGCCTATGGATTTTGTGACGAATATCGGAAGGTAAAACAAAAGAGTGGGTAGCTGTGAGTTGGATACGGTCATTAGCGAAATCAACCAGCACTAGATCAACGGCATCAGCACTGGTGCCAGACATCAAACCAAGATAATACTCGCTTACCATTAGTTGGACTTGGTTTTGCTCTCGCCCATGGCCAAGTGGCCATTGCGGTCAAAGTCTTGCAGCTGAGCAACCAAGGTTTGTGTGGCTGCGTTGAAGCGATCTTTCTCATTCGCAGCAATGCCCACAGATTTTGGTAGCTCTACGGTCACAGGGTTGCGAACTTGACCATTTACGTGAAATTCATAGTGAAGGTGTGGGCCAGATGCCAAGCCAGTCATACCTACATAACCAATCACTTGGCCTTGTGAAACGCGAGTGCCTGTGGATATATTTTTCCCGAATCGGCTCATATGACCATAGAGTGTTTCATAACCTTGGCCATGTTGAATCACAATGCAGTTACCAAATCCGCCCTGACGTCCAGCAAAAGTGATTTTGCCATCTCCAGTAGCAAGGATGGGGGTGCCAGTTGCTGCGGCATAATCTGTGCCTTTGTGGGCGCGAATGGTGTTAAGTACTGGGTGCAAACGTCCCAAGCTAAAACCTGAGCTGATGCGGGCAAACTCAACCGGCATGCGGAGGAAAGCTTTGTTCAAACCTTTACCATCGGGAGCGTAATAGCGAGTTAGGCCATCTTTGTTGGTATAGCGAACTGCGCGGTAGGTTTTGCCTGCGTTGGTAAACTCAGCGGATAGAATCGCGCCTGTGCCAATTTTTTTGCCGTTCAAGTACTGCTCTTCAAACATCACCTTAAACTGGTCGCCTTTTTGAATATCCAAAGCGAAGTCAACGTCATAGCCAAAGATATTGGCCAATTCCATAGTGAGGTTGGTGGGTAATCCGGCTTGCTTGCCTGCTAAAAACAGGGAGCTGGTAATAGTTGCTTGGCGGAAACTACGTTTTACTTCGGGTTTTAGCGAAATTTGCTGGCTGGTAAAGCCATTTTCGTTGCGGGTAAATTTCAGTGAATCTAAATTGTTTTTGTAATACTTGAGCTCTTGTAACTTGCCTTGCGCATCGACGAGAAATTCGAATTTCTGTCCCGGCACGATACTGCGTAAATCTTTGGCGCTTTTATTTCCATCAAACAATTCGTAAATATCGCGATCATTTAGCCCCATACGACCAAAAACACTCGACAAGTTATCACCCGATTTAATGGTGAGCTCTTGCATGGCGGGCTTGCTTGGTTTGGTTTCTTTGGGGGTTGTGTTCGAATTATTTTGAAAGATGCTGTTTGCATCAGGAACACTAAATGAAGCTGTATCAGCAGCCTGGTTTGATCCTTGATTTGACACTAAGAGCAGATTACTTGCAGTCGCAGTGTCATCAGTATCAATAATAATGTCTTGATCCTGTTCCAACGAAGCAGCGTCGAATACTTCTTCGGTGGCGGGGCTTGTAGGGTTTAATGCCAAAATCACAAGCAGGCTTGCAACCAATGAACTCGCCGCAACCAAATGGCCGCGCGGTATCTGCCCTAGGGCTGTGCATAGCACTTTCTTAGAGGTTGTTATTATTGGATGCATAATAGAAAGGCTAACCCGGCGTTATATGTTAGTTTCTGGACTCACAGTTATAGCAGAAAAAATTTCTAAAGACACGTTTAAAATTCATTTTGTTGTAACTTGTGCATGTTTTGGCCTTGTTTTTGGTGTCGGATAAGGTATCGTGGCCGGCTTTTTTTACCCATACTGGGTTAGCTTTCAACATTAATTTTGGTGGTTTATGACGACAATTGACACGAATTTTTTACAAGAGTTGCAAGAGCGCGGATTAATTGCGCAAACAACTGGCGGCGATGCTCTGGCTGAGCATTTGAATTCGGCAAGTCGTACTCTTTATTGTGGATTTGATCCTACTGCGGATAGTCTTCATATTGGCAGTCTCGTTCCTCTATTAATGCTTAAGCGTTTTCAGTTGGCTGGCCATAAGCCTATCGCCTTGGTTGGTGGTGCTACCGGTCTAATCGGTGACCCTAGTTTTAAAGCGCAGGAGCGCAAGCTTAATACCCCCGATGTGGTTGCTTCATGGGTGGATAAGTTGCGCGCTCAGGTGTCGCGCTTCATCGATTTCAATACGAGTCCAACCTCTGCAGGTGTGGTCAATAATTTAGATTGGGTTGGCAAGATTGATGTACTGAGTTTTCTGCGTGATGTAGGTAAGCATTTCTCTGTTAATAACATGATTAACAAAGAATCGGTTAAGCAGCGTATTGAGCGCGAAGGCGAGGGTATCTCCTTTACAGAGTTCACCTATATGCTTCTGCAATCCTACGACTTTGCAGAGTTATATCAGCGCAATCAATGCACTTTACAGATTGGTGGTAGTGATCAATGGGGCAATATCACTGGTGGTATAGATCTGACTCGCCGGATGCATGGTGGCCATGTATTTGGTTTGACTATGCCTCTGGTGACCAAAGCTGATGGTACTAAATTCGGAAAGACCGAAACGGGCACTGTGTGGTTGGATTCGTCCAAAACATCCCCCTATGCTTTTTACCAATTCTGGTTAAACACTGCAGATGCAGATGTGTACAAATTTCTTCGTTACTTCACGTTCTTGAGTGTTGCCCAAATTGCAGAAATAGAGGCAGATGATATTGCTCGTGCTGCCAAGCCAGAAGCTCAGCGCATTCTTGCTGAAGAGATGACGCGTTTGGTGCATGGTGAAGAGGGTCTGTTGGCTGCTCAGCGCATTACTCAGGCATTGTTTAGTGATGATCTCGCCGGTTTGAGTGAATCAGATTTCGAACAGCTGCAGCAGGATGGCTTGCCTTCATCTAAATTGGTGCGCGCCGATATAGGCGAAACTCCGCTAACGCAAATTTTGGCTGATGTTGAAATGGCTGCATCGGGAAAGCAGGTTAAAGACGCATTGGTTCGCAACGCGGTTTTCATTAATGGCGAAGCAAAATCGATTGATGACAACATGCAATCTTCAATTTCTTTTTCTGCCGAGAAGGCTTTTTTCAAGCGCTTCTATTTAGTGAAATTGGGTAAGAAAAAGTATCACTTGTTTGATGTTGCTTAAAAAATATTCGTAATGGTTGGCGAACACCCTAAATTGCAACTAAAGTAAAAGTCCGGTCAAAAAAAAGCTTGCAATGAGTTGGTGGGGTGCCTATAGTTCGCGCCCTCGCTGAGCAGGCAGATTTAACCTCCGGGTTGAAAAAGCAGTTTAGCGAAATTTGTAAAAACTGAATGAAAATAAGGG
>JAGKXD010000114.1 GCA_021151525.1 Cellvibrionaceae bacterium | reverse complement strand
TTGATGGGTTGTATAGTGAGCATGTGGGACCGCTAGAAAAATGACAATAACGATCAAAATAATAAATAGCTAGATTAGCTATTCGCGGGTGAAAAACTTTATGAATAACAACGAGAAAAGTGCGTCTGTTTTACTGCCGTTGATCCTGATTATTAGCCTGTTTTTTTTGTGGGGAATGGCGAATAACCTCAACGACATTTTGATTACCCAATTTAAGAAAGTCTTTTCCCTCAGCGATTTGAAATCGGGCTTGGTTCAATCGGCTTTTTATACCGGCTATTTCGTATTTTCTATTCCTGCCTCGCTATTTATGCGTCGCTACAGCTATAAGGCGGCTGTGGTTACAGGTTTGCTGCTTTACGCCTTTGGCGCTTTCTTGTTTTACCCTGCTGCTGCGCAGCGCGAATACAGTTTGTTTTTAGGTGCACTCTTTGTGATAGCTAGCGGCTTGGCGTTTTTGGAGACTTCTGCGAACCCGCTTATTGTGGCAATGGGTGATCCTGCGACTGCAGAGCGCCGCTTGAACTTCGCGCAATCCTTTAATCCCTTTGGTTGTATTTCGGGAATTGTTATTGGACGTGAATTTATTCTTTCCGGCCATGAGCCCAGTGCGGAAAATTTGGCGGCTATGGCACCCGCTGCGCTTGAACAGTTTTATCAAACCGAATCGCACGCGGTACAAGGGCCTTACCTGGTAATTGGCGCTGTTGTATTTTTGTGGGCGTTTTTGGTGTTGCTGGTGAAGTTTCCAAAAATCGCGACCCAATCATCTACCGGCGAATCCATTAGTTGGAGCGATTACAAAAACCTATTGGTGAATGGTCGTTTTATGTTTGGTGTGGCCGCACAGTTTTTTTATGTGGGTGCGCAAGTGTGCTTGTGGAGCTATACCATTCGCTACGGCCAGCAGGCATTGCCGGGAACCGGTGAAAAAATATTGGCGAATTATTTACTTGCATCGCTCATTATTTTTATGGTGGGTCGCTTTGTGGCCACGGCGCTTATGGTGCGAGTTAAAGCGAGTTTGCTCATGTTTATTTACGCTATAGCTAACGTTGTTTTATGTGCGCTTGCGATTCTTAGCCCAAATTTTGTCGGCATGATTGCTGTGGTGGCGACCAGCTTTTTTATGTCGCTTATGTTTCCCACCATTTTCGCGCTCACGATTAAAAACTTAGGCGATAACGCTAAAGCTAAAGCGGGTTCATCCTTATTGGTGATGTCGATTATAGGCGGCGCCGTTTTAGCGGCAGTTATGGGTTTTGTCTCTGATTTATCGAGCATTCATGTCGCAGTAATTGTTCCCATGTTTGCTTTTGCAGTTATTGCTGCCTTTGCGCGCGCTTGTTTTAAGCGTGAAGTTGCAATTTAGGTTGGAGCTCAGTGGTGATAGATTCACATCAGCATTTTTGGCGAATTGGTGAAAATGAATGCGTTTGGCCAACGGCCGAGCTAGCGGCGATTTATCGCAACTTTTTACCCGTTGATTTGGCGCCTCTCGCGCAGGCCGCCGGTGTAACTGGATCTGTCTTAGTGCAATCGCAGGAGAGCGATTTAGATACGGATTTTTTACTGCGAGTGGCAAGCGAATCCGATTTGGTTAAAGCCGTTGTTGGATGGGTAGATTTAGCTTCAGGTGCTGCGGTGCCGCGTATAAAAAATTTGGCGCAGCATCCCAAAATGCGTGGCTTGCGCCCCATGTTACAAGGTTTGCCTACAGATACGTGGATTCTGAGCTCCGCACTTGAACCTGCCATTGCAGAAATGCTGCAACACAATCTTAGTTTTGATGCGCTTATACATGTGCGTCATTTGCCTTACTTAAGAATTTTTGCACGTCGTCACCCTCAGTTAGCCATAGTGATTGACCACGCCGCCAAGCCGGCAATTGCCGCAGGTGGTTTCGAAACTTGGTCGGCGGGAATGGCGGCTTTGGCAGACTTGCCGAATGTTTATTGTAAGGTATCTGGCTTGCTCACTGAGGCGGCGGCAGAGCAGGGGCTGGATCAGCTTCGCCCCTACGTTACTCGGTTGTATCACTTATTTGGCGCAGAGCGTTTGATGTGGGGAAGTGATTGGCCGGTATTAAGCCTTGCGGCCAATGGTGCTTACTCCAATTATGGAGATTGGTTGAGTATGAGTAAGCATTTGTTGCCCGTTGTATCTGCCGCAGAAAGAGATGCGATTTTTGGTCTCACGGCTAAGAGCTTTTACCGTTTTTAACGGTCGTTTGGCACGTTTTTGCTTGTTCAAAAAGCACGCATCTGGTACTTTGATTTTTCTTTCATGTATAACGTTAACTATTTATATATAAAAACACTCCTATGACAAATAACGACGCAGTTTCAGATTCAGGCGCGGATGAAAACGACCGCAAATATCGTGCTCCCGCATTGGAAAAAGGCTTGGATATTCTCGAGCTCTTGGCGCGCAACGGCGCACCTATGACTACCTCACAAATGGCGGTCACTTTAGGGCGTTCGGTGAGCGAACTATTTCGTATGGTGTTGGCGCTTGAATTTCGTGGCTACATAGAATCATCGCCAGATGGTCGCGATGGTTACACGCTCACCAACAAATTATTTACCTTGGGTATCGCCCAAGGCTCAGCACGCTCATTACTTGAAACTGCTTTGCCAGTGATGAAAGAAATGGCGCGCGAGCTCGGTCAGTCCTGTCACCTAGTAGTTCCTTCGGGGGATCAAATTGTGGTGGTGGGTCGTATCGAAAGCCCTATGGATTTAGGTTTCTCCGTGCGTGTGGGTTATCGCCGCCGCTTAGTGGATACCAACTCGGGTTTGATGCTCTACGGTTTCGCGCCGGAAGAAACTCAGGCGCGCTGGTTGCCGCAATTACGCGCTTCGGCAGACCCCGAGCGTATTGAACGTTTCCTGCAAAAATCTAAAACGGCGGTAGAGCGCGGTCATGTGCAATCCGCTAGTGATTTCGTAGAAGGAGTGACCGATTTGTGCGTACCTATTTTGGGTTTGAACGGCGCTACGGCAGTGCTCAACGTTCCGTTCATTACCATTAAAGCTCAAGCAGTTACCCATGAGCAGGTGATCGAAAAGCTAAAAGCCTCCGCGCGCAAAATTGCGGATGCACTGAGTAACGAAGGGCGCTAAAGCGCCCTTTTTTTTCACCCTTCTTTACCAAAAAAGATATGTTAACTTTGACTATAATCGGGTAAAATTATTTTATTGGCAAAGTGTTTTTTAATTATAAAAATAGAGGCTGAGAGTGCAGTCGTCCAACCAGACAATTCCCTCCAAGGATTATAGGTTCCTTGGTAATACATCGTTACGCATGCCGGCGCTGGGTTTTGGTGCTGCGCCTGTAGGGAATTTGTACCAAGCCATGAGCGACCAAGCCGCAAATTCAACACTGGATTCTGCGCTTGCCCACGGCATAGATTATTTTGATACAGCACCGCACTATGGTTTCGGCTTAAGCGAAACCCGCCTTGGTGGCCAGCTTGCGCCCAAGCGCGAGCAGTTGATTATCTCTTCGAAAGTAGGGCGCTTATTGGTGCCCACAAATTCTACGGACACTGTACGCCACGGCTTTGTTAATGCGCCTGCGTTGGAACCTGTTTTTGATTATTCCTACGATGCAGTCATGCGTTCATTTGAAAGCAGCTTGCAGCGCTTGCAAACGAACTACATTGATATTTTATTTGCACACGATTTAGGTTCGCTTACACACGGCGAGCAACACGAACAATATTTTTCTGATTTTATGAATAGCGGCTATCGCGCAATGAATGAGTTGCGTGCAGCGGGTGTTGTAAAAGCAATTGGAATTGGCGCTAACGAATGGCAAGTCTGCGAGCAAGCTTTGGCTCATGGCGATTTTGATTGTTTTTTGTTGGCGGGGCGATACACCCTGTTAGAGCAAAGTGCCTGCGATTCCTTTTTGCCGCTGTGCGCCAAGCGCGATGTTTCAATCATTTTAGGTGGCCCGTTTAATTCCGGAATACTCGCATCTGGTGTGAGTGGTTCCGGGCCTTTTTATTACAACTATGAGCAGGCTCTTGCGCATATAGTTGAACGCGTCGCTAAGCTGGAATCTATTTGTGCAGATTTTGCAATTCCGCTCGCGGCAGCAGCATTGCAATTTCCCGGTGCTCATTCGCAAGTGTGCTCAGTGATTGCAGGCTTGGCATCACCCGCGCAAGTTGAGCAAGCTAGCGAGTGGATGCACTACTCGATTCCGCAAGAATTTTGGCTGAGTTTACGCGATCAAAATTTGTTGCACCCAAATGCCCCCATACCAATGACTCGAACATCTTTTTCCATTGAGTGAGTTGATGACAAATACAAAAAAAATTGCACAGATTATTCTGCTGCATCCTGACGATAATATTGTAGTGTGTGTTGCGCATATTTATGCGGATGATCTTATTGAGATCGATGGTAACTCAGTAAAAATTACTCATGATATTGAAGTCGGCCATAAACTCGCGCGCCGTGCTTTAGCAGCAGGCGATAAAGTTTATCGCTACGGCGCACCCATTGGTTCAATGACGCAACCAGTTGCAATAGGTGCGCACGTGCACATGCACAATATGCAGAGTGATTACATTCCCAGTCACACACGCACACGTCAAAATAAAGACCGGAGTGAAACCTAATCATGACTAATAATATTCAGTTTTCCGGCTACGCGCGACAAGATGGTCGAAAAGGTATTCGCAACGTTATTGTAGTTGCTTATTTGGTTGAGTGCGCGCATCACGTATCGCGCAAAATTGTTACGCTTGCCAATGATATGGACGTACATTTAATCGGCTTCCCTGGTTGCTACCCAAATCAATACGCATACGAAATGATGCGCGCTGTTTCAATTCATCCCAATGTTGGTGGTGCATTATTAATTTCGCTCGGCTGCGAAAGCATGAACCGCGATAAATTATTAAAAGAAATTCGTGCAAGCGGTCGCCCTGCAGAATTATTGGTAATTCAAGAAGCCGGTGGAACCAAAGCAACAATTGAAGCTGGCCTCGCTGCCGTCGCACGTATTAAAGCCGAAGCTGACAAAACGCCGCGTGTGCCCATGGCATTAAATGAATTAATTGTGGGCACCATTTGTGGCGGTTCCGATGGCACCAGCGGAATAAGCGCGAACCCGGCAGTTGGTCGCTGCTTTGATGCGCTAGTCGCTGCAGATGCAACTTGTATTTTCGAGGAGACCGGCGAATTAATCGGCTGCGAAACTATTATGGCAGACCGTGCAATCACCCCAGAGTTGGGCGAAGAAATTGAAGCCTGTGTTGCCAAAGCCGAACACTATTATCGTGTAATGGGCTTCGGCAGTTTTGCTCCGGGTAATGCGGACGGTGGCTTAACAACACTCGAAGAAAAATCCATGGGTGCCTATTCAAAATCCGGCTCATCACCTATTAGCGGTTTAATTAAACCGGGCGATATTCCACCCGCAGGTGGTTTGTATTTATTGGATGTAGTACCCGATGGCGAACCTCGTTTCGGTTTTCCCAATATTTCTGACAACGCCGAAATTATCGAATTAATCGCCTGCGGTTCCCACGTCATTTTATTTACCACTGGCCGCGGCTCAGTTGTGGGCTCCGCAATTTCCCCAGTAATAAAAGTGTGTGCCAACCCGGAAACCTATCGCCGCTTAAGCGAAGATATGGACGTAAACGCCGGCCGCATTTTAGAAGGCGAAGCAACACTTGATGAGGTCGGTGAAGAAATTTTACAAAACGTGATCGGCGTAGCATCCGGCAAACGCAGTGTGTCAGAAGAGCTTGGCCATCAAGAATTTATTTTGACCTACAAAGCTTTCGAACCAATCGGCCCGAGTTGTTTGCCGGTTCGTCAACTCGCGTAAAATTTTGTCTATTAAATAGGGAGTTGTCATCCCCGCTACGCGAGGATGACAACTCCCTGCTAAATTATTTTTTCATTTCTGTTTAAACGAATATTGAAGATAAAAGCCATGAACCGTCTACAAGGCAAAACCGCTCTAATCACCGCCGCCGCCCAAGGCATTGGCCGCGCTAGCGCAGAATTATTCGCAGCACAAGGCGCACGTGTAATTGCAACTGATATCAACATCGAAGCCCTAAAAGATTTAACCGGCTGCGAAACAGGTAAGCTCGATGTTTTAAATTCAGATGAGGTCGCCGCTTTAGCAAAAGAAATCGGCGGCATAGATATTTTGTTTAACTGCGCCGGTTATGTGCACAACGGGACTATTTTGGATTGCGATGAAAAAGATTGGAATTTCTCACTCGATTTAAATGTAACTTCCATGTACCGCATGATCCGCACATTTTTGCCAGCAATGATCGCAAAAGGTGGTGGTTCAATTATTAATATGTCGTCAGTGGCAAGTTCAATCAAAGGTGCGCCCAATCGTTTTGCCTACGGCATGACTAAAGCTGCTGTCATTGGTTTAACAAAAGCAGTCGCTGCAGATTTTGTAACCCAAGGTATTCGCTGCAATGCAATTTGCCCCGGTACTGTACAAACTCCATCGCTTGAGCAGCGTTTACACGCAACGGGCGATTACGAAACTGCCTACAAAAATTTTGTCGCACGCCAACCCATGGGGCGTTTAGGTAGTACGCAAGAAATGGCGAATCTCGCACTTTATTTGGCGAGTGATGAATCAGCTTTCACTACCGGCACTATCAATGTAATTGATGGTGGCTGGAGCAATTAACAATATTTATTGAGTAAAAAAACATGAAATTATTACGCTTCGGTTTGGCGGGACAAGAACGCCCCGGCATTTTAGATAAGCAAGGTAAGGTGCGCGATTTATCTGGTGTTGTTGCTGATATTGATGGTGCAACTTTATCGAATGAGAGCTTGAAAAAAATCGCCGCGCTCGATCTTGATTCTTTGCCTTTGGTTGAGGAACCAGTTCGTTTCGGTGCTTGTGTAAATAGGGTTGGCAAATTTATTTGCATAGGTTTGAACTACGCTGACCATGCTGCAGAGTCTGGTGTGGATGTGCCATCTGAGCCTGTTGTATTTATGAAAGCTACCAGTGCTATCACCGGTCCTAACGACAATGTAATCAAGCCGCGCAATTCCACCAAGCTGGATTGGGAAGTAGAGTTGGGTATTATCATCGGCAAACACACGAGTTATGTTTCAGAAGCAGATGCGATGGATCACATTGCAGGCTACTGCGTAATTAACGATGTATCTGAGCGCAACTTCCAATTGGAGCGCCCAGGCGGGCAGTGGGATAAAGGCAAGGGCTGCGATAGCTTTGGTCCCATAGGTCCTTATGTTGTCACTAAAGATGAGGTGCCTAATCCATTAGATTTAAACTTGTGGTTAAAGGTTAATAACAAAACTTATCAAAATGGCTCCACCAAACATATGGTGTTTGGCCCCGCGTTTTTAGTACATTACTTAAGTCAGTTTATGAGTTTGCAACCGGGCGATGTAATCAGTACCGGCACTCCGCCCGGTGTAGGTCTAGGCCAAAAACCACCGTTTTATTTGGAAGCGGGTGATGTAATGGAATTGGGTATTGAGGGTATGGGTACGCAAAAACAAACGGTAGTGCAAGCCTAAATACTGAATAGATAGATTGAAAAAATGCTCAACGAATTCCCGCTTAGCGGGAATTCTGCTTTTGGGTTACCCATAAAATTTTATAAAAATAATCGGATAAAACTATGGAAAATACACTACAAAAAATTGTGCACAAGAAAGCCTTTGTTGTGCGCACGGTGCTGATCGCTTGCGCGAGTTTGGCTTTGTTGTCATGTCATCACTCCAGTCCGAAAGTTGCAGAAAAAAAGCCTGCAGCTATTAATTCATCCTCTGCAATTATGCAGGGGATGAGTTTATATTCAGCTCAACCGAATCCAAATGTCCGAATTGTTGTTGAGAGTCCTGCCGCACAACAAGTATTGGAAACGAATGCTGCTCAAGTTCCTAAGGTGGCGGATTCTTCCGCACCTAATGCGGATGTTTCTGTGACAAAAACCGACAAGCTGGCAACGGGTGATGCATTAACGTTTGCATGGAAAGATAGTTGGCGTGCAGCGCTGAATTTTGAAACTAAATCGCCTCTTGATCTCTCTGCCTATATAGCAGCGGGTGTGGTCGAGTTTGATTTTAGTGTTATTGATCTTTCAAAAGGTGGCTTTGCTTTCAAATCAAAATGCGAAGGTAATAATTGCGAACGTAAATTTCCCTATTTGTTCGAGGCGCGTGAAATTACCGGTAAAGGTTGGCAACACCTTAGTATTCCCGTGAAGTGCTTTGTGCAAGATGGCGATAATTTTTCCGGCGTAAAATTACCTTTTGCGCTTGAGGTTGGTGGTGAAGGCAAGGTCTCAATTGCCAATCTTAATATTTATAAATCAGGTACTCCCAATGTCACTTGTCCTGATTACAAAGCCATATCGGTAACGCCTTCAATGTTGAATGAGTGGTGGGCAATCAGCTGGTGGTTGCCACGTCATGAGCAAAAGTTAGAAGAAATAAAATCGCACAAAAATGCGCAGGTAATTTTCATCGGCGATTCAATCACTCAAGGCTGGGAGAAAGATGGTTTTAATGTGTGGAATCACAAGTACGCACAATACAATGCTGTTGCATTTGGTTTTGGTGGCGACCGTACTGAAAACGTTTTGTGGCGTTTATTGCACGGTGAAGTTGATGGATTGAATCCCAAAGTTGCTGTGCTAATGTTTGGCACCAACAACACGGGGCATCGTCAAGAAAAGCCAGAGTTAACAGCGGCAGGTATCAAACGCAATATCGAAGAATTACAGAAGCGTTTGCCAAATACCAAAATTTTATTGTTGGCAATTTTCCCGCGCGATGAAAAGCCTGAAGGTGAGGCACGCAAACTTAACGCCAGCATTAACGCGATTATTCCGACATTTGCCGACAACAAAAAAGTATTTTTCCTTGATATTAATAACGCCTTTTTGGACGAGAATGGTGTGTTGTCAAAAACCATCATGCCGGATCTTTTACATCCCAATGAGCAAGGTTATGAAATTTGGGCAAAAGCCATGGAGCCTACGCTACTAAAACTACTCAAAAATTAAAATGCAAAAAAGGCCGCTCCAATATAGCGGCTTTTTTTTCACGCTAATTTGCTTCAGGCTAATCAAATGAATTCCTAACCCTAGCGAGGCGATTGGCACAAAGATGTTCATGCATAAAATGTTCAGAAAAGTGAGTCTTCTTGCATCAGTCTGGTAGCAATTCATTGGCGGGGTATAAGCGGATGTCTACATTTTGCTGAGATTTTGTAGATGGGTCACCTGCGTTTTAAGCAGACTTGGTATATTCTGAACTGGTTTGAAAGCAACTTTGCTATCAATTTGCAAATCAACAGGAGATGACGATGAAACTAGGTGCATTGGCAGGATTATTAGTAGCTGCGGGCGTTAGCCTTAATGCTTACGCCATTCATGTGGATATGAAACCGGGGCTGTGGGAGCACACCTTTAAATTGAACGAAGGTAGTCGTGGCACAGTTACAGACGCTCAGCAAGAGCAAATGAGTAAAGCCATGGAGCAAATGAAGAAACAAATGGCAAACATGTCGCCTGAGCAGCGTAAAATGATGGAAGATATGATGGCTAAGAATGGCGTAAAAATGTCGGGCAAGGACATGGAAATGGCTGTCCAAAATGTTCAATTTTCTAAAGATGGTACGGTTGTAAAAGCCTGTGTGACTCAAGCACAAATTGACAGCGGTGATTTACCGCAATCAGAAAATTGCGAACAAAAAATTACCCAAGTTTCAGCGGGTGTATTGAAGTCAACCTTTGTGTGTAAGGGTGAGCATCCTGTTCAGGGCGAAGGACAAATTGTGTTTCAAAGTGATAAGGCCTACACAGGCACTACAAAAGTAACCACAGAGTTTAATCATAAAGTGCAAACTATTGAGGGCACGCAATCTGGTAAATGGTTATCGAGTGATTGTGGTGATGTAAAACCGCTTTCACCCAAAGCTAAATAAAGTAAAACAATGCTCGCTTCGGCGGGCATTGTTGTTTTTGGCGGTTTAGTATATGGCTAGTTTTTATTTTAAAAATTATTAACCATGCTCAGGAGGTTTTTATGCGTCACGGTGAGAATCATAAAATTCAACATCTGGGTTGGCTGCGTGCAGCTGTCTTGGGCGCAAATGATGGGATTATTTCAACGGCGAGTTTAATGATGGGCATTGCCGCAGCACAAACATCTGCTCATGCTGTTTTATTGGTTGGTGTTGCAGGTTTGGTTGCGGGTTCGCTTTCCATGGCCGCGGGCGAATATGTATCTGTGCGTTCGCAAGCGGATACTGAAGCTGCGGATATCGCTCGTGAAACTCACGAATTGGCAACGCAGCCAGATGCAGAGTTGCGTGAACTCACAGAAATTTATGTGGCACGTGGGTTGGATCGTGAACTCGCACATCAAGTGGCAGTGAAGCTTACTGCGCATGATGCTCTTGCAACTCATGCGCGCGATGAACTAGGTATTATTGAATTTTTACAGGCGCGGCCACTGCAGGCTGCTTTAACATCGGCCGCCACTTTTGCAGTGGGTGCGTTAATTCCTGTGTTAGTGGTGTTGCTTGTTGCAGAAAAAAATATGCTTATCGCGATTGGTGTCAGTTCTTTGGTTTCACTGGCATTTCTTGGCGGTTTGGCGTCAAAGGTCGGCGGTGCAAATCTTATTAAAGGTGCATGGCGTGTTTGTCTCTGGGGTGCGATAGCAATGGGCTTAACAGCAGTGGTAGGAAATTTGTTCGGAGTACAAGTTTAAATGAGTAGCAAGCCGGCAGTATTAAATAATGTTGAGCGATTGGTATTGTTCGATGGTGTATGTAATTTGTGTAATCGCAATATGTTGTTTTTGATTCGTAATGATCCTCGCCAAAAATTAAAATTTTGCAGTGTGCAGTCACCCGCAGGACAAACGATTTTAGCGTGGTTGGGTTTGCCTTTGGATACCCATGAAAGTATGTTGTTTTTGGATGCGGATAAAGTTTACGAAAAAAGCGATGCGGTATTGCACATCGCTTCTTATTTATCTTGGCCTTTGCGTTGGTTGTATGTATGGAAAATAATGCCGCGTTTTGTGCGTGATAATCTTTACCTGTGGGTTGCACGCAATCGCTATAAACTCATGGGGAAATCTGCGGTATGCGCTATGCCTTCGCCAGAGTTGCTAAACCGTTTTATTTCAACAGTTGAGTAAATACGGCGCTCATGGCTTTATTAATCGCAACAAAATTATCTTTATTGTCCATAATTTCTTCAGCGCTTTGTACATAGGTTGAGTTATCTAAATCTTCTGCGCAGTTTTGGATAAGAGCTTCTGCTGATTGCTCTGTCGTTTCCAAATGAAATTGAAATCCATAGATTTGATTATCAATAACGTAAGCTTGGTTTGCACAGGCTTTGCTGGAAGCTATAACTCGCGCTTGCGGCGGTATTGCAAAGGTATCGCCATGCCAGTGAAAAACCTTTGCGCACCCAGCCAAGATTTTGGCTACTGGGTGATTAAGCGCTTCGTCATTTACTTCTAATGGAAACCAACCAATTTCTCGGTGCGCATTGCGTGTGACTTGAGCACCCAATGCGCAGGCAATCAATTGTGCTCCTAAGCAAATCCCCATAATCTTTTTGCCGGCAGCAATTGCGCTGCCAATGAATTCTTTTTCTGCTGCTAGCCATGGGTAGATGTCGTCATCGTAAACGCCCATGGGGCCGCCCATCACAATGAGTACATCGAAACTATCCAGGGTTGGAGCTCGGTCGCCTTTGTACCAGTGGGTGGTGGTCAATTTATAGTCATTTACTTGAACATCCTGAAGCATGCTGCCGATATCTTCGAAGGGGACGTGTTGCAGGCTGTGAATGCGCATTTTGGCTCCATGCAGGTAGTTTTGAGTGGCTGAAAGGGTAACTAATGCGCTAATTGCTGCGCAAGCTTGGCTTTATTGAAAAATTCCTGCTTAATGCCGGGGTTTGCCGCTTTTTGCGTCGTTTGGCGTTATTTTATGGGCAAATTATCATACTAATCATGTATACTCGGAAGAGTTCTTCAATACTAGGTAAATAACCTTGATCGGCAAATTTTTCAAAAAGCTTATAGGGGCAAATGAAGCTCCTGCAGCACAACCTTCTACCGGCAGTTCACATTCAGGTTCAGGCGCAAAAAAGCCTGACGCTAGCCGGCCTTCGCGACATTCAGCGCAGTCATCCGCAGAAAAAAGCAGTGCTCCCCGCGAACTTAATTCTTCCCGTGATAAAAAGCCTCGCCATAAATCAGAACGCCCAGCTCAAAGTAATCCGCGCCCAGTTCGC
>JAGKXD010000030.1 GCA_021151525.1 Cellvibrionaceae bacterium | reverse complement strand
CCTCTTTTCAAGGGGAGGGCGGGGGTGGGGTTAAGTTAGTTCGAACAACAAAAACTAAATGACTAGTCGAGATTAAGCAGATGAAAAATTTCAATATGAAACCATTAGGCTTGGCGATATCAAGCTTGGTGTTAGCAGCGACCACGCAGTCCGTGTTCGCGCAAGATGCAAATAAAACCGAAGACGAAGCAACCGAAGTTGTCATCACGGGCTTTCGCGCTTCAATCGCCAACTCGATTGAAATGAAGCGCACAGCAGACACCATTGTGCAGGCAATTTCCGCCGAAGATATTGGCGGCTTGCCCGATAAATCCATCGCAGAATCCTTGAGCCGTTTGCCCGGTATTACGGTCACGCGCTCAAGCGGTCAGGCGGGCACAATTCAAGTGCGCGGTATGGGTGAGGGCTTTGTGTTTTCAACCTTGAATGGTCGCGAACAAGTATCGCCCAACGGCACGCGTGCGATGGAGTTCAGTCAATTCCCATCTGAATTAATTAATTCAGTTGAAGTTTACATGTCACCCAAGGCATCGCTGATTGAAGGTGGTGTGGCGGGTACAGTGGAGCTGAAAACGGCGAATCCGTTGAAAATGAAAGAAGACCAAAGTATTCAAATTGGTCTGCGCGGAACCTTCAATGACAAAGCAAATGAGCTTTATGACGTTGAACCTTTTGGTCAGCGTTTTTCAGTTTCATTTTCTAAAAAATTATTAGATGACACGCTTGGCATATCGCTCGGTTATGCAAAATTGCATCAGCCGAATGCGGCGACCCAAGTTGAAAATGATAACTACACTAAACCGCCACTTTCAGTGGGCGGTCAAGATGTTTACGCACCGGAAAGTTTTTTTGTAAAACAAAAAGGTGGTACGGATGACCGCGATGGTTACATGGCGACGATTGATTGGGAGCCTAACGAGCATCTCGCGTTAGAAGGTGACGTGTTCTACTCCAAATTTAAATCGCAAAGCGAAGAGCGCGGCATTCGCGTTCAAGGCTTCAGAAATATGAACGTATACAATACCGAATTGTATGCAGACAAATACATTACGGCGGCGACGTTTGTTGGTAAAAAGAATTCAGAAACCATTGATTTCAAAGTTGAGAACAACGATCAATCCACCGATTACGATATTTTGTCGGGTGGTTTTAATGCGAAATGGACTGAAGATAAATGGACTGTCGCAGCTGACTTGTCACACTCAGAAGCATCAGGTGTTTTTGAAAACAATTTGACTCGTGCTTATCTCTACAAAAAAGTTCCTGTAAGTTCGCAACACCCCGATGGCTGGGCTAAAGATGATGATCAGCAAGCTGCAATTGATCTCAATGGCATCAACATTCCAAAATTTAGTTTGAGTCGTGATTACACGGACACGAATGCATTGCGTCTCGGTCTCTATGAAGAGTATCCCTATCTTAACGAAGATAAAATTGATGCCGCGCGTTTCGATGGTAAATATGAACTTGATAGTCCGTTCATTAAATCATTAGAAGCCGGTGTGCGTTACGCAGAGCGCAATCACAAAGAATCGCGCAAAGTATTTGTGTATGGCGATGGTTCAGGCGGAACAATTTCAACCGATTATTCTCTGCCTATTACTGCAGATACATCGGACATAGTGAAATGGAAAGGCGATTTCTCCAATATGCCAGCCTTCCTTGCTGTCGATGGCAAAGCGATTATTCAACAAGCTTATAAAGATAATTTGGTGTTGATGAGTCGCACCAGTTACGTTGGCCCGACTGCTACTTCTGGTGCAACGCAAGTCGCCAACCCCAAAGCCTTTGATACGAATGGCAATCCACTGCCGCGTCCAGTGAAAGCGGCTGCGCGGTGGGGCGAAGGTCGTTCATGGTCAATGGAACAGCAAGCAGATATTCAGGAAAACGTAACATCATTTTATTTGCAGGCTAATCTTGCCACCGAATTATTCGATCGCGATCTGACGGGTAACCTAGGTCTTCGTTACGTTAAATCTGATCAATCAAATCGCGCATTGGTTAATGTTGCGGGTGACGTGAGCAAGGGGGCTGTCGAGATTTGTGATGAAGTAGGTGATTGCCGTTCAGATTTGGCGCTCACTCGTGTGGGAACAAAATATAACGATATTTTGCCCTCTTTGAACTTGAATTATCACATTGCCGAAAACGATCAGGTGCGCTTGGCGTTAGCGCGCGTTTTATCACGTGCACCACTCGCAAAATTAAACAACACCAACTTGGGTAGTGTGGATGCAACCAACGCTAATGGCCCAACCTACAACTACGGTAGCGCGAGTTCACCCTTCCTGAAACCCTTTATTGCTGATCAAGTTGATATTTCATTTGAACACTACATGCCAGAAACCAATGGCTCGTTTTCGATTGCGGCTTATCATCGCAATATCAAATCTTTTATTCAGGATGCATCAATTGAGAACTTCGATTTTGCGGCTAATGGTTTCCCAATTCCCGAAACTTATCCTGTGCTTGAAGGTGGTTTGTTAGTCGATAAACCTGTACTCAATGGAACCTACACCTACGCGCTTAATAACGCACAAGGTGGATACATTCGCGGTATGGAATTATCTTACACGCAGACATTTAATTTCTTACCGGGCTTGTGGCAAGGTTTGGGAATGTCAGGCAGCATTTCAGCGGTAGACAGTAAAATTTCCGTAGTGAATCAATTTGATCCCACTAACAACAGCGCGCGTTTACCATTCCCCGGTTTGGTGGAGCGCTCTGGCAATATTACTGTGTTCTACACCTATCAAAATTTCGAAACCCGTTTGTCCACGACGCATCAAGGTTCTTTCGTGGGAGAGGCGCTAAACATTACGCGCGCGCCGGTAATCTATGCTGCAGAAACTGTTATGGATTTCCAAGCGAGTTACAAGTTTGATAACGGTGTGAATGTTATTTTCTCCATCGGCAATCTTACCGACGAGCCGAACAGAAGCTACATGCTGAGCGAAGAATTACCCCGCCGCTTGAACTGGTTCGGCAGAACCTTCTCGCTGGGTGCGAATTACAAGTTCTAATCTTGTAGTTGTTTCGTTTAATAAAAAAGCCGCGCACTTGTTGCGCGGTTTTTTTATAGGCATAAATAATCAAGCTAAAACGGTTACATTAAGAAAATGAGATATCGTTAACATTATTGATATCATTTATCTTGCCTTTTTGTGGGGCGGATAGCTTAATCTGGCTTCGCCATTAGGCAAAAAAATCACATAATGAAATTAAAGGAATAATCTGATGAACTACCGCTATCTCATTTTTACGTTTACTTTCTGTTTCGGGTTCCTTTCGGTTGCATCCACTTATGCGTGCGATAACGGAACCCCGGCTCCAACTTATACCGGTTCAGATGGAAGTACCTATGTTTCTGGTGCCCAGTCCCCTTGTGCAACGGGTTATGTAAATACGTCAAATCCAAATCAGTCATCTGGCGAAAATTACTCTCGTAGTGTATTTATGGCGAATCTATACCGCGCAGCTGAAGATGATGCAAAAAAGAAAAAGTGTGAACAAAAACAAAATGATAAGAAAAAAGCAGTAGAAGATTGTAATTACGATGGCAATAAAGTTATCACTGATGCAGCTTATACCTGTAGAGATAAGCCAACTAAAACAACGAAAGAGTTATCACCTAGTTTTTCATATGGTGGATCTGGTAGTGGGGTATCCATAAGTGTAGGAGCCGGAGGAAAGGTTACGGAAGAATACTCGCCGTATCAAAACTGTGTTGAGGCTGAAAACTCCCGTGGAAAATCAATGCTACTGGAGTGTCCACGTTTGGAGTCTCGTTTAAGCGACGAGTTGAAAAACTTAGGTTGTAACTAATATGATGTTAATCTCTTCATTATAAGGATTATTTGAAATGAAAATGCTAAATAAAAATATCGTGCTGTTAATAGTCGCGCTTACCAGTGCGTTTCTGGGAGTGCTTGCGACAAATCAAAGCTTTTTTTACGGCACTCGTCTATCGGATGGTACAAAAAAAGTTGCAGATCAACTTGGTTATCGTGATGACGTTGGGCGGCAATGGGCCGCCCCAGCCAAACCTCAAAATCATCCAGCTGAGATAGTTGAAAATCAAAATGTTGGCAATGAGGGTTACGCTCCACCTACTTCTGCGGCAGCACTTGAAAAAATAAATCAATGGCGATCTGCCAGAGGTTATAGCTGGGGCGGAGGAGTAGCCGGCAATAAAAATGAATATGAGAGTTACAGTGATGATGCATTAAATTCTTTAGTAGTTAATGGTGATATAAAAGCCATGATTGAGCTAGCAGATAGGTTGTTAAAGAATCATCAGAATTACTCACAGCTTAGTCCCGATGCATTGGATAAACAAAGAATGGAGCTCTATTACAAGGCAAGTGTTTACGGTTCTACTTTGGCAGCAATAAAAATGGGGCAAATCCTAGAGTATGCTACAAACAATCCAACTCCTGATATTAAGCGAGCGCAAGAATTGGAGGGTTTAGCATGGAAAGCAGTTGCATCAAAAAGAGGCGATAGAGGCGGTTTTTTTAGTAGCTTATACGTATTAAATGCAAATAATCGAGGGCTCACTGCGGCAGAAGAGGCACAGGTTATGGAGCGTTCTAATGTTATTTACGACGAGCTGTTGGAAAGACGTAAGTTATTGGGGTTAGGTGATTTCGATAATTCAGTGCCAGAAGAGCTTAGATATATAGATGATACAAGTTATCCTGAATCAAAAGGCAGCCCTTTCTTAAAACGTTAGCAGGAATAAAAACCGCGCACTTGTAGCGCGGTTTTTTATTTTATAGGTCTATAAAATACGAAAGCGATTAAATTGCAGCAAAATTGGGGTGTAACCGGTTTAAAATGTTATCGATAACAAAATGTGTGGATTTTTGTTTGAATTGGTGTTAAACCTGTTAGCAGTAAATATAAACGAGGGTGTTCTTCGGTTGTCTGCTTAATTTTTATAGTTAATAAAAATAATAATTGAAAAGAAGTTCGTAGTTTTTCAATGTGTTTGCTAGATGTAAGCGCGTCTTTATAAAAATAATGAAGTTGTCTAAGCGAATTTTTAATGTCCTATGTATTGGCCAATAAAAATTTAATTTCTGCATGAATAGTTTAATTTTCTAAAACACCTGATTTCAGGTGAGGAGCAACTTTTGTCTTTTTTTTGGAAAATTGCAGGCGAAAAGGCTGATAAAAAAGTAAAAGAGGTTGTTTATGAGGTTCTTGAAAGTAAAAATCATTTTAGGATTTTTGTTTTTTACGTTGCTATTGATAGTGGCGTTGAATTGGAAGTTCGCTACTCAGGAACTGCATGCAATTTCTGATTTTACTGTGTCGAACTTTTCCGAAAGAGATCAGCTATCTTTTACAGAAACAAAGGTTTCTGATGTCTCGGTGCCGGTTGTGATAACTCAACCCAAGGCATCAAAAATAAATTCACAACTTGAGAGACGTTACAAAACACTTTCGGATAACGACAATTACCCAACGCTGGAAAGCCGTTTGCAGGCAATGAGTGAACGAACTCATAAAACCTATGAGCCAGAAGCGGTGTTAGATGCTATGGCAGATCGCAATGCGTGGAATCAATTAGTCAATCCGCCAAAAACAATGCCGCTTACGGAAATTGAGTTGCACGATGGGCGCGAATTTGTGGCGGTAGATCGGTTGAAAATTGAAACACTTTTACCCGGTGATTCGCTGTCATTGCCTGTTGTTCAACGGCATACCACATTTGAGATCAATATTGTTTCGGTCGATAAAAATCCCAACGGCAGTATTACCTGGCAGGGTGAAATTAAACGCAATGACGAATCCTATTTTGTGGAAATTACACAAAGCGAAAACATAACCCTGGCGGGAATCAGTACGCCAGATGGAAATTTCGCTCTGCAGGCAAATGGCGGAGAAGGTTGGCTTGCCGCTACAGATACTTTATTTAAACGCAACCAGCATGTCAGCGATGCTGTAACGCCACCTGATTTTATGTCGCCGCCTGTTTCGCAGTAGAAATTGTTTTAATGCTGTTTATGTTTTTTTTGGGTCGTCATTTTTAAACGTAGTTAGTCATAAGGTAATTCAATAATAATCCTGGAGCGTACAATGAATAAAAAATTAATGAAATTAGTTACCACTTTTGCAAGTGGTTTTTGTTTGTGGGGCGCAGCGCAAACGAGTTCTGCGGTAACTGTCGATGTGTTGGTGGCTTACGATAATTATTCCGCGCAATATTTTGCGAATGACCCCAGCACGGCAATGTACTCCTGGGTGACGCAAATTAATAATGCGTACAAAGCAAGTCAGGTTGATATTCAGCTGCGTCTCGTCGCTGTAGTTTCGCATGAGGAAGATGGCGCAAATATGAATGATGTTTTGGGCAATCTTCGCAACGATCAAACGCTGGCGGATTTGCGCAATCGTTATGGAGCAGATTTTGTCACTCAATTACATCGTACAGGTGATTGCGGTATTGGTTGGGCATCAATAGATCAAGGCTGGGCATTTAACGTAGTGGGCCCACAGTGCGGTGCCTTGGTGATGGCGCACGAGTTGGGACACAACATGGGGCTTGCGCATTCGCGTCGTCAGGGCGATACCAGTGGTGTTCGCTATAGATACGGATTGGGTCACGGTGTTGATAATTTATTTGGCACTATCATGACTTATGCGTGGCTTTACAACGCTGATCGTATAGATCGTTTTTCCAATCCCAATCTCACCTGCAAAGGTGTGCCCTGTGGTGTACCTGAAGGTCGCAGCGATGAGGCCGATGCAGTGAAAGCGCTCAACAATGTTAAAAATGAACTCGCCAATTTCCGCCCAACAGCGGTGAGCGCCAGCTTCACTTCTAATTTGATTGCGCTGCACAGTAACAAGTGTCTCGATATGGGCGCTTGGTCTCTCAATAACGGTGGCGATGCAATTCAATGGGCTTGCTCGGGTGGTGCAAATCAGCAGTGGGAATTTATTCCTGTGGCTGGTCAGGTTGATACCTTCCTTTTAAAAAATGTTAACAGTGGAAAATGTTTGGATGTGGCCGGTGGTGGTACTGCAAACCGCACCGATGTAATTCAATGGGATTGTCACGGCGGAAAAATGCAGCAATGGCGATTGCAGGCTGTGCCCGTTACTGGCTCTAAAAATTATCAATTGGTGGCTGGGCATTCTGGCCGCTGTTTAGATGTTGAGGGGGTGAGCAAAAATGATGGTGCAAATGTGTGGCAGTGGGACTGCCAAGCTGGCAACGACTTAACTAATTTGCGCAATCAAATCTGGCGTATATCAGGTCACCCTTAATAAATAGATTCACCATCATAAATCGTCAGCTATAAATCTCCATAGTTGGTTGCTTCAGCCTCACTCGCTTTGGGTGAGGCTTTTTTATTTTCGTTGAAGCCCTTTCTTTTGATTGGGTTAAGATATTCCCTATAGTTTCTCGAAAAATGAAGGTACATGAATATGGCAATCGAAATCGAGCGGAAATTTTTAGTGGTTAATGATGAATGGCGCAGTGCTGTGGCAGTGTATTTTTGTCAGGGCTATTTAAACCGCAGTAAAGAGCGGACGGTGCGGATTCGCGTGGCAGGTGAAGCAGGTTTTCTCACTATTAAAGGTCAAAGCCAAGGTGCAAGCCGGGCAGAGTTTGAATATGAAATTCCACTCGCTGACGCCAAACAAATGCTCGCGCTTTGCGATGGCCCTTTAATCGAAAAATATCGCCGCAAGATTTCCTATGAAGGCATGTTGTGGGAAGTGGATGAGTTCCTTGGTGAGAACCAAGGCTTGGTTGTTGCAGAAATTGAATTGGAATCGGAACAACAACCTTTTGCAAAACCCGATTGGTTAGGTGAGGAAGTTACGCAGGATGTGCGCTATTACAACTCGAATCTCTCTATAAATCCCTTTAGCAATTGGCAATAGAATCTTTTATTTCAATGTGACTTGTTACAACTTATTGCCAGCGCTAAAAGTTGAATTAGTGCCGGGCTTTAGTTTAGTCTGCCGGTGGTTGCTTGGGATTAAGGCAGCCTACAGGAATTCACAATAAACAATAGCTTTAGGAGTATGGAATGAAGTCATTAGGCGGTAATTTATTTTTCTTCGGTGTGGGCGCAATTGTGCTCTATTTTTTGCAAATGCAATTTATCATTTTGGCCTGGATTGATATGTGGGGACCAACCGTGGGTTGGGCGATACGTATCGGTTTGGTCGTCGTAGGCGGCGCTTTGTGGCTGATTGGCAACAAAAAAGAAGCAATTTCTTAAAAGTCGCTGCGAACAAAAATGCCTCTTCGGAGGTATTTTTTTGTCTCCATTAATAGAATTTTACAATCGATACTATTTCTTTAATTGTCTTTTTCTCCATTGCTGTCTGCCCTAGTATAAGTCCTGACTTTCCAATTATTGAGGACAGGGTTATGGCCAAGACAATGACATTCGCAACCTTACACTTCGGCGTGGCCTTCTCGGTGGGCTATGCCTTAACGGGCAGTGCTTTAGTGGGCGGAACAATCGCTTTGGTAGAACCAGCCATCAACACAGTAGTGTTTTTCTTTCACGAAAAGGCGTGGCTTAAGCTGGAGGAAAATAAAGCGGAGTTGACGGAGATTTTTGCGAGCCGGGTGTGAGGCGGATTACTCCGCCTCTAATTCTTGTTTATTGCGGCGATTCTCAATAAACAAACCTATATAAACACCGATTTCAAACAGTGCCCACATGGGAATGGCGAGCAAACATTGAGAGGTGACATCGGGCGGGGTGAGGATCATACCTACAACAAAGCATCCCAGAATCACGTAGGGGCGTTTTTTTATCAGCGATCTTGCCGACATAACCCGCGCATAAATTAGCAGTACTGTAGCGACGGGAATTTCAAAAATAAATCCAAACGCAAAAAACATGTGCAGTACAAAATCCAGATACTTTGAAATATCTGTCATGGCAGTAACGCCAACTAATCCTGACTGCGTAGTGATTTTAAATATCAGCGGGAAAATTAAAAAATACGCGAAGGCCATGCCCACGTAAAACAACAACACGCTACTTACCAAAATGGGCAAGGCGATACGCTTTTCGTGTTTGTATAAACCCGGCGCAACAAAGGCCCAGATTTGGTAGAGGATATAGGGAATTGCCAAGACCAATGCCACAAAAAAAGTGAGCTTCATGGGAGTTAACAATGGCGAGGTAATATCGGTGGCAATCATGCTTGCGTTCGCTGGCAATAATTTCATCAACGGCGCTGAGACAATCGCGTAAATGTCATTAGCGAAAAAAGCGTAGAGACCTAAAAAGAGCGCAAATATAACGACAATAGTCCGCAAGAGGCGGGTGCGCAATTCAATCAGGTGCTGAACTAAGGGGAGTTCTTTATCGTTTTCGGCCGAGGTCATAGCGCTGCTTTTTTGTCTGTAGGTTCTGCGGAGTGTGCGGGTGTTTTGGTTTCAATATTTGGATTTAATTGCTCGAGTGTTGCATCCGGTAATTGCGCCTGTTGCGCAGTCGCTTGCTCTTCTGCGTGGGAATGATAGGGCAAATCCGGTTCGCTTTTATATTCGCGCGTGACGACTTCAGCGGTGGAGTCAATCGTTTCAGCGGTTGAATTAATTGTTTGTTGAGTCTCGGCGATAACCTTATCCATATCGCGACGCGCGTCTTCTAAGCTGCGCATAATATCTTCATTGTGCAATTGGCGACGAATATCGTCCACGCCAATTTGACGTTCAATTTCAGAGCGTGTTTCGCGCAGGCTGCGTTTCAGTCGGCCAATCCACAAGCCTACAGTGCGCACTGCTTCAGGCATGCGCTCCGGGCCTATGACGATGAGCGCAACAATTGCGCAAACAACTATTTCAGAAAAGCCAATGTCGAACACGGGGTTTGCCTTTGTCGGTAATTAACTTAAGCAGGAAGTCGTCATTCTCGCTGCGCGGGCATGACGACTTCCTAAAAAATGTACAGCGGTGAATGTTTGCAAGTTATTTATGCTGATCTTTTTCAGCAGTAACTTTATCTTTCTCTGCAGTGCTTTTCTCAACAGAGCCTTCAATAATTTTTTGCGATTCGGCGTTGAGCTTTTCCTGTTCTTTTTCTTTGTCGCCTTCGCTCATGGCTTTTTTAAAGCCTTTGATGGCACCGCCTAAATCGCCGCCTAAATTACGCAAACGATTGCCACCGAAAAATATCAACACAATCACTAACAGAATTAAAAGTTGCATTGGGCTACCGAAGTTGCCGGCAAAAATGTGAGCAGTCATAAACGCCTCGTTAAAAAATTAATGATTGTTGCTAGTGCGCGATGCTTTTTCATCGTGCCCGGAAATATTAAAACGTCGTGCTAACTCCTTGAGTACCGCATCGGCGTTTTCACCCAAGTGGGAGAGCATCACCAAACTGTGGAACCAGAGATCAGCGGTTTCGTAAATCACGTCGGAATTGTCGCCGCTGGTTTGGGCATCCTTTGCGGCTAAAATAGTTTCGGTGCACTCCTCACCGACTTTTTCCAAAATTTTATTTAAACCTTTTTGGTGCAAGCTGGCGACGTAGGATGTCTCAGCATCAGCAATTTGTTTGCGCGCTTCCAGAATGTCCGTTAATTGCTTGAGAATATCGTTGCTCATGGTGCGTCTCTTGATACTTTTTTGCCGCTTTTAATTCTTTCGATTCTGATTAATCTGTCGATTAATAAATTTCGCTCGGGTCTTTTAAAACCGGCTCAACCACTTCCCATTCGCCGTTGTTAAACACGCGATAAAAGCAAGACTCTCTGCCTGTGTGACAGGCGATGCCGCCGATTTGTTCCACCATGAGTACGATCACATCTTCATCGCAATCCAAACGGATTTCTTGCACGTTTTGTACATGGTGTGAGGTTTCGCCTTTGTGCCAGAGTTTGTTGCGCGAACGTGAAAAGTATACGGCTTGTTTGAGTTTAGCCGTGGCTTCCAGTGCTTCGCGGTTCATCCATGCCATCATCAGAATTCGGCCGGTTTTGGCATCTTGCGCAATAGCGGGAACAAGGCCATCGCTGTTCCAGCGCACTTGCTCTAACCAAGAAAGGGAATTGCTCATATCGTCTGTATCTTAAGGCTTACGCCAGTTTGGAATTTTCTGCCAGACCCAAAAGTGCGCACTCAACGTTGCTGCGCAGGTGTTGGCAATTAAGGGTGCCGATTATGGCACTGTTAACGGCGTTCTGTGCAAAAATTACTTTCATTTGCTGTTCAATGATGGCGTTAGCCGTTTTTTTACTGTCGTTTTCGCTGAGCAGGTGGCCGCTGTTGAAGATTTTTTTGAGCAACACGCCAGTGTTGTTGGTTTCACAGGATCGCATAAGTGCTAAGTCATCGTCTTGTTTCGGATCAAATGTTGCCATAACCACATCGGCTTCTGCGGCACAGATGAGCCCGCCTTCCAAGGTTTTGGTGGACATGCCGAACGCACGAATCCAGCCTTCGCGTTTCAATTGTGCAAGTGTGTGCAGAACTTGGTGGTGATGAATCAAATGACTGTCGTTGCCATCAGAGTGAATCAACACTATATCGAGATAATCCGTGCGTAAGCGACGCAAGCTGCGCTCGACGCTCAAGCGCAATAACGCGGGTTCAAAGTCAAAATTGGATGTGCCCTCGCCATCGTAATTGCGGCTGAATTCTTCACCGGCTTTGGTGCAAATTACCCAGTCTTTGCGCTCACCGCGCAGCAGGTAACCGAGGCGTTCTTCGCTCACCCCGTAGGCTGGTGCAGTGTCTAGTAGGTTGATGCCGTAATCGCGCGCGCTATGAAGCAGGGCACGGGCGTCGTCATCGCTGGGCAGTTCAAAAGCTTCTGGGTATTTCACGCTTTGGTTGCGACCAAATTTAACGGTGCCCAATCCCAAGCGGCTAATGCGTATATCGGTTTTGCCGAGCTGTGTTTGCGGGAGCATTAAGGCTGCTCCTTGTTATTGTCCGTGAAGCTTTCTACGCCGTAGGGCTCATCCTGCTCTTCATCGTAAGCTTCCACCAACTCCTCCTGTAGCTTGAGCATTAAGGCTTCTTCTTTGCTGAGCGCAGGGGGGAAGGCTAGCTCCCAAGGTGTTGGGGCAATGGCGGGTTTGGGCAATAAGCCTTGTAAACCTGTATTGGTTTCGTGACTAGGCGCTACGCCCGCTTGTGCGAACAGTTCCAGCGCTTGGTTGGCGAGGTTGGGGGCTAGTGTCAGTTTGGTTGGCCAGCCTACCAGCAGGTTATTGCAGCTCTTGGCGGCAGTTATAAAGGCATTGTCGGGGCGGGCGAAATTGGCTTGTAGCGGCTCAGCGCGATTAATCGGCAAGCATGCCCATTCCGCCTCGCTCAAGTCCACCCAAGGAATCAGTTCGGCCAATTCTTGTTTGGCTTGCTCGATAAGCTCATCTGCTTGCAGCTGCGCGCCGCGCTCGGCTAGGCTACCGCCCAAATACCAAACCTGCTCGTGCTTATTGAGCGCGTGACTGGAGATGGTCAAACGCGGTGTGGTCTCTGCGCCCAAGCAGTGGCCAAAAAACTGGAAGGGGTGATGGTGCTTGACCATGATCTGCTGCAAGGGGCGTATTTGCATGGCTGGGCTATCTAAGCCCAGTTGCGCCAGCAGCGCTGCGTTGCCTTGGCCAGCAGCGAGGATAAAGCGCTTGGCGCGGACTTCAATGACGTCTTGATTGCGCTCAATCCGCAGGTAGGCGTTGCCCTGATCGTCTTTGCGTAGTTGGGTTTGGGTGTCATCCACTAGAAAGCAATGAGGCTCAATATTGTGGGCAAGATTGGTCACTAAGCTATGGGTATCCAGCACTATATCCACAAGGCGATAGAGATTGCCGTTAAAGTCTTTGTGGCGCAGCAGCGGCGGGCGGCGCTCATCGGGCACTGCATCTACGCGGCCGTGAGTCGCTTTGCTCGCGAGAAAGCTGGTGAGTTTGGAGGTGATGCTATCCGTAGACCAAAGGAAGAAGTGATCGCTCAGGATGCGCGTGTTGCGCAGGTCTACATCGCCTTCACCGCACAGGCAGGCGCGCCAGTGTTGGGGCATATCTGCGATGGTTTCCGAGGCGCCTGTAAGCATGCCGCTCAGGGTGTATTTCATGCCGCCGTGAATCATGCCTTGCGAGGCCATGGTTTGGTCGCTGCCCAAGGCTTTGTGCTCGAAAAGCGCTAGTTTATAGCCTTGGTTATGCAGACGATTAGCCAGCCACAAGCCCGCCACACCGCCGCCGATGATGGCAATATCGAGTTCGATAAGGCTGGGCGATGTGGTCATGTGGTGCCGTTAGATTTCCACCTGCGTACCTAATTCAATTACGCGGTTGGTGGGAATGTTGAAGTGGTCTACCGCCGTGCCGGCGTTGCGCGCCATGGCGGCAAACAAGTGTTCGCGCCACATGGGCATGCCGCTTTCAATAGTGGCGACTGGAACAATCTTCTCGCGTGAGAGGAAGAAGGAGGTTTCCATCATGTTAAACGTCAGGCCTTTAGGTTCGCAGGCTTTCAAAGCTTGGGTGATATCCGGCTGGTTCATAAACCCGAAATGGATGATTACGCGGTAGCAGTTGTTGCCCATATCCTGTACTTCACAGGCGTCTTTCATATCAATCCATGGCGAGTTGGTCACATCTACCGTTAAGAAAACTACACGCTCATGCAGCACCTTGTTGTGGTTCAGGTTGTGCAGCAGGGCGTGGGGCGTGGCCTCTGGCGTAGCGCTTAGGAATACGGCGGTGCCAGGAACGCGATGCGGCGGGCTGATAAAAAGCGATGGTAAAAGCACATCAAGCGGCACTGACGATGAGCGCAGGCGCTGGAACAGAATATCGCGGCCTCTGCGCCAAGTGGTCATAACACTAAAGACCGACATGGCGATAACGACAGGTAGCCAACCGCCATCGAAGACTTTAATCACGCTCGAACTAAACAACGACAAGTCGATAATAATAAACACGCTGGTTGAGGCGATGCACAGAGGTAGTGGCAGCTTCCAGCCGTAGAAAATCACGAAGAAGGTGAGGGTGCTGGTTACCAGCATATCGCCGGTTACCGCCACGCCGTAGGCCGATGCTAAAGCTGAGGTAGATTTGAAGCTAACTACAATCAATACAACCACCAAGAGCATTACTGTGGTTACGCCCGGCAGGTAAATTTGGCCAATTTCTTTGGCAGATGTCTGCACGACTTTTAAACGCGGCAAAAAGCCCAGTTGCACAGCTTGTTTGGTTAAGGAGTAGGTGCCAGCGATGGTTGCTTGCGAGGCAATGACCGCAGCGCAGGTTGCGAGCGCGATCACTGGGTAGAGCATCCAGCCTTCAAACATATGGAAGAACGGGTTGGCGATAGAAGCCGGGTCGAGCAGGATTAAAGCACCTTGGCCAAAGTAGTTGAGGATCAAGGAAGGGAATACCAACACAAACCAAGCGGTGCGAATTGGCCCTTTGCCGAAGTGACCCATGTCCGCATAAAGCGCTTCAGCGCCAGTAACTGCAAGCACCACGGCACCTAACACGATAAATGATGCCCAGCCGTGATCGGTTAAAAAATGCATGGCGTAATAGGGGTTGAGCGCTTTAAGCACCACCAGATTTTGCGCTATGGCGTGGAAGCCGGAGGCGGCGAGAACCAAAAACCAAACGATGGTGATGGGGCCAAAGATTGCGCCCACCTTGGAGCTACCGCCGCGCTGCAGAGCGAACAACCCAATCAATACACCTACCGCGATAGGTACAACGTAGGGTTTGAAATCAGAGGTAACTACCTCCAAGCCTTCCAGTGCACCCAGAACCGACATAGCGGGTGTGAGCACTGCATCGCCGTAAAAAAGAGATGCCCCCAAAACGCCTAGCATGAGCAGGTAGGGCCGCCAATTTGGGTGATCCTTGATGGATTCAAACACCTTGGCGAGCAGCGCCATGGTTCCGCCTTCGCCGTGGTTATCAGCGCGCATCACAAGCGTTACATACTTGAGCGTTACGACGAACATCAATGCCCAAAACACTGTCGAAAGACCGCCCAAAACAGTCATCTCATTCAACGG
Organism: Cellvibrionaceae bacterium; assembly: GCA_021151525.1. Taxonomy (GTDB): domain Bacteria; phylum Pseudomonadota; class Gammaproteobacteria; order Pseudomonadales; family Cellvibrionaceae; genus Cellvibrio. Next base: position 25,706 of record JAGKXD010000030.1, on the reverse strand, counting down.
CATACCGTGCTCTGGGTTGAAGGTTTCTTTGAGAGCGTAGAGCGGGCTCGTACCTATATCACCAAACACAACGCCAAGGGCGGCAATGGTTAAGGCGAGATGCGAGGACTTGTGCGCGGTTGGTTGAGAACTCATTCGTTGATCTCGTGCAACAAAAAAAGGGGAGGGCATTGTGCCAGAGTATAGACACGAATCAACAGCTAGTTATTTGAAGGCACTTGGACAGACGTAGCCCGTAAGAAGTGAAATGGATTACGGGGGGCTTTCCCCGTATTGCGCTGCGCTTCATACGGGCTACGGTCGAGGGAATTTCTATTGATCTTTATGGCTCTCTTTGACAGACTCCAAGGCTATTTTTGATTGTCGAGAAAACGCGGCTTATGTCCCTAAAAATAATTGTTACCGATACGCAAAGCGCGCTGGGCCGAACCCTGGAGCACGATTTGGAGCGCGAGCAATGCCAGCTTTTATCGCCCAAAATCCACTGGGAGGACGCCGTAGCAACGCGCGAATATCTGTTGCAGCACAAGCCCGACATTCTTATCAATACCCTTGCATGGGAAGAGTTACCCTCACCAGAGCAGCAAACGCTGTTGCCTGTTGTTGCTGCCAACATCGCAAATGCTTGTGCGAGTTTAGGTGTTCCGTTAATTCACTTTTCCAGTTACCAAGTCTTCGGCGCCGATAACAAAAGTAGCCACAGCGAAAAAGATATTCCTGCGCCCATTAACTCAGTCGGTCAGGCATTTTTTGCCGCCGAGCAAGCTATTGAGCACAGTGCCGCGCGCTACATTATTTTGCGCTTGGGTTGGATTATTGGCAGCATTGGCGACAACCATCTCACGCGACTACTCAGCGCCATTCAAACCCAGCAACCCATCATTTTGAACACTCGTTTGCGCGGTGCGCCGACGTTATTGTCAGATGCAGTACGCGTTTGCGTCGCACTGGTAAAGCAGATTTCCTGCGGTTCTGATAATTGGGGGGTGATGCACTATTGCAGTGGCGATGCTCTCAACGAAGCTGAATTTGGCGAGCAGCTCGTGCAACTGTTGGCGCAACAACAATTGCTGAATCAGGACGCCAACTTCACGTTGATCGATTCAACCCCCGACAACCAACCGCTCAGCGCGGTGCTTGGCTGCCGCAGAATTCGCGATGCTTTCGGCGTGCAGGCGCGCCCTTGGCGACCAAGTTTGTTGCCCTTAGTTAAGCAATGGTTTCACAATCAAGCACAAGCCTAGATGAGCATCTGGTCAATGTGAAAATAAGCTTTCACTAAGACCTAAAAATCGGCTAGGGTTTATGAGGAATTTGGCCGAATTTAGCGGTGTTTATGGTGCCCAGTCTTGCCGTTAAAGCCGCTCTTTGGGAGCTGGTTTTATTACTTCTCATCTCACTTATGTCCGCCGGGCAGTCGGTTGCGGCGCCCATGGTTATTATCCATGGGGATCTCCCGCCCGAAGAAGCGCCAAAAAACACTTACCGTGCTGAATTGTATAAGTTGCTCTTGGATGTCACTCGCCCCGAGTTTGGTGACTATCAGTTGCAATCTTACTCAACGGCTATCTCATCGCGGCGGCAGGCGCAGCTCATTAGTGAGGGCGATCAGCTCAATGTGCACTGGACCTCACCCGGCACGCCCATCGCCAATGCCAATGTGATCAAAATTCCGGTCGATATTCAGCATGGTTTGCTCGGTTACCGGGTGTGTATAACAAACCAACAGAGTGGTGCGCCTTGGGGAGCAGTTAAGAGTATTGAATCCTTAACGCGAGTACGTATTGGCCAAGTAGATTCTTGGCCGGATTTTGATATTTACAAATTCAATCGGCTCACGCTGGTGGGAACTCCCAGTTTTGATGGTTTATTTGCCATGTTGGCGGCTAATCGGTTGGATTGCCTTGCGTTGGGGGTGGATGAGGTGAGCACTATCTATCGCGCTAAAAAGGCCATGTTTCCGAACCTGCAGATTGAAAACTCGCTACTGATTCACTACGAGTTTCCGGTCTTTATTTATGTGAGCGCCAAACGCCCCGACATTGCCGAACGCTTCAAACGCGGCTTTGAGATTATTCAGCACAATGGCCAATTCGACAGCTTGTTTGAACGTTATTTTGTGCGAGATTTGGCAGCGCTAGGTTTACGCTCGCGGCGAATTATCTGCATAAAATCGCCCTATATCACGGCCAAAGAACAGTGCGCTGGCAATGAGGTTTTGCCGTTCTGAGCCATAAAAAAAGCCGCGATGGTAGGTCGCGGCTTTTTTCTGTTTACGTCTTCGTGGGCAATTAAACGCGCTGGAACACCAAGGTCGCGTTAGTGCCGCCAAAGCCGAAGCTGTTAGACATAACGCGATTCAGTTTCACGTTGTCCTGACGTTGCAACACAATCGGCATGCCTTGGGCTTCTGCATCTAGCGTGGTGATGTTTGCCGACGCGCAAATAAAATCATTTTCCAACATCAACAAGCTGTAAATAGCCTCTTGCACACCGGTTGCGCCCAAGCTGTGGCCAGTCAACGACTTGGTTGAGCTGATGGGTGGAATGGCGTCGCCAAAAGTTTCTTTAATCGCTTTCAGCTCTGCCAAATCGCCTACTGGAGTAGAAGTGCCGTGCGAGTTGATGTAGTCGATGCTGCCTTGGGTAGTGGCAAGCGCTTGCTTCATGCAACGCACTGCGCCTTCACCAGAAGGAGCAACCATATCGTAACCGTCTGAAGTTGCGCCGTAGCCCACGATTTCAGCGTAAATTTTTGCACCGCGCGCTTTAGCGTGTTCGTATTCTTCAATCACCAAACAACCGCCGCCGCCTGCAATCACAAAGCCATCGCGCTCTGCATCGTATGCGCGCGAAGCTTGGTCTGGAGTTTCGTTGTATTTGGTAGAGAGCGCGCCCATGGCATCGAACAATGCAGTCAAGGTCCAATGTTCTTCTTCACCGCCGCCTGCGAAAACGATGTCTTGCTTACCCAGTTGGATTTGCTCAAGTGCTACGCCAATGCAGTGTGCGCTGGTGGCACAAGCTGAAGAAATAGAGTAGTTAACGCCTTTGATTTTGAACGGAGTTGCCAAGCACGCTGAAGTGGTGCTGCCCATGGTTTGGGTTACACGGTAAGGGCCAACACGCTTAACGCCTTTCTCGCGCAAAATATCAGCAGACTCAACCAAGTTTTCAGAGGATGCACCACCTGAACCCATGATGATACCGGTGCGCTCGTTAGAGACTTGTTCTTCGCTCAAGCCTGCATCGGCAATAGCTTGTTGCATGGAGATGTAAGCGTAGGCCGCAGCATCGCCCATAAAACGCAGAACTTTACGGTCAATTAATTCAGATAATTCGATATCGATAGAGCCCGCAACGTGGCTGCGCAAACCCATTTCTTTATAGGTTTCTTGAAATTTGATTCCAGAACGGCCAGCACGCAAAGCGTCTAATACGGCAGTTTTATCATTGCCCAAGCAGGAAACAATTCCCATACCGGTAACAACAACACGTTTCATAAGCTACCTCTTTAATCTTCAACTCTTTACTGCCCGCAGCATGCAGCTTTTGGATGTTTGGCGCACTTAGTTAAGTAAGCGCGCCCCTAAGCGTGAGACCGAGTCTGTTATGGCTGGGCGGCGATTATGCCACAGTTAAAGCTGCGCAACACAATCTCGCTCGGGCGGGATGGATTAGAAACTGTCGGTATTTTGGAACAAACCGACGCGCAAATCACTCGCGAAATAAATGTCTTTGCCATCGCAAGATACGCGGCCATCGGCGATACCCATAATGAGTTTACGCTCAATAACACGCTTTAAATTGATGTGATAAGTGATTTTTTTAGCGGTTGGTAGGATTTGGCCAGTGAACTTCACTTCGCCGCAGCCCAAAGCACGGCCGCGACCGGGATTGCCTTTCCAGCCCAAGAAGAAGCCAACCAATTGCCACATGGCGTCGAGGCCCAAGCAGCCGGGCATTACTGGATCGCCGGGGAAGTGGCAGGCGAAGAACCACAAGTCTGGGTTGATATCCAATTCAGCCACAATTTCGCCCTTGCCGAATTCACCACCGGTTTGGCTGATATGCACAACGCGGTCAAGCATCAACATGTTGGGCACGGGCAATTGTGCATTGCCAGGGCCAAACAAAAGGCCGTTACCGCAATCGATTAAATCTTCGCGGGTGTATGAGCTCTTAGGTTCAAAAGTGGTCATGGAATTAACTCGGTAGTTGAATGGCGAGTGCGGCAGCAATCCGCACAAAAGGCCGCCATTCTACCCGCTGTGCTTGGCTTGTCCAGCACTTGTCTGGCTAGAAAAGCCTGATCGTGGAGATTGATCAGGCTTGGGGGTGGGTCTTATGGGATGGTCTTTGGGTCAAACCAAAGCTCTTTGCGGTCAAGCGGTGTTTCTTTCGAGAGCGTTGGGTTGTCTAAATAAATGGCGCGGCGGTTCTTCATGTCTGCTTTTGCCATTACATCTTGAACAGCGGGGTCTGCGAAGAACACCTGATCAAAACTACCATCGGCAATGGCAGCATTGAGCCCATTTTCTAAATCTTTAGCCAGCGCTTTGTTTTCTTTGGAGACAAACAGGTAGAAAGGCATGCGGTAAACCAGCATCAAATGCTTCTCCACCGTAAGATCTTTGAGATTAGGGTGGTTGGCCAGTTCACCAAAAGGTTCGTGAACACCGCGTGAAAAGGCATCAAAGCGCCCACCGTCCACCATCAGAAATAGGCTTTCGTATTTGTTGGCTTTAACAACCTTGAGGCCATTGCTCTCTAAAATCTTGGTGTCAGCCCAAGTTTTGCCTTGACCTATGGTGATGCTTTTAAGGTCTTCCAAGGTTTTTATATTGTCGAACTTGCTTTGGTTGTCTTTGTGGATAATGAAAATACGGTTGCCGAGTAAGCCTTTGTAGAGTGGAATTCTTATAGGCGTAAAATTGCTTTCTTTGTCGGCATTTGAAGAGTTCCAAAAGGCTTCAAGCTTGCCATTGGTCACCTCTTCCATGATTTTGACTTGGGAATAAGGTTCTTTGGTGACAACGAGCTTGTATTTTTTGTCGATGTGTTTCAGTGCCAGTTGAATCATTTTAACCGCGTAGGGGCCATTGGGGTCACTGGAGTCATTAACACGAATCAGGCTTTCTTGGGCGAGGGCGCTTGTGTTCAGGGCGGCCAAGAGGCACGCAAGCGCTAGTTTTTTGTAATTCATAGATTTTCCGTGGTAGCGTAAATTTCTTATTGGTGTTGTGTTTTATGGGCTCAGTGAGCCTGTTGTTTAGTGAATATAGCTCACTTCAGGCTTAATTAAATAATCTTATTTAATTAAATTTGGGGTAACCCGTTACAGCTTTTGGGCGCGGGAATTTGGGTAACTAGGCGATGGGATTGTAAAACCCATCGCCCCTGTAAAAGTTGTTTTAGCAGCGATATGTGAGCATCGCTTCGCGACTAATGTCGTGCTTACAGGTGACGGAATTGTCGGCTTCCGCTTAAAAGTCTTTAGGATCAGCCCACAGTTCTTTACGATCCAAGGGGGTTTCTTTAGAGAGGGTTGGATTATCCAAATAGAAAACCTTGCGATTTTTCATATTGGCTTTTTCCATAATGTCTTTAACTTGCGGTGAGCTGTAAAACAACTTATCAAAACTGCCGTCAGCGATTGCTTTGTTAAAGCCGTCTTCAAGCTCCTTGGCGAGTTTGCGGTTGCTTTTGCTGGTGTATAAATAAAGATCCATTTTGTAAATTAACAAAATATGTTTCTCTACCGCCAAGTCCAATTTGGGGCGCTTCTCTAGCTCGCCAAAAGGCTCGTGTACGCCGCGTGGAAAGGCGTCAAAGCGGCCGCCTTCAACCATGTAGAACAGGTTGTCGTACTTGTAAGTTTTGATAACGTTTAAGCCGTTGGCTTCTAGAATTTTGCCATCCGCCCAGGTTTTGCCTTGGCCGTAGCTGAGTTTTTTTAGATCTTCGAAGGTTTGGACTTTATCGAATTTGGCTTGATCGTTTTTGTTGATAATAAAAATTCGGCAGCCAAGTAGTCCTTTGAATAACGGAATGCGAACAGGCTCCAGCTCTTCCTCCGTGTCTTTGCCGGTGGTTGTCCAAATTAAATCCAGCCCGCCGGTTTTTACTTCCTCGTTCGCGCGCGCTTGGGTGAAATTTTCGTGCCCTACTTTCAGGGTGTATTTGTTATCCATATGGTCGAGCGCGAGCTGAATCATTGAGATGGTATAAGGGCCATTAGGGTCGTTGGAGTCATTTACCTTGAGGGTTTTGGTTTCCGCAAAGCTGAGCGGTGTGACGATAAGCAAAAGAGCTAAGCATGAAAAAGTAAAAATTTTCATTGGTTTTCCTTCGGTCAATAAGCGCGTGGTGAGTTATGTTTTTAACGTATGTTGGAGAGCCAGCGGGCTTATTTGATGCTGTTGTGTGGCTAAAGTATTGGTCAAATCAACAATAAAGCAAGCGTTAAGCGGCTCTTTAAAGGATCAGCTTGAAATTAGGGCGGCAATAAAAAAGGCCTCGAGTGAGAGGCCTTTTGGGAGGTTTGGTGTGTGAGTCTAGTAGGTGCGCGCCAACGAAAATTCGGCGACTTGGCGCATGGCTTGGGTGTAAATGTTATCTGGTAGGGACTGCAACTGTGCAATCGCCTCGCGCACCTGCGCTCGCGCGGCATCAAGGGTGTAATCCATAGCGCCTGTAGCTTGTACTATGTCTAAAATAGCGCTCAGCTGGCTGGCGTCGCCATTGCGAATGGCATTGGCAATAATCGCTGATTGTTCGGGTGTGCCTGTGCGCATAGCGTAAATCAGCGGTAGCGTAGGTTTGCCTTCGGCCAAATCATCGCCCACGTTTTTGCCGAGGGTGGCGGCATCGCCGGTGTAATCCAAGGCATCATCTACCAATTGGAATGCGACGCCAACTTTGCGGCCATAGCTTTGCAGGGCGCTGCGTTGTTCGTCGCTTGCGCCAGATAAAACCGCAGCGACTTCGCAGGCAGCCGCAAACAGAATGGCGGTTTTTTTGTCGATAACTTGATAATAATTGTCTTCGCTAACATCGGGATTCTTGGCGTTGACCAGCTGTTGAACTTCGCCCTCAGAGATCACATTGGTGGTGTTGGCTAGAATCGCCATAACCTCCATGCTGCCGATTTGAACCATCATTTGGAACGCGCGCGAATAGAGGAAATCGCCCACTAACACACTTGGGGCATTACCCCATTGCGCGTTCGCCGTAGGGCGACCACGGCGCAGGCTGGACATATCCACCACATCATCGTGTAACAAGGTGGCGGTATGAATGAATTCGATAATGGCCGCTAAATCCAGGTGCTCTTTTTTTGCATCGGCATAGCCAAGGGCGTTGGCTGTGAGCAATACCATTAGGGGACGCAAGCGCTTGCCGCCCGCTTCAACCAAATAATGGCCGATGTTTTCCACCAATCCGACATCGGAATGCAATTGCTTGATGATGAGCTCGTTGACTGCGGAAAAATCGTCTTTTACAACCTGATGAAATGGCAACATGGTGGAATTCTTATCGTAAAGAGTGGGAGTGGATCACGGCGGCAATCCTAGCAGTGGAAGCTTCATAGTCAAGTAAAACTCTGCGCCAATTAAAAATTGCTGAGCTGGCGCGCCCCGATTTTGCCTTAGGCTCAAGCGGCTTATTCAAAACAGCGACATACCATTGATCCACTGATATTGAACGGGTTGCGGCGAATTTAATGCCAGCGCAACAAGCTTATCTTTGGCGATAAACTCCTGATGGAAGTGCCAATAATTTTCTTCTGGTTCAAGTGCAGGGTCTAAGTTTGCAATAATGTTTTGCTGCTCAAAACAAAAGGCAATTTTAGCTAGCCCCGTTGAAATTCCTCCGCCTGTGGCTTTAAAAAAAGCTTCTTTGAGTGTCCACAGTTTATAAAACAAAATGTCTCGATCTATTCCAAAGGTTTGGTGCAATGCATGCACTTCGCTCTCATGAAAATAGCGCTTGGCAATTTTTAAATAATCGCGCTCGCTGAGTGTTTCTATATCTACACCGACTTCACCTTGGTTAGTTACCGCAAGTACAGCCATATTGCCGCCGTGAGATAAATTAAAATAAAGCGGCGAGGGTGCATTGGTTAAAAAAGGCTTACCGTGATGCCCGCGTGTGAATTCCAAATCTTGCACGGCTATCCCGCTATAACGCGAAAGGCTTGCGCGTATAAGTGCGCGAGTGGCGAGAAAATGAGAGGCATTAATTTTAAATTGTTGCGCGCGAATTATTTCTTCTGCGCTAACCAAAGATGCAAAATCAGAGTGAGCTTTGCCAGCGAAGAGGGTTAAATCGAGTAACCATAGATCAACACCGGTTGGCGGTGCTGATGCTATGGTTGAAGAATGTAGAAAATTTGGGGGGGCGATTTCAATCAAGACCAGTCGCCGCCAGAATCGCTGCTGTCAGACGAGAAATCACTGCCGTTATCCCAAGAGCTGCTGTTATCGACAAAATCGCTTCCGCTAATATCGTCATAATTGTTGGGTGCGGGTTGATTGCGTGTATAAGCATCGTGGCTGGGTTGGTCGCCATCGAGAATTTTATGCATCAACATTTCGCCCGCGACGACACCCGCGCCAACAGCCGCCCCCGTTGCCAAGCCGCCCATTATATTTGAGCCTAATCCACCGCCCTGCGGTGCATATCCGTTATTTTGATAAGGCCCTTGTGGCGCATAGCCATTGGGGCTTTGCGGATAGGCGGCGTAGTTAGGCTGCATTTGTGGGCGACGCAATGCGCGCACAACAGCCAAGATAATAATTGCGATAAGCACTAGTACACCCCAGAAAATAAATGGGCTTGTGCCGTGGCTACTGCTTTGGCTGCTTTGGTTGAGTTTGTGTTGGAGAGATTCCACCGCAGCCGGTGTTGCAAAATTCAACGAGGGTCGAATCTTTTCTGCACTGGACAGCTCTTTGCGAGCGGCATCCAGTTTGCCTTCGGCCGCCAAAATTTCCGCGTATTTAAAATGGGCCTCAGCGCTCTGTGGGTGGGCGCTGAGTACTTCATTTATGAGTGTTTCTGCTTTTGCGATATCACCATTTTTAAGTGCTTGGTTGATATCTTGTTTGCTGGGTTCTGCACTGGCAAAGCCAGCAAGAACGAAGGTGGCGAGCAAAATAAAAATTTGCGCGGCGCGGTTAATAGAACGTGATTGCATGGTGGTCTCCTAAAAGACATTGCACAAACAGAGAGAGGTCTGGGTTATTCGTTTTGATTGCACATATGGGGTAAAAGTTTCGCGAATAACCGTCTGAATGAATAGTTTCTAAATGGGGGCACTATAGCGAAAACAAAGTCCAAGTATCGATTAATTTACTGAAAAGGCTGAGCTAGGCAGTTTGCGAACAATAAGCCTTTCCCAAATAAAAAACGGGATACGGCCTATAGTGCTGCATCCCGTTTTAACTTTGATGACAACTAACCCAGATGTAAATCATTCTAGGTTAACTAGTTCAGGCTCAAGATTTTTTGCTGAATAACTTTTTCACAAAGGCGCCAACAGCAACTAGGCCTATAACAATAAACTTTTTAAACGCCAGTAAGAGCACGCCCAACTTGGCGAACAAGCCCATCTTGGCGGCGACACCGCCCGCAACCAAGGCCGCCAAGCCGTATTCGGCAGTGTGGTCAACTTTGCTATCAAAGTCTTCGTAACGGTTGCCTTTGGTGAACTCAGTAACGGCTAAAATGGAGGGCATCTCGCTTTTAATTTGTGAAATTTGCTTCATGCCTGCAACAGCATTCAATACCAGTACGCCCTTTCTGCCTAGCACGCGAATGTTGTAGTTAAGCGAGTTTTCGCTTTGTTTACTACCGCTGTACTCTTTGGCCCAAATAAGTTTGCGCGCGCTTTTGTCATAGCTGGGTTGCTCAGCCCAGCCAACCAAATGCATAGCGCTATAGCCTTGCTTTTCGCGCTCTTTGTTCGCTTCTTCGCTTTCTTTTTTCATCTGCTCCAAGAGTTCTTTGTAATCAATCTTGTCGGCATCTTCGTCTTTGATATGGCCATCTTCTGTGTAGGTAATGACAACTCCCCAACCTGCTTCAGATAAAGGGCTGGTTTCGGTAGGAATAATCATGCCCAGGGTTTCATTGCCCGGTGGGTTACCCCAGCCTTCAACCAATAATTTTTCAGAGTCTGCTGGTGATAAATAACGAAAATTGGCGGGCAAATCTAAGGTAGCTATGCCATTGGGTAGGGAAATTTTTCCCGTTTGGAATTTGAGTGAAGCGAGAAAAGCCTCGCTACTATTATCGACTGTGGGCGCGCTAGAAGTTTCTTCAGTGTTAGTGGAAGGTGGTGTTTCGGTGGATTGGGCAAAGGTGTTGAGTGAAAAAAAAGTAATTAAAACGAACAGTAATTGCTTGACCATTGTGAGTCCCTGCGTGTGAAAAAGGAGTGTTGAGTGCATCCCTTGTGGCTGTAAAAGCGCTAATCATTATTGTGATGAAAAAGCTAAGCGCGCTTGGTATTTAATGCGTGGCGTTAAAAGATACAGTAACGGAGCGCGTGATTTTTAGCATTATTCAACTGGAAAGGCAAAATACTTTTGGCGAACCTAAGGCTATCTTATAAAAATGAGAATACTGACTCACGCTCGTGAGCCAGCGGGCTTTGGTTGTGTAAGCGAGGCGATTAAGCTTGTTGTTCATCTGCTAGTGTAATCATCCAGCCGAGTCCAAACTGATCGGTGAGCATGCCAAATGCAGGCGACCAAAAGGTTTTGCTTAATGGCATTTGTACGCTGCCCCCCTCAGAAAGAGCAGCAAATGCGCGCTCGGTTTCTGCTTTGGTTGGCAAGGCTAACGACAATCTAAATCCCTCGAAACGCGAATTGGAGTCGCAACCATCAGACGCCATAAGCGTGTTGCCTGCAATGTGAAAAGTAGCGTGCATGATTTTATTTTCAAAACCTGGCGCCAACATGCCGGGCGACGTGGCTTCCGGGCTATCGCTGTAGCGCATCAAAAAACTTACGGATGCGCCAAGTGCTTCGCCATAGAAGGCTAAAGCTTCTTCGCAGCGTCCAGCAAAAAACAAATAGGGCTCAAGTAATGTTTTCGACATGATAGTTCCTTTTATGTTGAGGGATGGGCGATGAGAGCAGTATGCGTTTGAACGAGAATTAGAGCTGGTTTAGCCCCTAGATTCAAGTAGCTGTAGATGGCTTGTTTTTCGAGTAGATAAATTATTTTTAAATCTGATTTGTTGTGTTGTGTTGTGTTAGTTGAATCTATTCCGCTGATGAAGTCTGTAGCAATTTATTTTGTAAAAGTTATTCCGCAATGTAATTTTTTGGGAGAGAAAATAAAAAGCCTCAATCAACAAAATTGATTGAGGCTCTTATTTATGTGGTGGGCCTTCCGGGAATTAATCAAAACAAACTATGGTTTGTTTTGACCCTTCGGGCTTCGGGGCTTTGCCCCTCGTTTCAAACGCGTTGCGTTTGTGAACCAAGTGCGTTGAGAAGTAAGTGGTGGGCCTTCCGGGACTTGAACCCAGGACCTGCCGATTATGAGTCGGATGCTCTAACCAACTGAGCTAAAGGCCCGCAATTTGGATGCGAGGGCGGCATTATAGAGGCATGTTTCAGGCGTGACTAGCCTTATATTTCTTTGCTTATGTCTATGATTCCGCACAAAAAATAAAACCCGCGCTCGGCGGGTTTTATTTTGTTCGTTTGATGATCAGTTTCTATTAATCAGCGACTAGTCATCGAGGAAGCTACGCAAATGATCTGAGCGCGATGGGTGGCGCAATTTGCGCAACGCCTTGGCTTCGATCTGACGGATACGCTCACGGGTTACGTCGAATTGCTTGCCCACTTCTTCTAGGGTGTGGTCAGTATTCATGTCGATGCCGAAACGCATGCGCAATACTTTGGCTTCACGTGCAGTGAGGCCTGCAAGTACTTCGCGCGTTGCTTCCATCAAGCCTTCCATTGTGGCGGATTCCACTGGAGACACGATGGTGGTGTCTTCGATAAAGTCGCCCAAATGTGAATCTTCATCGTCGCCGATGGGGGTTTCCATAGAGATAGGTTCTTTGGCGATTTTCAGCACTTTGCGAACTTTATCTTCTGGCATGTCCATGCGTTCACCGAGTTCTTCCGGCGTTGGCTCACGACCCATTTCTTGCAGCATTTGGCGCGATACACGGTTGAGCTTGTTGATCGTCTCAATCATGTGTACCGGAATACGAATGGTGCGCGCTTGGTCAGCAATAGAACGAGTGATTGCTTGGCGAATCCACCAAGTGGCGTAAGTTGAGAACTTATAGCCGCGACGGTATTCGAATTTGTCCACTGCTTTCATCAGGCCGATGTTGCCTTCCTGAATCAAATCCAAGAACTGCAAACCACGGTTGGTGTATTTTTTCGCGATAGAAATTACGAGACGCAAGTTGGCCTCAACCATTTCTTTTTTCGCACGACGCGCGCGCGCTTCACCAATCGACATGCGACGGTTGATGTCTTTAATGCTGGCCAAGCTCAAACCGGTTTCGGTTTCGATAAGTGCGAGCGCTTGCTGGCCGGCGATTACATCGGGCAACACGACTTGTAATTTATCTGCACTTTCGGTTTTCGCTTTGATTAAATCAGGCAGCCATTCTTCGTTAACTTCGTTGCCGGGGAATTCTTTGATAAAGGTTTTGCGCTGCATTTGCGCTTTGCGCGTGCACAAATCCATGATTGAGCGCTCAGCTTTGCGCACAGTTTCAAGCGTTTCGCGCGCTTTGTCATAGATTGGATCGAATTGGCGCGCAGGCAATTTGAAGAATTTGAACAGGTCGCCGAGATCGGATAATTCTTTTTCAGCTTGCTTGCTACCGTAGCCGTATTTGGCCAAGGTTTTGTTCACTTTATCCTGTTGTTTTTGCAGTGCTTCAAAGCGGATTTTGGCCTCTTCCGGGTCTACACCGGCAACGGCTTCTTCTTCATCTTCGGTTGCGCCGCCTTCTTCATCTTCGTCATCGCCAGCAGGTTTTGCGCCAGCGGCCGGGGCAACTTCAATTTCAGCGTCTTCATCAATCAAGGTGGCGGGGATTTCTTCCACAGGGTCAAGCCAGCCGATGACCACATCTGCCAAGCGACGTTCTTCTTTGGCAACGAGTGCGTATTCGTTGAGTACGGTTTGCACGGCGCCTGGCCAGTAGGCGACGGCGTGCATAAGCTCGCGCACACCTTCTTCAATACGCTTGGCAATAACGATTTCGCCTTCGCGGGTCAACAATTCCACGGTGCCCATTTCGCGCATATACATACGCACAGGGTCAGTGGTGCGGCCAGCTTCGGTTTCTACGGCGGCGAGGGCAGCAGCAGCTTCGGCGGCGGCGATTTCATCGGCAGCGGAGTCGCCATCGGTCATTAATAAGGTATCGGCATCGGGCGCGGTTTCGTATACGCGAATCCCCATGTCGTTAATCATCTGAATGATGTCTTCGACCTGATCCGGATCTGAAATATCTTCCGGCAAGTGGTCGTTAACTTCAGCGTAAGTGAGGTAGCCCTGCTCTTTACCGCGGGCGATCAGCTCTTTAATACGGGACTGTTTTTCTTGAGCGTCATCAGACATTAAGTGACCCTGTCAAACGTGAGTGAGAAATGCAAAGCGCGGGATTATAGCGCAAATACGCGCGCGGATTCTAGCAAAGCTAGCCGCAAATGCCCTATGCGACCCATGATGGGGGTGAAATCAGGAATTTAAATGCGCGAAATCAATCTTGTGAGGTTTTATTTGCCAAGGCTGCGCGCACCAGTTGATCCCGTTCGGCTTTGCTGAGCTGAGTAAAGTCGGTGTTTTTGAGTTTTTCCAAGGAATCGGCCGATTTTTTTTGATTCTGTAGGCGATGCAAGGCTTCAAGGCAGCCTTTAAACGCGGCTTCGCTGTCGTAATCGGCTTTGGCGGCCTTGTCTTCGCGGGTGATACTCAGGGCGTTGGCAGCTTGCAATAAATCGCTTCCGGCGATCTTGGCTAAGCGCTCAGTTTCCGCTTCGCCATAAATGCCGCGCCAGTAGCCTATGAGGTGCGAGAGGTTGTAGTGGGGGCGCTCGTGCAGGACTTTTAGTAGGCGGCCGAGCATTTGCAGGTCATTGTCGCTGCTTTCCAGCCATTGTGTATAGCCAGATTCCAGTGCGGCAAGGCTCGGTGTGGCGACCAGCAGGGCGACGGCTTTTTGCGCGGGCGTCATAAGTATGCGGCTGTTTCCGCTGTTCCATACCGGCGATGACTCGGCGACTGCTGAGCGCGAGTGATGGCCGCTGTAAAATTCATCGTAAGTGGGTGGCGGGGCATCTGCTTCGTAGTAGTCGCCCCAGCCCGGATCTTCCTGATGATAAGAGGCAGACGCAGTTTGAGGCTGAATTACCTGTTGGATATGAGCTTGTCTGGGGGCGGATTTTGCGGGTGCTTGCCGCGGAGTTTCTCTGTTCGTCGGCTCGTTTCTGGTTTGCTCTTTCTGGGGTTCGGGTTTGGGCTCCGGGTTTTTTGCTGCCTCGAGTACCAAATCCTGCAAAATGCTACGGCTTAAGCCGGTGCGGGTTGCCAAATTTTCAAACATCAATTCGCGGAATACGCTTTTGGTTAGTTTGTCGAGCATGGGGGCGGCGCGTTTGCTGAAGGTGGCGCGGCCTTCCATGGTGCGAATGTTTAAGCCTTCTGATGCCGTATCAAAGAGTTGATCTTCAAGCGGCACCGCCATGGAAATCATGGTTTCAAACTTTTCCGGGCCGATTTTGCGCACTAGAGTGTCTGGGTCTTCGCCTTCCGGCAAAAACAGGAATTTCACCGTGCGGCCATCGGCCATGGTGGTGAGCGATGCATCCAGCGCACGTCCAGCGGCAGCGCGACCGGCTTTATCGCCATCAAAACAAAACACCACTTCATTGGTGTATTTAAAGGCTTTTTCGAGATGGTCTTCGCCGCAAGCCGTGCCGAGGGTGGCGACGCCGTAGCGGATGCCGAATTGCGCCAGACTCACCACATCCATATAACCTTCAACCACCAGCAGGCGCGGCAAATCGCGATAGGCTTGGCGCGCTTCAAATAGGCCGTAGAGTTCTTGGCCTTTGTGGAAAACGGGGGTTTCCGGCGAGTTGAGATATTTGGGTTTGTCATCGCCCAGTACGCGGCCGCCAAAGCCAATTACGCGACCGCGAATATCTCGAATCGGGAACATAATGCGGTGGCGGAAGCGGTCGTAAAGCTTTTTATCGTTTTCGTGATGAATCAACATGCCGCCTTCAATCAGCAAGTGTTTGTCTTCATCGCTTTGTGCGAGAGCTTTCAGCAAGTTGTCCCAGCCCGGCGCAGCGAAACCTACACCGTAATCTTTGGCAGTTTTGCCGTCTAATCCACGACCTTTTAAATAATTCACCGCCATTTGCTTGCTGGGGTGATGACGCAGTTGCTGCTGGTAAAACTCGTCAGCCTTTTCGAGCAGGCTGTAGATGCTTTTTCGCTCCTGCTCGCGCTTGATTTGCGCTTCGCTCTGGACTTCGCGCGGCACGGTTAAGCCTGCAACGCGAGCGAGAGATTCAATCGCTTCGGGGAAACTCAGTCGCTCGTAATCCATCACAAACCCCAGCGCATTGCCGCTCGCGCCACAGCCAAAGCAGTAGTAGAACTGCTTATCCGGGCTTACGGTGAAGGAGGGGGTTTTCTCGTCGTGGAAGGGGCAGCAGGCGCTGTAATTTTTGCCGGTCTTTTTCAGTTTTACACGGCTATCCACCGTATCAACAATGTCGATGCGGTCGAGTAAGTCGTCGATAAAACTTTGTGGAATCATGCCGGCCATAAAGGGGTGGGTACTGTCGTAAATTGGTCTGCTAGTATCCTGACTTATGGATCAAGTTTCCAGTAAACATGTTTAGATTTTGGTTCTAGAGCTTATGGGTGTTAGTCTTTCGGCCAATAAAACAAGGTGGGATATTCGGTGATGAGAAACGTTAAATTCGGTTTGTTGGTTTGGTTTCTGGCGGGATTTGCGCAGTTCGCTTATGCCGATGAGGCCACCCAGTGGATGCCGAGCAAGCGCGATATTACTTACGCAGGCACAGAAGCGGCGGATAATCCGCGCAAGCTGGACGTTTACTTGCCTGCAAAAACCAAAAAGCCTTTTCCGTTGCTCGTTTGGTATCACGGTGGCGGCCTGACAACGGGTACCAAAAACTATGCGAATGACCGGCGTATCGCCGACTTCTGGCGCTCCAAAGGTGTGGCGGTGGTGAATGTGGATTATCGCCTGTCGCCACAGGTTAAATTTCCGGCCTATATCGAAGATGCTGCACAGGCGACCGCTTGGGCTGTGCGCAATGCAGAAAAATTGGGTGCAGATCCCAAGCGAATTTATGTGGGTGGCCACTCGGCGGGCGCTTACCTTGCCACCATGCAGGCGATGGATGAGCGTTATTTAAAAGCACAGGGTATAAGTACAGATGTAATTGCAGGCTTTGTTTCCCTGAGTGGGCAAATGACAACCCATTTCAATGTGCGAAAAGAGCGCGGGCTGAGCGACTTGCCTGTGGTTGTGGATGATGCAGCACCAGCCTATTACATTCGCAAAGATATTCCGCGTTTGCTGCTCTTGATTGGCGATCACGATTGGCCAGCGCGCTTGGAGGAAAACCAGTTGATGTACGCACAATTTGTGCAGCTGGCAAAAACCGATAAGGCGAGCTTTAAAGTGATTACAAACCGTGATCACAACGCGATTTATGATCGTATTCCTGAACCGAAAGATGAAGCTTATCAGGCAATTGCGGGCTTTATGGGGATTGATGTGGACTAAAGCCTGAATTTCAGGCAGCAAAAAACCGCGATTCACCAAGTGAGTCGCGGCTTTCAAGGCATCATTTTAGATGATCGGCTAGCGCAGCTTGGCTGCGGAATCGATCAGTCAAAAATTAATACAAACGGGTAAACTTTTTAGATTCGCGTTGAACCTTTTTAGCGTGGCGCTTAACAGCTGCTGCAGCGTCACGTTTACGAATAGTGGTTGGCTTCTCATAGCATTCGCGAGCGCGAACGTCAGCCAAGATACCTGCTTTTTCACAAGCACGTTTAAAACGACGCAAAGCTACGTCAAATGGTTCGTTTTCTTTAAGTTTTACTGAAGGCATGTTCTGACCTGTTCTGTTCTGAAAAATGATGTCTTGAGGATAGGTTTGACGCAGTTGCGGCAAGCTAACCAAGGGGTGCGGATTCTATACGCTTATGTATAGCCCTGCAACCATTTAGCCCCTTATGATGGGTCAAACTTCTGTTTTTGTAGCTCTATCTCCTTTATTATGCCTTCCCTGATTTATAGCTAGGTTACCTGATTATCCATGCGCATACTTGGTCTTGAAACTTCCTGCGATGAAACCGGCATTGCTATATATGACAGCGAGCGCGGTCTGCTCGCCCATGCCCTTTATAGCCAAATCGCCCTGCATGCAGAATACGGCGGTGTGGTGCCGGAGCTGGCCTCGCGCGACCATGTGCGCAAAATCCTGCCCTTAATCAATCAAGTAATGGAAGAAAGCGGTTCAACCTCGGCGGATATCGATGGTGTTGCCTATACCTCCGGCCCCGGTTTAATTGGTGCGCTTATGGTGGGGGCCTCTATGGGGCGCTCGCTCGCCTACGCGTGGAATGTGCCTGCAATCGGCGTGCACCATATGGAAGGTCATTTGCTGGCACCCATGCTGGAAGATAATCCCCCCGAATTCCCTTTTGTAGCTTTGTTGGTTTCCGGCGGCCACACCCAGCTGGTAAAAGTAGAAGCGATTGGCGTTTACGAATTGCTGGGCGAATCTTTGGATGATGCCGCCGGCGAAGCTTTCGATAAAGCCGCCAAAATGCTTGATTTGGATTATCCCGGCGGCCCACAAATTGCAAAACTTGCTGATTCAGGTGTGGAGGGGCGCTTCGTTTTCCCTCGCCCTATGGTGGATCGCCCCGGTTTGGATTTTAGCTTTAGCGGATTAAAAACTTTTACGCTCACCACGGTTGCGGCGCACAAACAAGAAAATGGTTTGCCGGATGACCAAACTTGCGCAGACATCGCCTGTGCATTCCAAACCGCTGTAGTGGAAACACTGGTAATCAAATGCAAACGCGCACTTGAGCAAACCGGGTTAAAAACCTTGGTGATTGCGGGTGGAGTTTCGGCCAATAAAAAGTTGCGCAAAGATTTGGAAATCGCGCTCGCAAAAATTAACGCAAAAGTGTTTTACGCTCGCCACGAATTCTGTACCGACAACGGTGCAATGATCGCTTACGCCGGTTGCCAGCGTTTATTGGCGGGACAAAACGAAACGCTCGCCGTTAACGTAAAAGCGCGCTGGCCGCTCGATAGTTTACCGCCGCTTTAATTTCTAAAATTTCTCACTGCGAAGCTACTTATGGATATTGTCTACATCCGCGATTTGCGTATTGATACCATTATTGGTGTCTACGATTGGGAGCGCCAGATTAAACAAACTTTGAGTTTTGATCTGGAAATGGCAACGGATATTCGCCAAGCCGCTGCGACCGATGATTTGCAATATACGATTAATTACAAAGCAGTGTCCGATCGTTTGATTGAATTTGTTGAAAGTTTCCAGCCGCAATTAATTGAAACCCTTGCGGAAGAAATCGCAAAAATTATTATCAATGAGTTCCATGTACCCTGGTTGCGTTTACAAGTCAGTAAAGCGGGTGCAGTGCGCGCTGCGCGCGATGTGGGTTTGGTTATCGAACGCGGTAAAAAATATGGGTTGCCTGAATGACGCAAGTTTTTTTGGGGCTAGGCAGCAATCTTGAGCGTGAAAAGAATATTCGCGCTGGTTTGGATGCGCTCAAAAATATTTTTGGTGCTTTGCATTTATCGTCTCTCTATGAAAGTGAATCCGTAGGTTTTAAAGGCAGCCATTTTTACAATATGGTTGTATCTTTAGAAACCGAGCTGAGCATTGCTTGCTTGTCAGAAACCTTAAAAAAAATCGAAGACGATAATGGTCGCGTGCGTACAGGGCCAAAATATAGTCCGCGCACTTTGGATATAGATATTTTAACCTACGGTGATTTTGTTGGTACGGAAGCTGGCATTGAATTGCCGCGTGCAGAGATTACGCAAAATGCGTTTGTGCTTTTGCCTTTGTCAGAAATAGCGCCTAACAAACTTCACCCTTTGCTGCACAAAAGCTACGCCGATTTATGGGCAAACTATGATAAGCAATCGCAAGCCTTATGGGTTGTTGAGTTAACAACTCCGGCTTAACACCGGAGTTGCGTGCATCATAATCACAATAAAATTTACGGCAATGTAATCAGCATATCGTGAAAGCGTTGATCAGCTGTGGGCAAAGATTTATTTTCAGTACCATTCACCAAAACTGCACCTTCATCTACCAAAATACGCAGTGTCTTGGTGCCTGCGTGCGGCAGAATTGCTTCAAGCGAACCGCCACTGCTGTGTTGGTATGCACCTAAATATTCTGCGGCTGATGTTGGTTGGCCATTCCAGCGATACAAGAAAAAATTCGCTTCTGGGTCAGAATTAATATGACCGGCGAGAATGTACATCATATTGTCTGTTGCAGACCACGCCATAGCGCGCACACCGTAGCCTGCCAAATCCAAACGAATTGCTTGCCCGAATACAGGTGTTGCGCCCGTTGCAGCTTCCAATGGATTTTCAAGTGTAATAACAATTGCTTGATTATTAATAAGTGGGTTGCGCAAACCAATTGCAACACGTGTTGTGCTACCGGGTAATTGTGCCAAACCTTCGATATTAAAACCATCTGCTTTTGGAGCAAGATTGGGGACTGTTGCCGTTTCCAATTGCGTGCGTTCTTTTAACAAGCTAATAACGGCAGTATCAGGTTGTTGCCATTTGCTGCTGTCCAACATATTTTGCAAAAGTGTTTTAGTGTAGCCGGTGACACTTAAGCTTGTGCTTGCGCCGCTGCCAGAAACGCTTAAACGAGCAAATCTGTAGCGATCTGTTTTGAGTTCGCCATCTTTATTGCGGCCATGCGAGCTGATTAACAATACATCGTTACCAATACGCGCAGCATCTTCAAAATCCGCTTCATTTGATAAGCCAAGGCTGCTGGTTAAATCCCATTTTTTAACGGGAGCGCTGCCTGTGCCGGCTTTATACAAACGAGCAATATTGGTTTCATCATCGAAATTAATAAAGTGATCGCCTGCCCACACAGCGGCAGAACCGTCGGCAGTTTGTTGATAAGTGGCTACAGGCGGAATGCTTACGGCTGAGCTGGCATTTGAGCGACTGCTTGATGAAATGCTGCTAGAGATGAGGCTGCTTGCAACACTGCTGTTTGCTGCGCTGCTATTTGATTTGGAGCTGCTTGTTTGAGTGTTGCTAGGAGCGCTGCTTATTGAGCTACTGCTTTTACTGCTGTTCGCAGCACTGCTTGTGGTTCCAGAAATTACAGTGAAACTGCTTGGCCAAACTGGTGTGCTGCTATCGCTGCCGGTCCAATTGGCTTTGTTTGCAATTGCCGCGAGCAATGCACTGGCAGTGCCAGAAGTAATGCCGGTGTAAGCCGCATTATCTTTTTCATTGAGCGCAATAGCATTGCTGCCGTTGATTAAGCCTGTGGGTAATGCAGAATTATTATTGCTGGTGGCGTTACTCGCCCAGCTGCTGCCATCGTTATTCAATGCAAAAATAAATGTTGGGCTAGTTTGCGTCCCGGTGTACGCAATAACTTGGTCGCCGCTATTGGAAAGATCGGACATATCCAAACTCACCACTGTGCCCGCTGCAACTCCACCTGCGGGTGCTGTCCAGCTGATGTGGCTCTCACCACTGCGAAAACCGCCAGAAGATTTCCAGCCTTCATCGGTAAAATTAATGGTTGTGCCTGCGGGTAAATTCGCAAGCGCAACGAAAGCGGTTTTATCGGGAGCATCAGTGTAAATACCAATAATGGCGATATCACCAGGATTAATAGCGTTAGCCGCTAGCGGCAAACATAAAACTGCAGCAGTAAAAAATGCTTTTGAAAATAAATGCATGGAAACCTCTGTTATTAGTTAAATTGTGTTTGCCGGGCTTTCGCTTTGCGAAATAGGTGCAAACATATTTCATACCATAGAGGTTGATCGTTAACATTTTATGACTAGAGGTTTGTTGAGTGCTTGTTCCTGCTTGCTGTTACAGCCATTTTTTATACGCAAATGCAGTTGCTGCGCAGGCAAATAGCAACATGCCCGATAAAATATAAAAGTAACCGTAGTGCCAATGCAGTTCCGGCATGTTGTCAAAATTCATACCGTAAACACCAACAATAAACGTGAGCGGAACAAAAATCGCCGTGATTACTGTAAGCACTTTCATAGTGTTGTTCAGCTGATGTGAGCTAATCGATAGATAGCCGTTAATTAAGTCGCCGCAAATTTCGTAGTACATGGCGCACAGACTATTTAGGCGTTCGCAGCGCTCAAACAAATCCTGCAAGCCGTGTTCAATATCGCCGTCTTCATCAATTAAACGCTGTGGAATATCTTTTAAAAGATTGGTGACAAGGCGCTCATGGTAGCTAAATATACGTTTCAATTTTCGCAGGCGCGATTTATAAGCGATAAGTTCGCGCATAATATCGTCGCTGGGTTTATCTTGCATGGAATCTTCCATTTCGTTGAGAAATGGTTCGAACTCTAGCAGTGAATCTACATAACAGCCGACCGAAAAACGCATTATTTTTGAGGCCAAAAGGCCTGGGCTCACAATTAAATTTTCTTTGTGGCAATGTTCCCAAAAGTAAGTTATGCCGCGAGAAGGCCGTTGGTGACAACTAATTAAACAGCGGTCACCTGCGAAAAGGGCAATGGTCATTTGTTTGAAGGTGAGGTCTTTTTTAAACTCACTTAAACCGCGATACAAAATCAATGTGTGATTATCAAATGTTTCTGTTTTGGGGGGGTGGCGATAGCGCTGTACATCTTCAATCGCAAGCGTATGGCAATCAAGTGATTGCAGCATGGCTTTTTCATCGGCAGGGCGCTCGCCTTCTAAATCAATCCAGATAAAACAGGCCTTGTTGTGGCGCCATATTTCTATCAGGCTTTGATCGCCAATGAGTAGTTCGCCATTTTCTGTTAACAGTTGAGTGCGGATCATAGTTGTTCTGCTGTGTTAATTTTTAAATCGTTTTTAATGTTGGTTAGCGTGGTCAGCCGGATGCGATTTACTTCATCGCCAAATGCTTTACCGGTAAATCCGCGCGCAGCGATTTCTTTTATATCAACGTCCTGACATGCTTTTAATGCATTGCGAAAATAATTCGCTTGCGGATAATCGCGATTTTCAAATCCGGTGCGACCGCGGGCATCTGCTTCACAACAGGTTAAAAAACTATCAAAACGTTCGGAGCGACGAAAAGCATCGGTTTGCTGAAAAACTTTTAACAAGGTTGCAGGCTTTAATTCTAAAGCGCGATGACAGTGAGTGTGCCATTGCGCAACTATGAGTGCCAATTCTTTATGGTCTTTTGGGGCAGCAATGCGTTCGCACAATTGTTTGACCAACGGCAGGCTGCGATCTTCGTGGGCAATATGGCGCGGCCATTCTGCTTGTGGTGTCTTAGCTTTGCCCAAGTCGTGTAACAGCGTTGCAAAACGAATGACTGTGCTGTCAGTTAATTTCGCAGCTTGCTGCAAACTCATCAAGGTGTGAATGCCGGTATCAATTTCCGGGTGATGAGTTGCCGTTTGCGGTACGCCAAAGAGAGCATCAATTTCAGGGAGCAAGCGTGCGAGTGCACCGCAGTCGCGCAAACTGTGAATAAAAATGTCCGGTGCAGCTTCACCCAATGCGCGTTCCATTTCTTTCCAAACACGTTCAGCTACCAAATGATCGACCTCACCATTGTTTACCATCTCACACATAAGTGCATTGGTCTCATCGGCAATGGTAAAACCTAAATGATGATAGCGTGCAGCGAAACGTGCAATACGTAATATGCGCACAGGGTCTTCTAAAAATGCAGCAGAAACATGGCGCAGTTTTTTGTGGGTGATATCTTGTTGGCCTCCGTAGGGATCAACAATGTTTCCATGTTCATCTTCAGCCATGGCATTGATGGTTAGGTCGCGGCGAATTAAATCATCTTCGAGTGTGACTTCTTCTCCGCAATAAAAACTAAATCCTGCATAACCGCGGCCAGTTTTGCGTTCGGTGCGAGCCAGCGCATATTCTTCTTTTGTGGTTGGATGTAAAAAAACTGGGAAATCTTTGCCGACTGGAGTGAAGCCCTGTTGCTCCATGATTTCTGGTGTGGCACCTACAACTACCCAATCTTTTTCGTGAAAGGGGTAGCCGAGTAATTTGTCGCGCACTGCGCCGCCAACGAGATAAGTCTTCATAATGATGCCTAGTTGAATATGGACGAAAGTATAGGGGATTTGGTCTTATAAAAAAATATTTAAAAAGCCGTTGTGAAAGTTATAAAGATCCTTTAGAGTCAGTTCATCTTTAATTGTTCAGAAATTAACACTATGTCTCTACATCATTCCGCTAAACGAATTTGCGTCGCACGACCCCTATTTTGGCTGGTCGGCAACCTATTTTTATTTGCGGAATTTGAGCGAGAGTAAATAGTTTTAATATTCTCTAATTTTCAAAGGCCGCAGCATAAAACCTGCGGCCTTTTTGTTTTCCTAAAAATTGCCGCGTGTTTTCTCTTGTAGCCCTTATTCAAAGCAATAATTTTTATTGTGGAAAACAAGGAGGCAGCGCATGGCAGTTTTACTCGCATATTTTTCGGTGGTGCTCATATGGGCGACTACGCCACTGACTATTCAATGGAGCAGCGATAGCTTAAGTTTTATTGCTGCGGTTCTACTGCGCATGTCAGTTGCGCTCGCGCTTGGGTTAATGATTAATTTATTTTTGCGCAGAAAACTTTTCGGGCAAGCGGGCGTGTGGCGGGTTTATGCGGCGGGCGCTATAGGCATTTTTCCTAATATGCCTGTGGTGTATTGGTCTGCGCAATTTATTCCTTCGGGTTTGGTTGCGGTAGTTTTTGCTATGTCACCTTTCGTGATGGGGTTAATGACGTTGGTGCTGCTTAAACAAAATCCTTTTAGTGCGCGGCGGGTGTTTGCTTTGTTGTTGGCGCTCACTGGTTTGGTTGTTATTTTTTATCATCAGTTGACGTTTGATTTGCGTGCAGCCTATGGCGTTGCGGGAATTTTATTGTCTTGTTGTTTATTTAGTTTTAGCAGTGTCTTGGTTAAAAAAATTGAAGTTAAAACCGATGCGTTTAATCAGGCATTGGGAACGCTTTTGTTTGCATTGCCTGGACTTTTGGTGATGTGGTGGGTTGTGGATGGATATGTGCCAATTGCCATATCGATGAAATCATTAGTTGCGGTAGGTTATTTGGCAATTTTGGGTTCATTGGTGGGGGCAGCTTTATTTTTTTATGTGCTTGCCAATATGTCACCCACGGCAGTATCGCTTATTACTTTCATGACACCAGTATTGGCCTTGATATTAGGCGCTTGTGTTGCTCATGAATCCTTGAGTTTACAGCTTTGGATGGGGGCTGCATTGGTGGTGATTGCTTTATTGCTCTATTTGGATTTGTCATCCGAAAGTTGGTTTTTATCGCTTTGCAGAAAATGATGTGGCGTGAAGATCTACTGCAAGAGGCTAAAGCTAGTGTGGATAAATTCAAGTGAGCGGATTTGGTGCGTGCATCCTAGCCTTAGTGCGAATTTGTGCTTCAATATGGTGCTTGTGTGAGTATTTTATTTTGTATGCAAGATGGTATTCGTAATTTAACTTAATGAAAATTAAGGAAAATTTAAAGTTGGCTTGCAATCTGCAAAGTTACAGGCATGTCGTTCTAAACGGTTCGGCTACCTCAAAAACTAAATGTAGAAACATACTTAGAGGATTTACTCATGAAGATGAAAAAATTAGTTGTTGCTTGCGCCGCACTGTCTGCCGTAGCTGGTTTTGCCGTACCTGCTGCTCACGCTGAAGTTGCTGCTACTGTTAGTGCTTCTAACATGTACTACTGGCGTGGTTATGATTTGGGTGGTGGTGCTGCGTTGGCTGCGGATGTAAACGTAAGCAGCGATGGCTTTATTGCTGGTGTTTGGACTTCATCTGGTGATGGTACCTTGGGTACTGAGTGGGATTTGTACGGTGCTTACTCAGGTAAAGCAGGCGATTTCACTTATGGTTTGGGCGTTACCTCTTACAACTACGCAGCACCTAAAGGCGCAGGTATTGAGCCATTCAAAGTAGGTGATTATGTAGAGTTGATTCCAACCATCGGCTACGGCCCGCTGAAGTTGACTTACTACGATGCAATCGTTGCTGACCACGATCCATTGAGCAGCAAAGATTACGCCTATGCTACTGCTGAATTGATCTTTGACTCATTCTCTTTCAAATACGGTCAACACATGATGAAGAGCAAAATTACCTCTTCTCACATCGATGCTACCTACAAGTACAACGATAAGTTGAGCTTCACTGTTGGTTCTATCGTTGATGATGGCGGTTCAGATATCAACAAAGAAGTGAACGTTGTTGTTACCCTGACGTTGCCAATTTTGTAATCGTCAAAATGTAGTTCCCAAAGGGCAAGCTTCGGCTTGCCCTTTTTGTTTATGAGAAAATCGCCAATATATAAAATAAGAAT
>JAGKXD010000005.1 GCA_021151525.1 Cellvibrionaceae bacterium | reverse complement strand
TTAGTATTGCTTTTGTTTTGTGTGCTGGTGCCGCCACCTATGCGGATGATCAAACCGATACAAGTTGGTCGCTAGATGTTGATCTGGCCCATCAACAGCAAGACCTCGCTAAATCTACAGCTAAATCAACAAGCCTAGTTATTGCCCCCGATTTGGTTGTGGGAAATTGGGATTTGTCACTCAGTCTGCCTTGGTATGACATGCAAGGTGAGTTTTATATTAATGGCGTTCGCCCAAGACTGATTACTCGTTGTGAGCGCATTACTGCGCTTACACCAGCCAAGCAGCAAATTTTACTTGATCGCGGAAAGATCACGCAAAAGCAATTGACTCGGTGCGATAAAATTTTGGAGACATTAGCTAATTTAAATGAAAGCCATAATGGTATCGGGGATGCGACAGCATTTGCGCATTATCGGTTGCCGTTGGGCGATGAATCAAATTGGGGAGCAAGCTTTGGTTTGGGTTATAAAGCAGATACCGGTGATAGTGAGGTAGGTATTGGCAGCGGAACCAAAGATGGATTGCTGGAGGCGGGTATATCTTATCGTCCTGAGGGTTTTTCTTTCAGTGCGAATATTGGCTACGATTTTGTATCGGGGGATGATTCTGTGGCGGATGTTTATCCAACACGAAACTTTGTCTATGCAAATCTTAATCTATCAAAAGAGTTAGCGAAGTGGTTAAGTGTTGGTGTTAGCTTTAACGATCAGCAATCCTATTTGACGAATGAGTCAGATACCAAAATCCTCAGCGAATATATTGATTTAACGCCTTGGGATCAGGTCAATATCCATTTCTTTATAAGCCAATATTCGGGTTCCAGTACCGTGCCAGATAAAGAGGTGGGTGCGAATATTTCTTACAGCTTTTAATCAGGCAGCTATGGGACACGATTTGGTTTTTGCGGGTTATAAAAATACTGCTCATAGTCTTTGGGCAAATTTTTAATAAAGGGATTGCTTAAGCGGAATATACGGCGATGCTCAAAGTGACTCGCCGTTATATTGTCTTTATTTTTTGTCATCCATAATTTTTTCAGAGAGCCGTCTTTATCTGCCAGGATTAATCCTTGTTGAATGCGGGCAAGGATTGCGCTGTTGTCTTTATGTGCAAATAAAAATTTAGGCAGCGGATAATAAAGGAGAAAGCTTTCATCATAACTAAGCCCATTAATTTCAGGTTCGTCTTTTATTTCGGTAAAAATTTCATTAAAGCCGCGGCAAAATAAATCAACTCTTCCTGCTTTAGTCATGCGAATAAGATTTTGTACGCTGGTTTGCTCGACAACTTTGAATCCGTGATAGCGCAAAATTTTTATATCCAGCCAACCAATCCCCGCCCCAAAGGTGTAGTTGCGCAATTCATCGATGCTTTGAATATTTTTCAGCTTTTCTTTTAATTCTGGTCGCATAAAGCAAATGCGATAACTATTTGCGCCAAAATCTATAGGGATGTTGATGTATTTATAAGGGTTCTTCTCAACCATTTCATCGTCATAGCTCATCATCATAACGAGGTTGGGATAAAAATTATTACTCAGCGCGGAGAGCGTACGCGCACGATTCATGGGCGGAATAGGGCGCAATTCGAAAGGGCCAAAGGTGGCTTTGGTCTTTTCCAGGGCGAGGTTAATAATATCGGCTTCGGAAAGTTGCGGATTGGTCGTTGTTAATTCTGGCTTTTTAATAGAGACCACAACAGGCGTTTCGGTGCTGCCATAGGCGCAAGAAATTAAAATAATATTGAGTGACATTATTGGTAGCGCACACAAAAGCCGCTGTGCAATAAGGGCAAGTAGGCTGAGTTTGACCGAATCCTGATGCGAGCCCATCAGAGAGTTCCCTGTTTGCTTTTGGTTATTTAACTTGCCGATTGATTTACATACTTTCTTTTAATCTTATGAGTTTAGCAGCAGTGGCTTTAATCACCAATTAGCGATATTCCACAGGCTTGCCATCGGGCTTGCGCAAAATAATAAGATCACTGCGGCTAACATTTTCAGTAGCTTCTCGACACAATCTTAAAAATGATGATATGCCTGCCGTCAAAAATTTTTGCTTGTGTAGTACAAAGTTAAAACGCCGTTTCAAATCAAGCCCGTGAATTTCCAATGGAATTAAACTGCCGCGTCTAAAGGCGTCTTTTAATGCCAAGCGCGAAATGCACCCAATTCCCAATCCAGATTCAACGGCGCGTTTAATCGCCTCTGTATGTTCCAATTCCAATAAGACCTTCATGTTGGTAAGTTGGTGGCGCATTGCAGCCTCAAAAACTTGGCGTGTGCCTGAGCCACGCTCACGGAGAATCCAACTTTCGTCAGCCAAATCTTGAAGACTGAGATTTTTCTTGTTGGCGAGGCGATGATCAGGTGCGGCGAAAATAACCAACTCATCATCTACCCAGGGGGTTATTTGCAAGTCGGGGTGGTGGCTATCGCCCTCAATTAGCCCCAAATCGAGCTTAAAGTGAGCCACTTGGTCAATAATCGTTGATGTATTTTGCACGGCCAGCTCAACCCGACTGCCAGGGTTTTGTTGCATGTAGTCACCTATTAATAAGGTAGCTAGATAGTTGCCGATGGTCAGGGTGGCGCCAATGCGTAAGGAGCCGGTACCAATCTTTCCTTCAAGTAGAGCCTCCAGCTCCTGAGCGCGGTCGAGCAATTCCATGGCTCTTGGCAGGAGTTCGCGTCCTTCGGTATTGAGCTGAAGGCGTTTTCCTTGGCGATCAAATAGGCGAGTATTGAACTGCTTTTCCAGCTCGGCCAAGGCCATGCTAGTCGCAGATTGGGTCATGGAGAGCGCTTCAGCAGCTCGCGATACGCTGCTTTCTCGACCAATAGCCACTAAAACCTCAAGCTGGCGAAGGCTAAATTTCATGATTAAGGTCCATATGGAGCAAATTACTCGCTGGATGTTGATTTAAATAAACAAAAGCCTGCTAAAGGCGACAAGATTTTCCGGCTCAGGCCGTATAATGCGCGCCGTTTTAATGGGCTTTTCTTCAAGTGAATTAATATCAGTATTATTGATTAACAATATAAGAGTAATCAATTTTACAGATGTAGTTCAAGTACTTATAATTGCCTCAAATGATTACGGAGCTACAAGCATGAAAGTGTTGGTTGGAATCAAGCGCGTTGTGGATCACAACGTACGCGTGCGCGCTAAGGCTGACGGCAGCGGGGCGGATATCGCCAGCGCCAAAATGAGCATCAATCCGTTTGACGAACATGCTGTTGAAGAAGCTGTGCGTTTAAAAGAAGCCGGTGTAGCCACTGAGGTTGTTGTGGTAACAGCCGGTGCTGCAAATGCTCAAGATGTATTGCGCCACGCTTTGGCTTTAGGCGCTGACCGCGCAATTCTGGTTGAAACGGCAGACCATTTAAATTCTCTCGCCAGTGCCAAAGTGCTGCGTGAAATTGCAAAACGCGAATCTCCGGAATTAATTTTAATTGGCAAGCAAGCTATTGATGATGATGCTGCTGAGGTAGGCCAAATGCTCGCGGCGTTGTTAAATGTTGGTCAAGCGACTTTTGCTTCTGTGGTTAAAGTTGCCAACGGCAAAGTTGAAGTGACACGAGAAATTGATGGCGGCCAAGAGACAGTAGAATTAAATCTACCCGCCGTAGTAACCGCTGATTTGCGTCTGAACGATCCACGTTATATCAAGCTTCCTAATTTAATGATGGCGAAGAAAAAGCCGTTGGAAACTATTGCTCTGGCTGACTTAAATGTGAATATCGCCAGTAAGGTTGCAACCATCAACGTTGCCGAGCCGCCAGCGCGCGCACCGGGCAAAATGCTGGGTAGTGTTGAAGAATTGATTGAAGTTTTGCAAGCGCAAACCAATAAAGGATAAGCCAAATGTCTATTCTATTAATTGCAGAATTTGATCAACAAACTTTAAAAGCCGCAACGCGCTCAGCGATTACTGCAGCGACTCAATTGGGTGGCAATGTTGATGTACTAGTGATTGGTCACAACGTAAATGCCATTGCCCAGCAAGCGGCAAGTGTAGAAGGTGTTGCGCGTGTATTGGTTGCTGATGATGCAGCTTACGCAAAACCACTCGCTGAAAATTTCGCGCCCTTGGTACAAGGTTTGGCTGCAAGCTATTCGCATATTATTGCTGCTGCATCCAGCTTTGGTAAAAATCTTGTACCACGTGTAGCGGCATTGCTTGATGTTGATATGGTTTCGGAAGTTACCAAAATTATTGATGCATCTACTTATGTTCGTCCGCTTTACGCCGGCAACTTAAACGCAACTGTACAAACTACGGAAAAAATTAAATTATTAACTGTGCGCCCAACAGGTTTTACTGCTGCGAAAGATGCTGCACAAGCTGCACCAATTGAAGCGGTTGCGGCGGCGGGTGATAAAGGTTTGTCACGTTTTATCGCTGAAAATATTCAAATCAGTGAGCGCCCAGAGTTGGGGACGGCCAGCGTTATTGTGACTGGTGGACGCTCACTCGGTAGCGCGGAAAAATTTGATGCACTTATGTCGCCCTTGGCGAGCAAATTGAATGCAGCTATAGGAGCTACGCGTGCTGCCGTTGATGCAGGTTTTGCGCCTAACGAATGGCAGGTTGGTCAAACGGGTACTGTAGTTGCTCCAGATATTTATATCGCCTTTGGTGTATCGGGCGCCGCTCAACATATCGCAGGAATGAAAGAAAGCCGCTTGATTATCGCCGTCAACCAAGACCCAGACGCGCAAATATTTCATTGGTCAGATTATGGTTTGGTAGCAGATTTGTTTGATGTTATCCCGAAAATTTCGGCTGCACTCTAATTTAGATATTAATTAAGGTAAAAAAGAAATGGCTGCTGTAGCAACTGAAAAAGTATTAAGTGTACGTCACTGGAATGATTCTCTGTTTAGTTTTACCACCACGCGTTCAGACGCATTGCGTTTTGAAAACGGCCAATTTGTAATGATCGGTTTAGAAATTAATGGTCGTCCTTTGTTGCGTGCTTACAGTATTGCCAGCGCAAACTATGAAGAAGAGCTGGAATTTTTCAGCATTAAAGTACCTAATGGGCCGCTGACATCTCACTTGCAAAACTTAAAGGTGGGTGACGATTTATTGGTGGGTAAAAAGCCAACCGGTTCGTTATTGGTTGACGATTTAAAGCCGGGTAAAAATTTGTATTTCTTGAGTACAGGTACCGGTCTTGCTCCGTTCCTGAGTTTGATTCGCGATCCATCTGTCTACGAAAAATTTGAAAAAGTGGTGCTTTTCCACGGTGTGCGTACGGTAAGCGAACTGGCTTATATGGATTACATCATGAACGAATTGCCGAACAATGAATTCTTTGGCGAAGAAGTTCGTGAAAAGTTAATTTATTATCCATCGGTAACTCGCGAGCCTTTCCGCAACCAAGGTCGTTTGACTGATTTGGTTGAGAGTGGAAAACTGTTTGAAGATATAGGTTTGCCTCCGTTCAATCCAGAAACTGACCGTGCAATGTTGTGCGGCAGCCCAGAGATGTTGAAGAGCACTTGCGAGTTGTTAGATGCACGCGGTTTTAAAATATCACCACGTATTGGTGAACAAGGCGATTACGTTATTGAACGAGCTTTTGTTGAAAAGTAAGTAATAATGTGGGTTAAAAAAGGCGGATATGCATAAGCTATCCGCCTTTTTTATTTATCAGCCTTCGCCCTAGGTTATAATTCACACAGTTTTTAAATGGAATGGCACAATAAAATCACAGGGTTAGTTGACGTGAGGTTTTTTGCCGTGCGTTTTGTAATTCAAAACACGAAAGGATCATTTTATGTTGAAAGCAAATTTGGCATTTTTAATAGCCGTTTTATCTGCCACTGTAATTGCAGAAGAAAGGCGTCCGTGGGAAGTTGAAGTTGAGTTGGGCGCAATTGCTACATCTGGCAATACTGAAACCACAAGCGTGCATGCGAAAGTAGATGCTAAGCAAAATCTCACCCGTTTTAATAACGAATATATTTTTAGCTCATTATACAAACAGGATGATGTGCTTCAGGACGACAATACAAAAATAAAAGAAAAAACGGCAGATAAATATTTAGTCTCAGCAAAATCATCATATCTCATTTCAAATGCAGACAAATCTTACTTGTTTGGTATTGCTTCATATACCCACGATAAGTTTGGTGCATACAAAACCTATGAAACCGCTGCTATAGGTTACGGTGATTGGCTGTATTCAAATGAAGCTATTAAATGGTTTTTGGAGGCTGGTCCCGGTTATTTTCGTGGCGAAAAAGTGTTGTTGACGGAAAATGTTTATGATCCTTATATCTATGAGATTGAGCAGGGCGCCTTGTTGCGTGTGGCAACGGAATTGGAGTGGAAGGTCACACAAACAGCAGTGTTTAAACAAACTCTGAGTATCGAAAGCGGATCGGGCAATACCCGTAGTCTTAGTGAAACATCACTTGCTGCGTCTATTAGCAACGCTATGCAAATGAAAATTGGTTTTGCTGTAGCAAGTGATACAAAGGTTGCGCCAGGTAAAGAAAAGGTTGATACAACAACCTCTGCTACTATTGTCTATAAGTTTTAATCTTGAGCTTCACTTCTGGTAGATACTTAAAAAGTGGGAGTGAAGCTTATTTCATATCAGATGCAGTGTTCTGTCTGGCAGCGCCAGCATAACTCAAAAGAGTTTGAGTTGGTTTCATTACACTCGGTGCATATCCAATCGCCATTATTGTCACTGGATAAAGCGGTGTTAACTATTTGCACTGCCTTATCGAAATCACTTTCAACTAGCACCCAAACTTCAGGCCAAGTGCTTAAGGGAGATATATCACCCGATGCGCTGCCCACAAATTCATTGCTTAAGGTAACAGCTATACCCGCATTCTCTAAAATATTTTTTACGTTGCTGACCAGTAAGCGGTTTTCATGCGTGTAAATCAATTTCAATTATTTGCCCCTTTTGGAAGCTTAAATATCCACTTGCACAAATCTTTCGGAATTTTCGAGCAGTGGAAAATATAGTCCTGTTCGAATTTCAGATTCTCCTAGCGCACTAAAACACGCCTTATATCTCGCAAGTTGTGAGCGATAAGTTGCAGTCTCCTGAATAATGAAATCAGTAATTGATTGGTCTGCATTAGGTTCGCTGCTCTTGTAATCAATAATCCAGCGTGCACCTTCATCAATAAAGGTGCGGTCTATAATATTTTCACGCAGCTTTAAATCAATCAGATCGCCTTGCTTGTGCGTAATTGCCAACTCGCAGGCGCTTTGTGGGTGGTTATTATTTAATATCCATTGTCCTTTATTGTCTTGTAAGGTGTTTGTGACTGCGCGCGTTATTTTTTGCAGAGCAATTTCTGTATCTTCCTTGTTCCAACCGTTTTGTTTTAGTTGAATGTTCCAAAAGGGTTCTTGTATTTTGATCCAAGCATCTAATTGTAGGTTATGGGCTATGCCTACTAAATTTTGTAGCGCGCGATGGATTATAGTACCCGTGTGACGAGCAAGTTTTGCGCTACGACTTTCTATTTCAGGAATATTTTCTTCATCATTAACTTCTTTGCCGCGATAAGCTTTGAGAATTTCATTATCAGTTAGGGCGGGTGCTTGCCATTCGGCCTTTAAGCGAATGAGTTGCTGTAGCCCAGGTCTTTCAAAATTGTCGGCGTTAGCGGGTGCTTTTATGGTTTTATGCGCAGGGATAATTTTGGCATCATCTTGAATACCCTTCCAAATGCTATTTAATAATGATTTTTTGGGTGGGGTTTTCCACGCTCCTTCCTCGGTTTGTGCTAGGCTCGCAAATAAATACAAGTTTTTTATGGCGCGTGTGCAGCCAACATAAAATAAGCGAGTTGCTTCGTAATCTAATTGCAAGGCCGCTTCTTTTTGAATGTATTTATAAAGTTTGTCTTTATCGCCACCTACGGGAGCTAAAGGCCCAAGCAATAGTTGACGCTCACCTCGGCGACTTAAACGTTCACGCCATAATAAAAGTTGCTGCCCATCGCTGGGGGATAATTTATGTAAGCGTGGAATAATAACGTGATCAAATTCCAAGCCTTTGGATTTGTGCATGGTCATTACTTGTAATTTGGAATCCGCATTTTGGCGCGGAGTTGCGTAAAGTTTTTCTACGGCGCGATTAAATTTATTCCAATCAGTAATGCTGCCACCTTGTTGATGTTTATCAAGCAGGGCGAAAAAAGTAGGAATGTCATTAATATCTTGCGCATCTAATAAAGTTGCGGGGCCACCCAGTGCGAGCCAAGTACCTTCAACCCACTGGCGTAACGATTTTCGCTGGCGTGTAAGTAGGGAGGGTTGGATGATACTGATAAATCTTGATAAAGCGTGTTGTCCTGCGTTGCTTAATGTCGGCATGGACTCAAAAGATAAAACTTGCTGCCAAATAAAAGGGAAATCATTTTCTCTTGCAACAGGATTGTTTTCAGCAATTTTGGTGTTGGTTAGAGTGTGTAAATCTTTTAAATCTAATCCGCACCAGGGAGCGCGTAAAATGGCGAGCCATGCAATCCGGTCAGCTGGGTTGAGCAGGGCGCGTGTAAGGCTGGTGAGATCAATAATTGCCATGCGTTGAGCAAGGCTGTCAATGTCCGTTGCTTGCCAGCTTAAACCTAAACGGCTCATTGCCGGAAAAATTTGTTGTAAATGGTTGCGGCCGCGTGCGAGTAGCGCAACAGAGTCATCAGGATTATTAGTTCGCAATTCTTTGATGAGCAAGGCTATAGCTTCTGCTTCTTGTAGCTCTGCAATATAGCGATTCCCGCTAGATGTTTCATCCTCGTCACTTTCCCTATTGTCGTCGGTCTTAAAAAAGGGGCTTAAATAAACCTGCACAGCTTTACCATCCAGCTCTGGTTTAAACGCATTGGATTGTGAATATTTTACCGCGCCACGGCTGATATCATCCTCGGCAGGAAATGCCGCTTGGAATTGTTGGTTAACCCAATTAACAACTCCACTTTGTGAGCGGAAATTTACAGTCAGGTCCAATTTTTCTAAAGGTAAATGGCCAATGCCTTGTGCACGTGCCTCCAAAAAAATGCCGACATTGGCATTGCGAAAGCTGTAACAACTTTGCATGCCGTCGCCCACAATAAATAAGCTGCGGCCATCGCCAGTTTGCCAGCCGGCAGTGAGTCTTTGTAAAAGCTCAAGTTGGGTGCTGGCAGTATCTTGAAATTCATCCACTAAAATATGGCGAATTCTGTAGTCCAGTTGCAGTGCAATTTCACTCGGTGATTCCTCAAATCCAAGTGCATTAAGAGCGGCTTGGCTTACAGCGGTAAAATCAGTTTCACCTGCCTCTGCAAATACAATATCTAATCCTGCGGCTAGACGCGGTAGTAATCGTGTAAGGCTATCTAGCAATTCCCATTGGCTTTCATCGTAAAAGTGCGGGGGGAGGTTGCGTAAGTCATGGATAATGTCGCAGGCGTCAGGATGTTGCTCAGTAATTGCGCCTACCAATTCAGCAAAACGATTTTTGTAAGTTGCGCTATCTTTATTTTCTTTGGCTGCAGGAAATCCTTGGTTTTTAGTCAGTGATTTCCGAAAGGTTCCGTCATTGGTTAGTAAAAAGTCTGCGAGTGCAATCCATTGTTCCAATTGATTTAACGCAACTTTAGGTAATCCAACTATGCCATGTAGTTTTGCGATTAGTGTATCTGGCGCGGACTCCTGCAAATTGCCTGCTGCCCAATCTGCAATGCTTGCCAATTCACTGCCGTGCAATCGCAAGATATGTTCTACCGCTTGCAAGTTTTCGATATTAATTTCTTGCAGTACTGCTTCTAAATAAGTGCGCGCATTTTTATGTTGAGCTTGAAAAACAACGCCGAGCCATTGGTCGCGTTTTGCGAGCAATGCCATTAATAGGCTTTCTAGTGCAGGTAAATTATTATCTAAATGTTCCAGCAAGCGAATTAAATCGTTGCGCACTAAGGTTTCAGATTCCAATTCACTCAATAGTTGATGCACCGCTTGGCGATAAGCGGCTTCTGCGTCATCGCCCGCTTTTGGTTGGCTGCCGAAACCACTAGCAATAGGTAATTGGCGAGCAATTGCGCTACATAAACTATCAATTGTTTGAATACGCAAACGCTGCGGACACTGCAATAAATTCCAACCCTTTGCTTGATCGTGCGCTAATAAATCAGTGGCAAGTTGCCAGGTTAATAAATCGTGCGGGTTGGTCGGTTGTGGTTGTTCTTTGGCTTTCCATAGGGCTTGCAAAACACGGTCTTGCATTTCACCGGCTGCTTTGCGCGTAAAGGTAATTGCCAGCACTTCTTCTGGGTTTTCACACAAGCTTAATAATTTTAGTAAGCGTTGAGTTAACAGGCCGGTTTTTCCTGAGCCAGCAGGAGCGCTAACTGCAAATGAGCGATTTGGATCAAGTGCTGCTTGGCGAGCTAAAAAATCTAAAGGTTGATTCATTATATGTTGCTCTCCGCTGGAAATTGAATGAGAGCATCTGCATCCGCCAAGCGTGTTAAAGGTAATAGATCTGCGGCGTAGTTTTCACTATTGATATCTTTGAAATCTACTCGTGCATCGCCGTTAATAAAATCGCTAGCAAGTTTTTGTAATTGCTCTTGCCACATTTGCAATTGAAAGGGCCAGTCATCGCTGGGTTTAATACCTTGCTGATCTAAACTGTAGTCGTGCAGTTCGCCAAGCCCATCCCATTTTTGTTGTTTACGATTTATTTGGGCGAAACTAATGGCGGTAATATCTGTACGTGTTACCGCATAAAGTGGAAGTTGGGGCTCGGTAATGCGTTCGCCTTGCCAAGCTTTTGCACTTGCATTACCGGTCTTGTAATCAATAAGCAAGCGGTCACCGTTATTAAATTCATCAATGCGGTCAATGCGCAATTTCAGTTTTAATCCTGCGAATTCAATATCGCTATCTTCTTCAATGGCAATAACCTTGAAGGAGGGGCGTTCCCGTTCATTTGCCAACCATTCGCATAATAATTTGGTTAGGCGCTTTTGCTCCAAATCACAATACACTTTACCCAACTTGCGCGGGTTTCGCGCTTGAGCTTTGCCAATAATTTCTTGGGTTATATTTCTCACAAGCATTTCCAGCGCTAAGTCATTCAGCGCAGCCAAACTGACTGAATTTTTCAACTCGCGCCAAATAGCGGCTAGAGAGTCATGTAATAAATTTCCGCGTTCCGCAGCGTTGAAACCTATAACAGGCTCATCCGGATTTTTTGCACCTAGTCGCAAGCGAGCAAAAGCTTCAAAGGGACAGGAGGCTTGGTATTTAAATAAGCTGCTGCCACCACGTACAGGTTCTTGTTTTCCTAATGCGGGGCCTCGTGCATCATGAATAATTTCTAATTGTGCTGAGCCTTGTAGGTCGCGATAGTAATTTTGTAGATGAGATGTATTTTTTTGCAGAATCTCATTGATATCGGTTAAGGGGATATCGCGAATTAATGCGCTTGGACGAAGTTCGTTATCACCATCGCCATAAGCACTACTAAATATAACCTGCTGAGCAGATTGCTTATAACGCCGGGTCAATCCTTCAGCGATTTCCAATTCGCGCGTTGCGCTTGCATGCGGCATATTGTGTTCGCGTTGCAGGTGCAAGGGCAAAAGTGGATTGGGTGATGGAACATGTGGCCATTGGTTATCGCTTAGGCCCATTACCCATAAATGACTAAATTGCAAACCTGCTGCTTCAAGTGCACCGAGAATTTGAATTGGCGAATCAGGCGTTTTTGCTTGGAATGGTGTTTTATCCGCAAGCTCACGTAAATAGCGACAAGCCTGTGTGTAACTTATGGGGGCTGAATGCCGATCTAAACAAGCAAATTGATCACGCACTTCAAACCATTGGTTGAGCTGTTGGTATTCTTGCGAATCTAAACGGCGAGTACCTGGCCAGTTCATAATCGATAATAATTGGTCAAATAAAGAAAGCCATTCGCTCGCTGATCTATTATCAAGGCCACGACGCAATAAATTTCCCGCATCTTCAAAGCGTTTGCTCAATTCCAAGTTGGCTAATGCGGGAATGGTGGTTTCCAGCTTGTTTGCGCAGTAACGTAAATCGCTTGTACTTAATGCAATGCGCCCAAGCTTGCGTAATTCGGCGATGAGATGTGCGCGCACAACAGGCTCATGTATTTCATTGCCCCAAAAAGGTGAGCAAAGCAGATTGCATATTTTTTCCAATGGCCACTCATCATCTTGTAACCGTAATATTTCAAACAGGCTGTTAATAAGAGGCGTGCTACCTAAGGGAGTTCCCGCAGAAAAGTTAAAGGGTAATGTGTAACGTGGTGAATTAGGTAGCAATGTGTGTGCTTCAAATACCTCTGTGAAAATTTGTTCGACCAGATCGCGACATTGGCCGAGATTGGGAACGACAATACCAATCAATGCACTGGAAGAATTTTGTTGTAGTTGTGCATAGCTCCATAACGCCGCTGCACGAACTTCTTCTTCGAAGTTATTGGTTTGTGTGCGAACTAAATGACTTTTTTTGGTAATTTGGTTCGGTAGACGTATTAAGTTGTGTGTTGCGTTTTCTAATAGGTAATGCACTAGTGGTGGTAAATCATCAAAGCCTTCCAAATAGATTTCATGAAGCTTTGGTAAATCTCCTTGCGCAAAGGCTTGGGCAATAAGTTCGTAACTGGTTTCTTGAGTTATGGAGTTTTGCAAATTTAAAACTCGCTTGAACTCATTTGTCCACGCTACAAATTGTGCGCAATTGCTTTTAGTGTCGGTGAAATAATGAGTTGTGAGTTCATTGCCGAGTCTCCACATTTGCAAATTTTTTAAAGCGCTATCAGCTTGTTGTGCCAATGGCTTGGGTTGTAAAAGGGTTGCCCCTACAGATGAGTTTTTAACCGTTGCTTCCCATATGATTTGTCGTTGCATATCGGTTGCAATGCTAGTGCAGGAATAACTCACACCTTTGTTTTGCAGTGCCTCCCATTGAGAGTTCAACCACTGGTTAAGGCTTTGAATGTTAGGCTTTACCCAAGCAGGCGTGGTTTGTTGTAGGGCATAGGCGCGGAGCAGGTGATTGCGTAAGCGATTGTTGGGTGCAAGGACTAGCGCCTTGCCTTCCAGTGCGGGAGTAATTGATTCCAGCGATAAATAGGTGGCTGCCATGCATAATTTTCCTAGCAAGAAATCAGTTCATTAATTTTAAATACTGCTTTCGTGTAATAATTTTTCCAAGCAGTGTTCTTGGATACCATAAAAGTTTTTAATGGCTGCAATTTGATCCAGTATTTCGCGGTTATCTCTTGGTTGCTTGCGTTTTTGCGCAAGAATCATTTTATTTTTACTGGTGTGTTCCAGTGATATAAACTCAAATACCTGTGTATCATAACCATTGGCTTCCAGTAGCAACGCGCGCAAGCCATCGGTAATCATTTCTGCTTCTTGTCCCAGATGAATTCCATGTTGTAATACTGGTGCAAGCAGAGCAGGGCTTTTTAGTTGTGGGCGGATTTGTTTGTGGCAGCAGGGCGAACACATAATAATTTCAGCACCGGTACGAATGCCCATGTGGATGGCGTAATCGGTCGCTGTATCGCAGGCGTGTAAAGCAATCATCACATTGATATTTTTTGCTGCAAAGTGCTTTACATCACCTTGTTCAAACTGGATGCCGTTTAAACACAGTTTGTTGGCAGTTTGGTTGCATAAATCTACTAAATTTTGACGCAATTCAACGCCAGTCACTTGCGTATTAACGCTGAGCTGCGCACTGATATAGTCATGCACAGCAAAAGTTAAATAGGCTTTGCCTGAACCAAAATCGGCAATATGCACTGTTTCACGCTGCGCCAAGCCGGTATTACTAATAGCAGCAGACAAGACTTCAATAAATTTATTGATTTGTTTCCATTTGCGCGACATGGCAGGAATAATTTGGCCATTGGCATCAGTTATACCCAGTTCGCGCAAATAGGGGCGGCTCTGTTCTACAAAGCGATGCTTGTCTTTGTTGTGCGATAACGTTTTTTCTTGGGTTGATTCAGTCGATGATTTTCCAATTGCATTTTTATTGCGATGTTTATTAACAAGCACTTTACCTTTTTTGCTAAAACTTAATTGAATTTCCCATTGGTCGCTAATCATATGGGCATTTTTGAAATCATCGCCAAGTAATGAATCCAACAATGTAAGAGCATCCACAATAGTAAAATTTTTGGTGATGTGATTGGTGTGGTAATCGTAGAGGAAAGTGAGAAAGTAATCGTCTTTAATATGTATTGGGCGAATGGTGATTCGCTCAAGGTTTGCTTCCTTCCCTTGATATTTTGAAAGCACCACGCGCTGCAATGATTTTTCATCGAACGCACTTTTTATCTGAGT
This sequence comes from Cellvibrionaceae bacterium, assembly GCA_021151525.1. Taxonomy (GTDB): domain Bacteria; phylum Pseudomonadota; class Gammaproteobacteria; order Pseudomonadales; family Cellvibrionaceae; genus Cellvibrio. Next base: position 74,456 of record JAGKXD010000005.1, on the reverse strand, counting down.
GAAAAATTGTTCCAGTTCTGATGCTGCCATAAATCAACCTGCAGGGAGTCTGCCGAATTAAACTTCAAGAATATCTAGCTTGTGAATTCCAAATTGAAACAGTTGCGGTTGAAGTGCTTCTACCGCAGGTGATGCTTTGGTGAAGACCACAAGATGCTCAGGTTCCTGCTCTGCATATTGTCGCTCACCCAGCAAAGATACTACGCGGCGTGCTATGGCCTCGCCCGAATCGATTAGGCTCACTTGTGCAGGGAACTGTTCTTTTAATTCATCCCGCATTAGTGGAAAGTGCGTGCAGGCGAGTATTAGCGTATCCATTTCATGCCCGCGAGGATGATCAAAAAAGGGTTGCAAAATAGGTTTTAACCTTTCAGATGTGATTTTTTCGCCTCGTAATTTTTGCTCGGCTAACTGTACTAACTCACTTGAACCCACGGATATAACTTCGGTGTTGGCTGCATGCTCTTTAATCAAGTTGTGGGTATAGGTGCGTGCAACAGTCGCTGGCGTTGCCAATAGACCAATAACATTTGATTTTGTTTGCGCCGCTGCTGGCTTAATTGCAGGTACAACACCGACCGTCGGTTGGCTAAAATGGTTGCGAATATGGGGTAGGGCAAGAGTGCTAGCGGTGTTGCAAGCCACTACGATAATATCTACCGGATATCGTGCTATCAGCGCGTGAAAAACAGCATCTACCCGTGCAATTAATTCTAATTCCCCCTTAGTGCCGTAAGGAAAAAAGGCATTATCGGACGCATATACCAAAGGTGCAAAAGGCAACTTTTGTTGAATTTCTTGCGCTACGCTCAGGCCGCCGACGCCGGAATCAAAAACCAGTATGCGCGGGTTCGAATTGGGTGGTGATAATGACATGGGGGCTCTGAAGTAGAATTGCGTTAAAATGGCGAAAACTGAATTTTAGGGTAGCAGCTCAGTACCCTCAACCTATTTATTTAAGGATCACTTGTGAACAGTGCATTTATTATTCTTGCGGTTGTATTGATTGCACTTTTGGTTGGCTTTTTTTTCGCCAGCTGGGTGTTGGGCAGGAATAATCGCAAGGCTTTGGATGATTCGCTTCTGTTGCGTGAGAATGAGCTCAAATCAGCTCACGTACAGGAGTTGCATCAGGCTGCCTTGCGTGAAACGAGCTTGCAGCAAGAGCTTGGGCAAACAAAATCCCAAGTGCAAGACGCCAAGCAGGAATTGCAGCAATTAAAAGCCGCCCATCAACAATTGCAAGATCAGGCGAATGCCAATTTGCAATCCTTGGCTGCAGCTAAACAGCAATTGCAGCAGCTTGCAGATACGCAATTAATGCTGCAACAAAAAGAAGTGGCATTGGTAAAAGTAACAGCAGAAGCAACCGAACTGAATACACGCTTGGAACAAGAGCGTAAAAGCTTTACTGAGCAAATTACGATCTTGCAAAACGCCAAAGTCGAATTGTCTAAAGAGTTTGAGAATATCGCCAATAAGATTTTCGATAATAAACAGCAACAATTTTCGCAATCCAGCAAGAGTCTGCTTGAGACTACACTCGATCCGTTTAAATTGCAGCTGAACGACTTCCGTAAAAAAGTGGAAGATGTCTACGAAAAAGAAAATGCGGATCGCAATCGTTTATCTGGCCAAGTGTTAGAGCTACAAAAGCAAGCGCAAAAAATTGGTGAGGATGCTGTCAATCTTGCACAGGCTTTAAAAGGTAACAATAAAACCCAGGGCAATTGGGGTGAAGTGATTCTTGAGCGTTTGCTGGAAGAGTCTGGCCTACAAAAAGGTCGTGAATACGATACCCAAATGAGCTTCACCGGCGATGACGGTACACGCCGCATGCCGGACGTGATTATTCATTTACCAGAACAAAAAGATATTATTATCGATTCAAAAGTATCGCTGATCGATTATGAAAAATTTTGCACCACAGAGGATGAACAGGAGCGCAAATCTCATTTGAATGCGCATGTAAATTCACTGCGTGGTCATATCAAGGGTTTAAATATTAAGGATTACGAAAAACTAGAGGGCGTTAAATCACTGGATTTTGTATTTATTTTTATTCCTATTGAAGCTGCTTTTATGCTTGCTTTACAGCATGAGCCCAATCTGTACCGTGAAGCTTACGATAAGCATATTATTCTGGTTAGCCCGACCACGTTGCTGGCGACTTTACGTACAGTAGAAAATATTTGGCGCTACGAAAAGCAAAATAAAAATGCTGAGCGTATAGCGAAAGAGGCAGGGGCTTTACATGATAAGTTTGTCTTTGTTCTTGAATCATTAGAAACCTTGGAGATTCAGCTAGGCAGAACACAGGAGGCTTATAAAAAAGTACGCGATAGATTGGATTCGGGTAAAGGTAATGTAATAACTCGAGTTAACAACTTGCGTAAGTTGGGTGCTAAAACCAAAAAGCGTATAGATGTTAATTTGTTGGAGGATGAAGTAGATAATGATCCTTTACTTATTGAAGCTGCTGACGATGAATCAATTGGTTTGGATGATAGCGAATGAGTTTTGGTATCCGCTCCATGAGGTTGACTGATTTAGTTGCTGTAGAAGATATTCAAGCAGAAGCTTACTCCGGCTATTTTTTAGAGTCGACTGAGGTTATCGCACAGCGTTTTCAATTAAGCCCTACCACAGCCTGGGTTGCCGAACGTGAAGGGCAAGTATGTGCTTATTTGGTTGGTTATTGGTCAAAGGTTGGAAAAATAAACCCACTCAATGCGCCATTTGCCTTGGTGGAAAATGCCAATTGTTTGTATCTGCATGACTTGGCGTTGCTAAAAATTGCGCAAGGATGTGGTGTGGGTAAAAAACTTATCCAAGCTGCAACTGAACATGCATTAAGAAATTCTGCGCAAGCGCTTGCACTTTTGTCGGTACAAAATTCCAAAGCCTTTTGGCAGGGATTTGGCTTTTCTGAATTTGTCGATTTGGAGGCCATCCAACAGGAAAATTTAAATACTTATGTGGACGGCAATGACGTTGCGTTTTATATGGTAAAGCGTTTGTAGACGAGGGCGTGCGAAGCTAAAAAATTTAGATCGTCTCGCGCTCGCCCCCTAAGCTATGCGCGTTTTTTTAGAGTTACACCCACTTCCAAGTGATGGGTATAAGGAAATTGGTCAAATAAAGCGACGTTAGTTATCTCGTGCGTTTGTGTAATGGTTTTCAAATTTTCGCGCAACGTCACCGGGTTGCATGAAATGTACATAATGTTGTCATAGCGCTGTGTAATAGATGTTGTATGCGGGTCCATTCCAGAACGTGGCGGATCTACAAAAATACTGGTGAAGTTGTAACTGTCTAAATCTATTCCTTCCAGACGATTAAAGCTGCGTACCTTATCCATCGCCTGTGAAAACTCTTCGCTGGATAGTCGTGCAATGGCAACATTGCTGATCTGATTTAATTCCATGTTATAAAGCGCAGACTTTACTGAAGGTTTTGCTAATTCGGTTGCCAATACCCGATTAAAATTTTGCGATAGTGGTAAGGTGAAATTGCCATTGCCGCAATAAAGCTCGATTAAGTCGCCATTCCAATTTTGGCTTTTATCAACTGCCCAGGTCAGCATCTTTTCACATACGCCTGCGTTAGGTTGGGTAAAGCCAGATTCAATTTGTTGATAGCGAAATTGCTTATCACCAGCGCGCAATTGTTCAATGACAAAATCCTGATCGACAATCAGCTTTTGGCCCTTGCTTCGGCCAATCACAAAAATCTTTAATTTGGTTTGCAATGCGCGCGCAGCCTGAGTCCATTCTTCATCTAACTTGCGGTGATAAATCAACGAAATTAAGGCTTGTCCGCTGAGTGTCGTTAAGAAGTCGATTTGAAATAGTTTGGTGCGCAATTTTTCATCGGCATTAATTTCATTCATGAGTTCTGTCATAAGGCGGTTCATTAATTCTGAACCAATCGGAAACTCAGTGATGTCGTAGGGGCGCTTTAATTCATCGTCAGTAAACATGCAATAAGTTGAAATTGGGCCTTTATGCCAAATGCGAAATTCTGCACGCATACGAAAATGCTTTTCGGCTGATTCAAATATCACGGGATCTGGAAATGAAAATTCAGCAAAGTCTTGTTTGAAGATGGCAATTTTTTCAGCGAGCTGAGCTTGGTATGCAACAGATGTGTATTGTGGTTGAGTCATAGTGAACTAAAAATATCGAAAAGGAAGAAGTTAAATATCTAAAGAGAACTGGCGGTCGCCGCTCATAGGTAAGCGAATTTTAAAGGTTGCGCCTTTGCCATAATGGGAACTGACGCTGATCTTGCCTTTGTGGTGTTCAGTAATAATAAAATAAGAAACAGAAAGACCAAGGCCTGTGCCTTTACCTACTTCTTTAGTGGTGAAAAAAGGTTCGAAGATATGGTCTTTCACGTTGTCTTTCATGCCGGGGCCATTATCGCTTATTTCAATCACAATATCGGATTTTTTGGTGTAACCAGAAATTTCTACGCGCAATTCATCTGGATGTTTGTAATCATCAGATGTTAGAGCTTGATAGGCATTGCGCAATAGGTTTAAAAAAACCTGTTGTAGTTCTGCCGCTGACGCAAACACACTGGGGAAGTCAGGGCTGAAATTTGTGATTACTTTAACGTCGGCCATCTTTGCTTGCTCCGCGAAGCCGGCATTACGATTAAATTCAATTGATTGTTCAATAAGTGTTGGAATGTAAACCCAGTTTTTTTCGCTGTGATTGCTGTGTGAAAATTCGAGCATATTGCTGACAATTTTGCCTGCGCGCTCACCTGCCGCTTTAATATTTTCCAAAAATTGCGGTATTTCTCTTTCATTCAAATAGTTAGTGAATTGCGTAAAAGAGAGGTTAAGTTTTTTTGCTACTTCAATATTTGAGTCCAGCTCTGGTGATGTGCGGCGAATAATATTTTGCGCGTTATGTAAAATAACGCCGAGGGGGTTATTTATTTCATGCGCAATACCGGCTGCTAATTCACCAAGCGATGACATCTTCTCATTTTGGATCATCATGTTTTCGAGTTGTACGCGCTTGGTAACATCTTTCAATTGAATAACAGCGCCTGATGTTTGCCCGCTTAACACTTGACCGCTAATTAATGGATAAATACGCAAATCGTAAAAACGCGGCTCTTCATTTTCGATTTGCTGTAACTGGCGATTAATGAAAGGTTGCTGATGCTTAATAATTTCTTCGAGTTGGTCTTCAGAAAGTGGTAAATGGGGGAGGGCAGTAATGATGTGAGTGCCTAGCGCTTTATCAAATGATAAGCCAGTTCTTTCGAAGGCAGCGATATTCCAGTAAGTCACCTTACCATCAGCGTCTACACCTACCAGAATATCTGGTACTGAATTAATCATGGTTTGCAGATGGCGTTTGGTATCTTGCAGTTGTGCTGCAATGATTTTGTGACTTTGAATAGCAGTTTCTAACTCATTATTTTTCTGATGCAAACTCTGGGTTCGCTCCAAAATTTTTTGCTCTAGTTCTTTCTGGTGGGATTTTAATAAATTACGTGCGGCTTTGTTTTTAAGTCGGCTATGTTGTAATCCTGCAATCAGGATAGTTTGAATAATGAGCAGGCCGGCAATAATGATTAACAAACTCAAGCTCGTTTCTATTTCCCTGCCCGCAGCAAAGCACGGATTGATGGCGCATATGCCGCTCGCTATCAATATAGGTTTTAACGCTTGGGCGCTAATCTTTGCTGGCCTATGGTTCATGTACGTGTTTGCTTAATCTACAAGGGTGGTTATTGTCGCACTGACCGCGTTGCATCAAAAGTCCAAGCCGCAGGTTTTTAACTATATGCTGGATTTTTAATCAATTAATTTATGAGATGGTGGGCTAAAAGCCTTGGGATTTATTTGTTGCATAATGACGACAAAAAAAGTTTGACACCCATCCAAAATTAGGTAGAATGCGCACCTCTCAACAAGGGCGGTTAGCTCAGTTGGTAGAGCAATGCCCTTACAAGGCATGGGTCACAAGTTCGAGTCTTGTACCGCCCACCACTTAAATGTGTTCTAGTTGAGATTTGCGGACCGGTAGTTCAGCCGGTTAGAATGCCGGCCTGTCACGCCGGAGGTCGCGGGTTCGAGCCCCGTCCGGTCCGCCACTACTTCTTAAAAAGCTGCCCTAAAGGCGGCTTTTTTGTTTTATACCCCACTTGTATTCCCATCGTTTGCCTCTATATCCCTTTGATCTGTCATTAAATGTTTATTTTTCGTTCATCGATTTGTCATTTTGTGACTGTAGATTTGTCTTTAAGGAACAAATTCGGGAAGGGAATCCGATTTTTAACCACGCATAAGAATACTAAAGGGGTAGTTATGCAAGATTATATTGAAGACCTGTTGGACGATGTAGAAGACTATGACGACGATATAGCTGATGACTATTCAGATATCTGATTTCGCCCGCCTTTATCCGCGTTAAACGTTCTTTCAGTAGTTTCCACCTCCGTTTTTACCGCTTTCAAATCATCTAACGCTGGTTCGGCCAGTGTTTGTCGTTTCTCGCCCTCGCAAAATGCCAATCCAGTCACGCTCAGTCTTTTGTGCAATACCACAACCACCGTGGAACAGGCCGCAAATGTAGTTTAAATAGCCATTTTTGCGGCAAAGATCAATTAGTTAGAAAACAAGCTAACATATACTCAGGCCATACCTTGCAACCACGGCTAGATTGTCCGTCGATATTTGGGATGCCACTTATGACACTAGAAAGCACAGACTCCGTTGAGGCGGTGGTCTTGTTCGTAGGAGATGTGATAACTCGGGAATTACTTTACCCGGAATTTGAGGCTATCCTCGACGGCTTTGTTCCCATGCCTGATTTTAAGGGCTCTTCCGCGAAGGCGGTTTACCTCCATATTAATTCCAGTTTGCAGATTACCGCCGCGGTGTTTTTCTTATTGGATTTTGATGATCGCGGTATGGTTGATCGTCGCTGGAATATTCCTTTGCAACAACTCGCCGATGTTTCTGGGAAAGGTCCCGATATGGGCGCTGGACCGATTCGTTTAGCTTGTTACAGTCAATGCGCAATTGGTTGGCACCAGAAAAAACTTTGGGATCCGCAAATGGATCCAGCCAAGTCCAGTTTTGCTCAACTCAAAAAGTCTGTGCAGAACAATCGCACGGGCGTGATTTTTAGGAAGCCAGCTCAGGAGCGCTTGGTGGCCGTGCCTACTGTAGCGGTTCAGCCTGTGCAAGAACAAAATACGTTAGTCCTGCAGCAAAAAATGCACGAACACTACTCGCAAGAGTTGCGTAACCAAACGGCGAGTCTTATTAAAGAACAGCGCTTACGCATTGCGACTCTACATTCCAAGCAGCAAGAAGCCATTCAAAAGCTGCAGCATGAGCATCAGCAGCGCCTGCAGGCTTATCAAGAAAAAGTAAAAGAATTAAAAACCCTGAATGTAGATTTGGAGTTGCGCAATCGTTCACTTAAAGAAAGTTTTGATGTACAGGCTAGCAAGGTTGAGGGTATGCGAGAATATTTTTCGCATAAATTAAAAGCCGCACAAAATGATGAAAATAGCCAAATTCAGGCGCTGCAAGAAAATTTTGCGGTAGAGCTTTCGTTAAAGTTGCAAACTGCAACGGCTGAGCTACGTGAAATGTTGGATATGCGCGAAGTGGAATTATTTTATCGCCATCAAAACGAAACCGCGTTGAAAGAAGAAATTGTCAAAATCAAACAAGATTATCAAGAGCTGCTAAATAACAGTGGCGAACAGGTATTAACGCGTTTGGATAGGGCAGGCGTAAATTTTGTGGTTTATCACCCCGGTGCAGGGCAATTTACAATCCCGCTCGCAGATTTGAGTCAGTACATTGAAAACCCAACTGCTTATGTTGCGAAAAATTCAGGTGTAGGCGAGCGCCTCTATTCGAATTGGTTTGAGCATTATCAAAATCCGTCCTGCAAAGGCGCGGATGCTAACGGGCACCCGTGTGGCAAACCGTTGGTGCGTATAGGGTCGCCTATAGAGTTCCATGAGGGTGAAAGTGATCGTTGCGAGCATCATCAAGTTATTTCCTATAAACTGGTTTCAGAAAAGCGTTAATCACGTTTATAGAGAAATGGTTGGTTGAATTTGATTGAGTTATTATCTGAAGATGCATTTTTAACGAAAGCGGAAAATATTTCGTTACAACCCCTGAATTGGAGTTTGGCCAGAGCGAAAGGGGTTGAAGTATTAATACGGCGCGAAGACCTTATTGATGAGTATGTAAGCGGTAATAAGTTTTACAAATTGTTTTACAACTTGCACGCTGCCAAAGAAGCTGGGCAAAAACAGTTGTTAAGTTTTGGTGGCGCTTACTCAAACCATATTTATGCATTGGCTGCAGCTGCTAAAACTTACGGCTTTAACGCAGTTGGTGTTATTCGCGGTGAGCGCCCCAAGCAATTAAGTGCAACTTTGCGAGATGCTGAAGCCTGGGGGATGAAACTACATTTTGTTTCACGGAGTGATTACCGCGAGCGGGGAGCAGAAGATCTTAGTGCGCTTCTAAGCAGCACCTATGGTGAATTTTTCGAAATTCCTGAAGGTGGTGCAAATAGCTATGGAATTCAAGGTACAAAAGTACTGGGTTCTGCAATATACCGCCAAGTTAAATCTGACTATACTTCGGTTTGCTTAGCATGCGGTACCGCAAATACCTTAGTTGGAGTTGCGGCAGGTTTGTGGCAAGTGGGTTCTGATGGAAAAGTCTTGGGTTTTTCGGTTTTAAAAGATTCTGGGATTGATGGTGCTCAAGGTCTAGGCAGCCAAATTATTCATCATCAAAAATCGACGGGTGATGTTACGTCCAACTGGCGTTTAATCAATGGTTTTCACGGTGGTGGTTACGGTAAAAAACTACCGGCAGATATGCTCAAGTTTATGCACGAGTTTGAGCGGGAATCCAAGTTTAAGCTCGACCCAGTGTATACCGTAAAAATGTGTTGGGGAGTTGCCCAATTGTTAAAGAAAGATTACTGGCCGCGCGGCAGTCGGTTGATTCTCATTCATACCGGTGGTTTGCAAGGTAGACGTGGATTTAATCTGTAAGCACTTAGTTGTTTCACTTGTTGTTAAATGAATGCTCTTTATGCTGTACAACGAAGGAATATTTTATGCAACCGCAAAAAAATATGATGCCCGTGCGCGTTGAATTTGATTTGTCATTAACGCGCACATTGGTTCCGCTCAAAGATATGAGCGAGGCTCATCTATTGGAATTGCTGAGCAATTCAGATGCAGAAGTTATCTGTGCAGGACAAACCATTTTTAATCGCGGTAGCTATGATGCACACCACGTTTATCTGTTGCATGGCAATGTAAGCCTTGTAGATGAAAATAATGTGACAAGACTTATAAAGGGTCGCTCAACCTTGCTGCCTATTGCGCATCATCAGCCGCGTTTAGTAACGGCGGTTGCAGAATCAGATTGTAGTGTTTTGCGTTTGGATAGCGAGCGTTTGGATAAACTGTTGGCTTGGAGCCAGGTGGCAGATTATTTACAGCTGAATATTTCTCGTCAGCGCGATCTAGATGAAGACATTGATTGGATGATGACTGTATTGAAATCTAATTTATTCTTCAAAGTGCCGCCCATTAATGTAGAAGATATTTTTTCTCGGCTAACCCCGCAAGTTGTTTACGCTGGTGATGTAGTTATTCGCCAAGGTGAGTTGGGCGATAAGTGTTATTTCATCAAAGAAGGTGAGGCTGAGGTTTGGCGTCACAACGACTCTGGTCGCCAACATCTTGCGACTATTGGAGTAGGGCGCTGTTTTGGTGAAGATGCTCTAGTGAATGAGGCTGCGCGTAATGCTTCAGTTATTATGTTAACTGATGGTGTTTTGATGTCTTTGGGTAAGCAAGACTTTTTCCGTCTGTTAAAAGAGCCGCAAGTTCCATCAATTGCACTGGAATCTTTTTCTGAGAAAATTGCGGCTGGTGCCGTTGCTGTTGATGTACGCAGTGAAGAAGAATATTCCGAATTGCATTTGAATTCAGCGGTAAACGTTCCGTTAAATTTACTCGGTATCAAATCGCGCATGCTGGATAAAAATCGTCCCTACATTTTTTACTGCAACACAGGTCGTCGTAGTCGCGCTGCTGCCCATTTGCTAACACAGCAAGGTTTTCAAGCGTTTGCATTAGAAGATTGCCCAAGTCTATTTTTACAATCGCGTTGGCAAACTTTATTGGATAATACATTCAATTATGTTTTGCGTGATGGTGTTGCTTATAAAGGTGTGTAGACTCTGAAGTAATGAGCTTCCAAAATAAAAGGCCGCAATGCGGCCTTTTATTTTGGAAATCTATTCTTGAGTTTCTACTCTATCGCCGTAGCGCATTTCGCGTAGTTTACCTTCGGAAAAGTATAGGTTTGTCCAAAATTGCCCTTTGCCGGGGTTGTAAGTCCATACATCAACGTTATGGCATTGTTCAACGATCCTGTAGGTTCCATTAAGCTGTTTTATTTTTACGGGGATTTGCTCGCAAAAAGAATCTTTGAAAGCGGGTTCGCCACATTTTCTATACACATCCACCTTGGCATCGCCAACTTCCACAATGTCGCCCTTGCAGCGCAACGATTCAGAGTGCGCTGAAAAACTTAACAACATCGCACCAAAAACCGTGAGGCTGTGATTCACTTTCATGTTGCATCCTTAAATTGATGATTGAGCATTTGGTTAATCATAAGCTGAAACGTCATACGAGTGAGAATTTACCGCAAATATTGTTGCTAAAGAAATTTCTGGTTATGCCGCTAACTTGTTAAGCAAGTAGTTTTGCTCCAATAACCTTAATGTTCACTGAAGAGAGATGTTTTATGAACGCATACCAGGCCGCGCAGCATTATTCATCCGTTAAAAACCAAGCCAGTGTATTGGATGCATCTCCCCATAGACTTATACAAATGCTGTTTGAAGGTGCTTTAGAGCGCATTGCCCAAGCCAAAGGTGCTATGCAACAAAATCAAATTGCCCGCAAAGGTGAGCTGATTGGTAAAGCGATCAATATAGTCGGTGGCTTGCAAGGTAGTTTGAATGACAAAGAAGGTGGTGAGCTTGCTGCCAATCTTGAGAGCTTGTACGACTACATAGTTCGGCGCTTGATTAAGGCGAATTTGGATAATGATCCTGCCATTTTGGATGAATGCGGCCGCCTTTTAGGTGAGTTAAAATCTGGCTGGGATGCAATCGCTCCCGAGGTTGCTTGATATGCAACTGCATTTGGTGGAGCCCATAGACTATGTTGGCCACTCGGGGATATTACAGGTGCGTAGCTTGCAGCTAGCTTTGAATAATGCGCTAGCTGCCGAAGATTGGGATCAGGTTCGTCGCCTAGATCAGAGTTGTGCGATGATCATTGATAAAGTGATTTGTGCAAATGAAGGCAATGCAAAAGCGATTGCTGAGGCTCTAAACGAGTTAAAAGGGGTATACGCAAGTCTCATTGTGCAATGTAAACGCGAAGTTGCTTCAATGGCGCATTGATTTAGTGCTAGGCTTAGCGGTATAACTAGCAGCCTAGCCAGTCAAAGGAGCCTAAACATTGTCTAACTACAATTCGCAAGAAGCCCTCAAGCAATATCGCCAGCTTGGGCTGGAAACTCAAATTAATAATGCAACACCACACCGTCTTATTCAGTTGCTGATGGAAGGGGCTTTGGAGCGTCTTAATGGTGCCAAGTCTGCAATGGAGCGTGGCGACACGGCTACCAAGGGGGCTTTAATTGGCAAGGCGATGGGAATTATTTCTGGCTTGCGTAGCTCATTGGATATGAGTGTAGAAGGTACTGATTTACCGGAGCGTCTAGACAATCTTTATGATTATATGGGGCGCCGCTTGTTGGAGGCTTCGGCTTTCAACAAAACTGAAATGGTTGCTGAGGTCATAGATCTTCTAAAGACCATTAAATCTGGCTGGGATGGCATAGAACCCCAAGCTGCTCCCTAATAAAAGCGTCTCCTTTGCTGCACGTTAAACACTTGCGAGAGCAGGTGTTTAGACGCCTTCTTAGTCAATCCAGTCAAAAAATCATCGCATTTGTGCCCATTCGAAAAAAACTTTTGTTAATTCCTGCCATTAATTTGACTCGCTCCATATCCTCGTCTAAACCTAAGCATTATTAGTCATGGCTCCGACGCTTGATCAGGTCAAAGTCTAGCCAGTTTGCCTATTTACAAGGGTCATAAGACATGTGGCGTAACAACAAAGTCTTAGTTATTGATGACAGTGAATCGCGTCGGCACGATTTAAAAGTGTTACTAGAGTTTTTAAGCGAAACTACTTTAACTGCCTGCTCGAAAACTTGGCAGGAGCTTGTGCAGAGTGAGAACAAAGGCGAAGACTATATTGCGGTTTTTATTGGTGAGTTTTCACAATCTAAACAAAGCTTCGAACAACTTCTAAAAAATATTCGTGATTGGAATGATGAGCTAGCAGTCGTTTTAACCGGTGACACTGCGCCCAGTGAAGATGGTCTGGAAGATTCTCTGCGTCACATGATCATAGCCACACTCAGCATCCCGCCAACCTACAATAAATTAATCGATACCTTGCATCGTGCGCAGCTTTATCGCGAAGCCCAATCCAACAGTAAGCGCCAGCCAACGCGCCGCCCAGTCCATTTGTTCCGCAGTTTGGTAGGTACCAGCCGCGAAATTCAGAACGTGCGCGAAATGATGGCGCAAGTTGCTGAAAAAGATGTGTCAGTGTTAATTACCGGTGAGTCAGGTACAGGTAAAGAAGTTGTTGCGCGTAACCTGCATTATAATTCTCCGCGTCGAGATAAGCCTTTTGTGCCTGTAAACTGCGGCGCTATTCCAGCAGAGTTATTGGAGAGTGAATTATTTGGTCACGAGAAGGGTGCATTTACTGGCGCAATAAATTCTCGTGCCGGACGTTTTGAGTTGGCAGAAGGCGGGACATTATTTCTGGATGAAATTGGTGATATGCCGCTCAACATGCAAGTTAAAATTTTGCGTGTTCTGCAGGAGCGCTGTTACGAACGTGTTGGCAGCAATAAAACTCAAAGTGTCGATGTACGAATTATTGCGGCAACGCATCGTAATTTAGAAACTATGATTGCCGATAACACCTTCCGCGAAGATCTTTATTATCGCCTCAATGTTTTCCCCATTGAATTACCTTCACTCAAAGAGCGCTCGGAAGATATTCCTTTGCTCATTAATGAGTTGGTTGCGCGCATGGAAAATGAGCAGCGCGGTTCAATTCGCTTTAATTCTGCAGCGATTTTGTCTCTCTGCCAGCACGAGTGGAGCGGTAACGTGCGTGAGCTGGCAAACTTAGTTGAGCGAATGGCAATCATTCATCCTTATGGTGTAATTGGTGTGCAAGATTTGCCTGCTAAATATCGTCATGTAGATGTGAGCACGGAAGATTTTGCACCTGCTTCTGCGCCAGCAGTTCATGCCAATACGGGTTACGTCAATATGAATGACAATCCTTTGTTGCCAGATCAAGGCATAGATTTGCGCGAATATATTACTAATTTGGAAATGAGTTTGATTCAGCAGGCATTGAATGATTGCGGTGGAGTGGTTGCACGTGCGGCAGATAAATTATGTATTCGCCGTACAACCTTGGTGGAGAAAATGCGTAAGTACGAATTGCAGCGCTAAGCTCTCGAAAAATGAAGCCCATAAAAAAACCGCTAATAAATAGCGGTTTTTTTATTTGTATTAACCGATTTTAATAACCGGCTTTTTAGGTTTGCTTCTGCGTGTTGCCCCTTGTGGTTTTTTTGCAGAGGAATTGCCGCCACCATTTGGCTTGCCATTGTTGCTTGCTGTTTTAGGTTTTGGTTTTGCACCCAGTGCAGGTCTGCGAGCACCACCGTTATTTCCGCCACCATTCCCACCACCATTGTTGCGGCCAATCGTCATGCTGCGGCCCAATACAATCGGTTCTGGCTTAATACTTGGGTCTGGTTCGAAACCGGTGATAACTTCTTTTGGAATATCGCGCTTAATTAATTTTTCGATATCGCGTAAAAATTTATCTTCATCAACGCATACCAACGAAACTGCAACGCCTTCACTCTCTGCGCGGCCGGTACGACCAATACGGTGTACATAATCTTCAGGTACGTTTGGCAGTTCGTAATTCACTACGTGAGGCAATTGGTCAATATCAATTCCGCGTGCAGCAATATCGGTAGCAACCAGAGCGCGAATAGCGCCTTTTTTGAAATCATCTAAAGCTTTAGTTCGAGCGCCTTGGCTTTTGTTGCCGTGAATGGCTGCTGCGCTAATTCCATCCGTTGATAATTGCTCGGTTAATTTATTGGCGCCGTGTTTGGTGCGCGTAAAAATTAATACTTGTTGCCAATCACCTTGCTTAATTAAATGTGTTAACAATTCGCGCTTGCGATTGCGATCAACGGGGTGAACGGTTTGCTCGATGCGTTCGCTGGCAGTATTACGACGCGCCACTTCAATCAGTGTGGGTTTATTTAATAATTTATCGGCAAGATCTTTAATCTCATTGGAGAAAGTTGCAGAGAACAATAAATTTTGACGTTGCTTTGGCAGTAGTGCTAAAACGCGTTTAATGTCGTGAATAAAACCCATATCGAGCATGCGGTCTGCCTCATCGAGCACCAGCACTTCCACTTCTTTTAATACCACTGCGTTTTGTTGAACCAAATCCAGCAAGCGGCCGGGGGTTGCAACCAGAATATCTACGCCGCCGCGCAGCTTCATCATTTGTGGATTGGCACTTACACCACCGAAAACAACGGTAGAGCGTAATGGCAAATATTTTCCGTAAGTGCGCACGCTTTCAAAAACTTGTGCGGCGAGCTCGCGGGTTGGGGTGAGAATTAATGCGCGCACTGGGCGACGGCCGCTAACGGCTTTAGGCGTTGCACTCAGTTTTTGTAACAGGGGCAGGGTAAAGCCTGCCGTTTTACCAGTACCCGTTTGTGCTCCAGCGAGTATATCGCCGCCCTTAAGAACAGCGGGGATGGCTTGGGTTTGGATTGGTGTTGGCGTGCTATAGCCTTCTTCAGCAATAGCACGAAGAATTTCGGCATTTAAGCCGAGATTAGCAAATGACATAGTGTTTTCCTGTAGCTCGGCCTCCCGCAGTGGGGATAGGTCTGGCGAGCAAGAGATTCTAGTTGGCGAAGTGCCAATAACCAGAAAGAGAAAGGCGACGCTGACCTAGGAGCGTCGGGACGCGCATAGTACAGATATTGACTGCCTATAGCTAGCAATCAATATCTGAGGGTTGCTAAATCGTTAACTGAGATAAGCTTTTGCGAGCGTTATGACTGCTAGCGCCAAAAACAATACAAAGGCACATCTGTGTGCGAGCGTGAGCGGAATACGTTGCATAAGCCATTTACCCGCGAAAATTACCGGAACATTGGCGATCAGCATGCCCAAGGTGGTTCCAGCGACAACCCAGAGAACTTGGGTTTGATATTGGGCGGCTAGAATAACCGTTGCGATCTGGGTTTTATCGCCAATTTCTGCCAAAAAGAACAGGATGCATGTGGCAACTAAAGGGCCATATTGGCTGAATTTGCCCATATCATCGTCTTCTTTATCGGGCACTAAAAGCCAAATGGCGACGGCGAGAAAGCTAGCGCTGATGATCCAGGGAATATATTGAGGGGGGATTTTATCGCCCAGCCAAGCGCCAACCCATGCAGATAGCGCATGATTGAGCACAGTGGATAAAAGTACGCCAAGACTGATGATGTATGGTCGGCCGTATTTGGCGACCAGAAAGAGTGCGAGGAGTTGAGTTTTATCACCAATTTCGGCGATAGCGACTGCGAGGGTAGAGCTAAGGAAGGCTTCCATCATAAGATCCGGGCGGGATTTCTAAACCAGAGACATAGCAACCGTCCCGCCAGTGGCGGTAGCTATGTCTCAGGTCTCATCAATCCAACAATTCAGTTGGACGCTATTGCCATGCTATATGAGCAAGTTTGTTGACAATAGCGCCAGTAATTTTTCAAAAACTGGCAGATTACTCCCCCGAGAGAAGTGCGCGCATTCTACTGGAGTGGCATAAGAAGCCGCAATCCTTTTAAAGCGATTATTTTTTATCTCGCCTGTCGCCAATAACCTGAATTGGGTTTCCGGCAACAATTTTAAAAGTATCAACATCGCGCGTAACTTGACTGCCCATACCTACGACTGCGTGATCACCAATACTAATGCCGTCAACAATGCCAACGTTAGCGCCCAGCCATACATCATCCCCAATATAAATCCCGCGAGACTGAATGGGTTGTTCAGATACCAATCTATCCGGCAGCATGCCGTGATTAAAGGCGTACAATTGGCAGTAAGCTGCAATGCGAACATTGTTGCCGATGTGAATACCCTTGCTGCCGCCATCCATGGTGACGTGATGGTTAATTGAAACGTTTTTGCCCAAGGTTACAGGACCATGAATAACGGCATCAGCCGCTATGTAAGAGTCATCGCCAATAATAATGGGGCGGCCCGGTTCTGCGAAAAGTTTGGCTTCGGGAGCGATAAAACAATTTTTACCAATCTGAATAGTTTCTACTTTTTGCAGATATGTTTGTATTTCAAGTTGCCATTCGTTTGCCCACGCTTTGTGAGCAGGCTTTAGTTCGGCATAAAGCCAAGGCATATAACTTAAGCGGAGTTTATGTTGGGTGCGATAAAATTCAACATTAGGTTTTAATGATTCGGAGTTGATGTCAGTCATAAAGTTAATTAATAGAAAATAATTACGTATTATAAATTTATAATGTGCATTGGGTGGGGATATTTTAAAGTGCGGATAAATACGAGAATAATAGGGTATCCGCAGGTTGCAGTGGTTAGGTAAATCCTTGAACTTCACAGTCAGGATTTAAGGGGCATTGAGATGAATGCCCTTGGGGGTTACCCTTTACTGTGCAACACTGCGGACACTTGTCCTTATTATAGTTAGCAGATTTATATTGGCGAGTATTGGCTTAGTTTTTTATGCTGCAACAAGGCTACTTAATAGATGAAATATTTATGAATGATGTTTATGAATTAATAGAAAGCAACGAGCATTTTTTAATTATCTATAAAAAGCCAAATACTAGCTTTCATAGTGATGATGGCGGGCAAGGTTTATTTGAAACGGTTAAACAAACAGAACGATTGTCTGAGCTTTATCCGGTGCATCGCTTAGATAAAGTGACTTCAGGTTTGTTGGTTATGGCAAAAACGGCAGCCGCAAATCAGGAACTAGTTGATCAGTTTAAAAATCGCCAAATTGAAAAATACTATTTAGCGCTTAGCGCAAAAAAACCTAAAAAAAAGCAGGGGCTAATAAAAGGTGATATGGCGTCAGCGCGGCGCGGTGCGTGGAAATTATTACCGTCTTTCGATAATCCGGCTATTACTCAATTTTTTAGTGCTTCTGCAGGTGAGGGCGTGCGTCTTTTTATTGTTAAGCCTCATACGGGCAAGACGCATCAAATTCGAGTAGCTTTAAAAAGTATTGGCGCGCCTATATTGGGTGATGCGCTTTATGCAGATGCTTCGGCGTGTGAAACTATAGATCGTGTCTATTTGCATGCTTATAGCATTGGCTTTTCCCTGCTGGGCCAAGACTATCGCTTTACTGAAATGCCTCGTGAAGGTGAGTATTTCAAATCTCCTGAGTTCCAGCTTGCTCTACAAGCGTTTCTTTCCCCCTGGTCGTTAACTTGGCCACGTATTTGATAAGCACAGTTCGACTAAAAATCAAAAAAATATAAATTATTTTATCCCTCCATAATCCAGCTCAATGGCATGAATGTTGAAGTTAATACTTATGTATTAATTTAATGCAACTTAAGAAGTTGTATGCACCAAAAAACTACAATTGTTTTAAGTTGGTGATCCAAATAGAGGCTGCGGCGCTTGAAAAAGGTGCTGAAATAATTCGTTATTTGCATCACTAACAAATTGGCGAGTTCTTTTCGGGCGTTTACTAAGGATGAGTTCAACTTTCTTAAAGTAAGCAAGCGCAGTATCACGTTCAAGAGAGGCAATATGTGGGTAAGCATTAAACAGGCGTTACTAATCTTTGGGCTTGGGCGAATATTGGTGCTTCTTGCCCTATTGACTTGCAGTCTGTTCATTTTAGAGATTAGCGGCTTTTCTCAAATACTCATGCAAGCAAATTATTTATTTTTAATTTTGCTCGGCGGTTGTACCTTGGTGTCGCTGCTTGATGATGTGCGTGGTTTGCATATGTATCTTGCGTATTTGGGAGATAAAAAAAATCTGGAGTGGAAAAGCTATGTAAATGGTTTCCTGTTTCCTTTGCGCGAACCTCTTCATGAAATCTTAAAGCCTTATCATCGCACTCTAGATGCTAATCGCGATGCCTTAAAAGAAATGGCATTTTCCTCCGCTGAACTCGCTGCAAATGCTCGACAGTATTCAGAAAGTGCAGCCAATCAATCGGCAGCAACGACTTCCAGCGCAGCGGCGATTACTGAAATGAGTTATTGCCTGGAGGATATTGCTAAACGCATTAGCGCTACGCGTGATCGCGCTACAGAAGCATTGCACCTGACCGAAAAAGGAAGCAATGCATTGCAGGAAGCAAATAGTGAGGTTACCCAGGTAGCTGAGCTCGCTAAAGACACTGAACGGCGCATAACAACGCTGGATGAACTTATGCAATCAGTCACAAGCATGTCGCGCATAATTAGTGAAATCGCCGAGCAAACAAATTTACTTGCGCTCAACGCAGCCATTGAAGCCGCGCGAGCGGGAGAATATGGTCGAGGTTTTGCGGTTGTTGCAGATGAGGTGCGTAGCTTGGCAAAACGTAGTCAAGGGTCGGCAACTGAAATATCCACGAGCATTGCAAAAGTTCAAGCTAACATGCAACAAGTGTTAATGAGTATGACCTCGGTAATGGATAAAACAACCTATTGCCAAAGTAGTGTGAAGCATGCGGATGCAGCCCTAAAAGATATTTCAGCGCGAACTCATGAAGTATTTGTGTTGGTCGATGCGATTGCAGTGGCTGCATCGCAACAAAGCGTAGCCGTAAGGGAAATTTCTGGTCACGTAGAAACTGTTGCTAACCACGCGCATGATAACAGCCAAAGAGCGGGGCAGGCTGCAGAAATTGCCGAGCATTTACACCGTTTAACTCGCCAAGCGGAGTTATAAAATGAGTTTACCTTTTTCGTTTGTATTTATTTTTATTGTGGTGCCAGGAATTGCTTTATTTACCGCAATATACGGAATTTTAAAACGCAAAAAAAATGAAGAAATTTTATTTCGTGCAGGCATTGCTTATTTAAAACGCCTGCGAACTTTGCTTATGTATATTCAACAGCATCGTGGCTTAACCAATGGTTTTCTTAGCGGTAACTTATCAGTAATCAATGAAATTAAACGGATTGAAGTTGTTGCTGCAAAAGAAATCGCTGATATATCAGCAATGGATGGGTGGATTCAAGAAAATCCGAAGTGGGATAGTATTATTGACCATTGGCAACGAATCCATGCGAATTATCAAACGCTTGAAGCTGAAGTTAATTTGAAACAACACAATACTCTAATTGCAAATTTACTTTATCTTATTGATGATCTCGCTTACGCGCACCACTTAGGTAAGTTGGGGTTGATAGATGCAACAGATACTGATTGGCGCAATTTGTTATTTATTGCCGAATATATTGGGCAGGCACGAGCCTTGGGTATGGGGGTTGTTAGCAAGGGTTATTGTACAAGTGTGTTACGCATTCAATTAAATCACTTGGTTGTGAAAATTGAATCCAATATTAATCCATCTTGGTCTGCAGCAATTCAACAAGATTTTCGCAAACTGTTAAAAGTCATTGAATCCCAGGTAATTACAGATGCACCAACCATTACGCCTGCAGATTATTTTAAGTTGGCAACATCTTGTATTGAGCATGTGTTAGTTGAATTTGATCGGCAGGTAGAAAAAATACAATTTCATCGCACATGAGTGCAAGCCCAACAGCAGTCGTCGGTGAGTTATTGCTAGGATAAAACACGTACTGCCGTAATGGCAAAAAACATATTGACGTTACGTGCAGATGAAAATGCACGGTAGCAACCCATAGCATTCAAATGTTTTACCGCCATTGCTGCCAATTCCCATGCTAAATATTCATCGGCTTCAACGGGTTCTTTTTCACCAAATATAACCAGATCGGTGATCTCTTCCAATTCCTTAATTCGAATTGAATCTGCTTTAAGCACAGGATTAATGGATTCATAAGCCCAAGCCCACTTCCAGGTACTTGCTGCGGGTGAGTAACTGCCTATGTCAATTATTTCAGCTTCTATAACGAGTTGATCATCCTGATTGAAAAACTGTAATTTGGCGTTGTCGTTTTCAAACATCCAACGCTTATGGCTTCCAAAACCGTATGTGGCTGTCAAGTGCGCCTGTTTTTCTTTAAGCTCAGCATTGGCGCTGGTTAAAAAAAGCTCAAATTCTTCATCGTTCATAAGCGATCCGGTGTGCAGGTGTTAATAGGCGCGACTATATAGATTTAATGGTGAATTTCCTACTCAAAATGCCAAATATTGCCGTTTTTCCAGCGCTATAATAGGGCAGACTTCACTTGGCTTGGCGCTTTAAACCTCTAGGTTTTAAGCTTCATTAATTTATCACTAAGAGGATCTATTTATGGTCGCAAAAATGTTAGCTAGAACAGTTGCTGTGAGCTTAACCTTGGTAATGGTGTTAGAGCTTACTGCTTGTGGCACCGTGTTTTATCCTGAACGTAAGGGCGCAAAAAGCGGCTCTATAGATCCGATAGTTGCGGTAGCGGATGCAATTGGATTGTTGTTTTTCTTTATTCCCGGTGTAGTTGCATTTGCAGTGGATTTCAATAACGGCACTATTTATTTACCGCACGGTAAACACAGTAGCTTGAGTCCCGATGAGATTAAATCTGTAACACCTAATGGCAAGCTTGATAAAAAAGCCTTAAGTGAATTGGTCGCGAAGAAAACTGGCCTTGCAGTCAATTTGAATTCTTCTGATTTGCAAGTGAAATCATTTAGCTCTCCAGAGTCTATGTTGACCTACCTCAATAGCAATGGTTTAACTTTAGCGAGTTTGTAAACATAAAAATGGCGCTCATTGAGCGCCATTTTTTTAATTGTTATAAAGTGGTTTTAATTCCTCAGATTTTTTCTTCTGATTTTTTTCTTTCCTGCATTCATTCAATTGTTGTAGCAGTTCACCCGGCTCCCAATCATCACTGGGGTGATTGCTGTACAGATGTTCATCCAATTTTTTGAGTGATTGAGTCAATTCAATTTTCTCGCCTAGTTTTGCTACATCATCCAACGAATGAATGGATTCTGTTGGCCATTGAAACTTTGCCCAACTTAATACGGTTTTTCGCAGTGTGATTGCATCTTTATTGGCGGCAGCATGTTTTAGCAAATCCCAAATGTGTTTTTCTTTTGCTGAGATGACTTCATTGGCCTCATCTTGATCATTAATTAGTGCTTTCAGTTTTGCCCTCAGGTTTACCACATAAATCAAAAGCGTAAATGACAAGAGTGCAAAAATAATGCTGGTTGCCAAAAGCCATGGATTGGTTTTGGTAACAATCTCTGTAGCTACCACTGGAGCATTATTGGTCGTGGCATTGCTTGAATCTATAGGCTGAGGATTCGCAGGCGTTGCCGCTGCTGCGCCACCCAAAACATTTAAGGTTTTAGCCGGAAGTGTTGCAGATTGCATACTTTGGGTTTTAATGTCCCACCAATCCACTTTAACTTCGGGTAACACAAATTCGCCGCCGTGATTTGGAATTATTGCCATGGTTTCTGTACGTGTACCTTGAATGCCTTTATCGGTTTTAGCATCGCCATTTTGAGGTTGGTCTGGATAAAACGTTAAACCTTCAATGTTTTCAAAGGTTAAGGGGGCAATCTGTCCTCCCGTTAATCCATCTGCTTCAATGGTAATCGTGCGGGTAATGGGCTCGCCCATTTTTAAATGATCGAGACTCGCGCTCCAGGTTTCATGCAGAGTGACATTGTTTGCTGGCTGCCAAGTTTTTCCTGCCATTGCGGTAGGCACAGCCGTTACCTTAATGTTCTTTTCTTCTGTAGGAAGGCGCAAAATATTACTGCGATTGCGCCCGAAAGGGTCATTCCATAAGTCACGTTCTATGTTAGGTAACACAGAATAAATAAGGCTTGGAATAGTTAATTCACCGCTGTTTTGTGGAAATACCGCGAAAGTACTTTCAAGAATTAAATGCTGCCTGCCATTGATGTTGGTGACATATTGTTTGGGTTTTTCAGAAAGGGGAATGACAACGGCATCCTTAATATCCAAAGGCTGCATTTCAGCTTGGCTTAAATTAACTTGAGAAATTAATTTCACTTTTACTAAAAGTTGTTCTTGTACGGCGAGAGTTGTTTTGTCAGTTTCAACAACGACACGTATTTGATCATCACCCGTTGTGGTTTGTGTTTGGCTTTGCTTTGATACTTTAATTTCGATTGCTTCGCTGATTGCACCATCAACATTAAATGATGGAATGAGTAAAGCACCTACGCGTTTTGGGGCAAGTGTCAGTTGCCAAACTTTCTTAAATTCTGAGCCAGCGTTGGATATAGAAGTAAATTGACTTACGTTGTTAGAGAGAATTTCAAAATCATTTTTGAGTGTAGATGTGTCAGGTTGTCCGTTTGCTTTCGAATCGGCTGCAATAGTTAGCGTAAAGGTTTCTTGAATTCCGATAGTATCGCGATCAACGCTGGCAACGAGTTGCCCCGCACTGGCAAAGCTAGATATGCAGAAGAGGGAAAGCATCAATAGGCCGCGGCATATTGAAAGGTGCATAAATTTGTAGGTAATCATAATTTTTACAGCCATTCTTAATTACAAACGTTGATCTGCGTTATTTTTTGGTGATTCTAATTCGCCATTTCTCTGCTTCTGGCGATTTAAATCGTACTGATATTTAAATTTATTACGTAGTAAACCACCTGGGTCATCGGGCACGCGGCGCAACCATTGTTCGAGCGCTTGTTTCTGCTCTTCAGTTAAATTGTTTTGATCAATGGTCGTTTGTTGCTGCGCAGATTGTGCAGAAGAAGCGGCTGAAGATTCCTGAGCAGCCTGCGGTTGTGCGCCAGCACTAGATGCAGAGGATTGACCAGCTTGAGCTTGATTGGCAGCAGTACTGCTAGCTGCTTGTGAATTGCGTTGGTCAGACTCTTTTTGTTGCTCATTGTTACCACTTGAGCTTTGGCTATTTCGCTCTTGGTCTTTTTTTGCATCCTGATTTTTTGATTCTTGCTGTTTTTCGTTTTCGTCTTTTTGATCCTGTTTGTCTTTGTTCTGCTTTTGATCTTGATCATTTTGATTTTGTTTATCTTGTTGGTCTTTTTTATCGTCCTGATTTTTATCGTTGTTATCCTTGTTCTGATCATTCTTTTGTTTGTTTTGTTCTTGCTGTTTCAGCAGCTTTTCAACCAAATCGCGATTTTTTTTTGCATCATCCAAGTTGCTGTCGCGCTTGAGCGCTTCATCATAGGCTTTAATTGCATCTTGCAACTTACCGGCTTTTGCTAATGCATTCCCGCGATTGTATTGGGCGTTAGCTGTATCAATTTTTGCGAATGATTCAGCGGCAGCTTGATAATCTCCTGCGCGATACTGGGCGCTGGCTTTCCATTCTTGCGATTCAAATTGTTCGGCGGCTTTTTTTGCATCGCCATTTTTTAAGTCGCGTTGTGCCTGCTGGTCTTTGGTAAGCCATACATCGTCCAAACCCAGTGCGTAACTAGGTGAGGGGGCGAATCCTACAAGTGGAATTAGCAGTAGTGATAATAAAACTCCGCGTCTGAAACAAAAGAGTGCAACGGGCAGCAAAATAAAAACTAACCAATAGCCTTGATCTATCCATTGATCAAAATCGCGTTCGAGCTTCGGAGCAGTGGCATCATCTTTAGTTTCACGGGGCTTTAAGTATTCGATATCACTATTGGAGCTGACAATTTCGTGGTACCGGCTGCCCAGTGATTGCGCAAGTTGTGAGAGTTCATTGCTGTTCAATTGAGTGGTAATTATATTTCCTGCGTTATCTTTCAGAAATCCACCGTTGGAGCTTGGAATTGGTGCAGGTTGTGTTGTGCCTACACCTAAAATATTCAAATGAATTTTTTTTCCTGCCAACAAACTTTTAATTGTACTGAAAGCTTCTGGTACTACGCCGTCAGTAACCAGTAATAAGTCGCCTTGGGTTGCACCGGCATCGTGTAGCAATTGAATGCCTCGTTCAACAGCTGCTTCGGTATTGCTGCCTTGTAGCGGCATAATATTGGGATGCATGGAGGACAATAAGCTTAGGATAGTTGAATTGTCATCGCTGAGTGGCGTTACCGTGTGAGCCTCACCTGCGTAGGCAACTAACGCCGTTTGGCCATCTTTGCGTTCGCGCAAAATATCGGCAATTTTTAAACGCGCGCGTGCAATGCGCGAAGGTTTTATATCTTCGCTAATCATTGAGTAGGAGAGGTCTAGCAAAATCACCAGTGCATTTTGATTTTTTTCTACAGGCATGGGTCGCTTAACCCATGACGGCCCTGCGATTGCTATAGCACCGAAAATCCAGGTTACTAATAAAACCCACAGTAATGATTTTTTGGTTTGAACTGTTTTGCCATCTAATAAAAAAGGAAGCAATTCTGGCGCAACAAGTTGTTGCCATTGGTAGGCTTCGCGCTTTTGTCGCCACAAAAAAACGACCAGAGCAAGCGCGGGGATAAGTGCGAGTAACCAATAGGGGCGCAGCCAATGGAACTGGATGCTGATTAGCGATAATTGTTCATGTAAATAATTCATGAGTTAACTCCTTCAGCATTTTGCTGAGGGCGAAAATGAGGTAGTACAGAAAATAATGCCCACAGTAGGCTCAGCACAAACGCTAATGCCAGAGGGTAGAAAAATAAACTCTTGATAGGGCGGAATTTTTCTTCTTCTGAATCTATGGGTTCCAAGCGATTTAATGCTTGATGAACTTCGTTTAATTCTTCTAAGCTGCGTGCACGAAAATATTGGCCGCCAGTTTTATCGGCAATTGCACGCATAGTCGTTTCATCCAAATCGGCAGAGGGGTTTACTTTGCGTTTACCAAAGAATCCGTTATCCACCTCCATTTCTTCTGCACCAAAACCTATGGTGTAAATTTTTACGTGTTCTTTTTCGGCAAGCTCAGCGGCTTTAACAGGCTCTAATTCACCCGCTGTATTTGCTCCATCGGTGAGAACGATAAGTACTCGTTGAGCATCGGGTCGTGCGCGCAGACGTTTTATGGCAAGACCAATTGCATCACCAATAGAGGTTTGCTCGCCAGCAAATCCAATTTCAGTTTCTTGCAGCAATGTATTAACGGTTTGACGATCATAAGTGAGCGGCGCTTGCAGATAAGCTTGGGTGCCGAATAACACTAAACCCAAGCGATCACTCTTACGATTTTTTACAAAATCACCAACCACCATTTTTACTGCACTTAGGCGTGTAATTTCCTGACCTTGATATTTCATGTCAGGAATTTTCATGCTGCCCGAAATATCTACGGCGATCAATAAATCTCGGCCGCTGTTGGGAATGCTGACGGGTTCGCCAATCCATTGCGGATTAGCAGCTGCCAAGACTAATGCAGCCCAAATAAACCAGAGCGCAACAAGACCTGCACTTTTTTTACTGCGCAACGCATGTGTTTGGGTTTCGATACTTTTTACTTGTGCAAAAAAAGGTACGCGCAATGCGGCATCGTCTTTTTTCTGTGCAGGAAGAAAATAAATCAATAAGGGGAGCGGTAGTAGCGCGAGCAACCAAGGCCATTGCAATTCAAACATGATTGGCAACCTCTTGATGCGCAGTTTCTTTTTTTGATTGCTGCCATTGATTGCGGTGTTCTCTAATCCACAACATACTTAAGTTGTGCAATGTATTGCGATCAAACTCTGGGCTTTTTTGATAGGGGCCAATTAGGAGTGCGGTCCCCACCCCTAAACTAAATTGTTGATTGGTTTTTGCGCATTGATTATCAAGCCATGCAAGCCATTCATTGCCTTTAAGGCTCGCATTAAAAGTTTTACCAAAACCGCTCAACGCAGTGCGACGTAAAATAACGCTAAGCGCTTGCAGGTATTCTGAGTTTTGATCAGCGCCATATTGAGCGTTGATGTTAACTAATTCTGCTTCCGCCAAAGCGCGGTAAGCATTGCGTGTTTTTTTTCGTTTGAAAAAAAATACTGCTGCATAAACTACAACAGCGATAAGAATAATTAATACCCACCAGCCCCACGCGGGCGGCCAAATGCCAATTTCAGCGGGCAAGTGAATATCCTGAAGCTGTGCCAGCGGGTCTTGCGCTTGGTTTGCTTGTGTGGTTGATAAAGAGGGATCTTGTGAATTCATAAGCTGTTATTTTTACGCTGCAAATCGTTCACGCAGCAGGAGCTGCAAATTGTCGGTGGTTGCGTATGAAAGCAGGGGGATATTTAAACGTTTTACACTGCGTGTTAAAAAATCCAAACGCTTGCTGTAAGCACTTTCATAGGCTTGTTGGAAATTTGGATCATTTGTTGGTAGTTGCAGCCGGTTAACGCCATCGCTCACACTTAAACGTGCATTACTGTGTAAGTGTTTTTCCAAAGGATCAAGCACGTGAATGAGTGTGACATCAGTGTGGCGAGCTAGCTCAAACAATTGCTGCTCGCACGATTGATCGTAATCGTGAAAATCGCTAACGATAAATAATGCACAACCGGGTTTTGCCATGCGTCGCGCATCGCTGAGAATTGCTTCGAGTTTTGTGCTTTCCGGTGGCGCTATAGGCGAGCGTAATTGCTGATTAAATTCTTGCAGTTGATGTAAAAACTCTAAAACAGCGTGCTTGCTCCGACGCGGGCGAATATCTCGCTGGGTATTATCACCAAATACCAAACCACCAATGCGATCGCTATTACTTAATGCAGCCCACGCGAGGTTTGCACCAATATGCGCAGCGAGAACAGATTTGAAACAGCGCTGGCTGCCAAAAAACATGGGGGAACGTTGATCGACTAAAATAAAAACGGGACGCTCGCGTTCTTCGCGATAGAGTTTGGTATGTGGAACTTGCGTGCGTGCAGTTACTCGCCAATCTATACTGCGCACATCATCGCCGGGTTGATACAGGCGAACCTCTTCAAAATCCATTCCGCGCCCGCGAAAACGAGTGCGTTCAGCACCGTTGAGTTGGCTTTTTACGGCGCGCGGTACAAACAAACGCAAATCTTGCGCGGCAAAACGCACACGCAATAAATTGCTTAACCCAACATAAGCGCCTTTTGGATTTAAATGTGCGAGTTGTTCGCTAATTTTCAAACCTGTCTGTTGCATCTTCATTAAGCCCTAACATGTGGAATGAATAGCAACTAAGACAGCGGCACGGCGCTCAATAAAGTATCGATCACTTTATTGCTGTTGATGCCACTTGCTTCTGCTTCGAAGCTCAAAATTAAACGGTGGCGTAAGCAATCGTGAATAACAGCTTGTACATCGTCGGGGCTAACAAAATCTTTGCCTTGCAGCCATGCGTAAGCGCGAGCGCAACGGTCGAGTGCAATGGTGCCGCGGGGGCTTGCGCCATATTCCAACATCTCAGCAAGTTCGACGCTGTAATGTTCAGGGCGACGAGTCGCGTTAATTAGCTGAACGATGTATTCCTCAACGCTCGCCGCCATGTGAATTTCTAAAATTTCTTTGCGCGCGGCCATTAATGTGGTTTGAGTAATGGTAGCGGGCGTTGCGGCAGGAGCGGCTGTGGCTTCATTGCGCACCAACTGCAAAATGCGACGCTCGGCAGCTACATCGGGGTAATCCACATTCACATGTAAAAGGAAACGGTCTAACTGGGCTTCAGGAAGTGGATAGGTTCCTTCCTGTTCGATTGGGTTCTGGGTTGCCATCACCATAAACAAGGCTGGAAGCGGGTAAGTTTTACTCCCCACGGAAACTTGGCGTTCAGCCATGGCTTCCAGCAGCGCCGATTGCACCTTGGCCGGCGCTCGGTTGATTTCATCGGCCAGCACTAGGTTGTGAAAAATTGGGCCGGGTTGAAATTCAAATGTACCTTGCTGTGGGCGATAGATATCCGTACCCGTGACATCGGCTGGCAGTAAATCTGGGGTAAATTGAATGCGGTGAAAATCACCTTCTATCGCTTGGGATAGCGTTTTAATGGCTTTGGTTTTAGCCAAACCGGGGGCGCCTTCGACTAATAAATGACCATCGGCAAGGAGGGCGATGAGCAAGCGCTCTACCAAGTGTTCCTGACCAATAATTTGATCGTTCATCCAGAGTTTTAAGGTTTGAATCTGTTGGAAATTACTCATAAACAAGATTGCCTTCAGGTTAATCGAAAATAGTCGTTCTCAAGAATCACCGAATAATAACATCCATTGGTGCGCGCATAGACCGCAACATTTGGTGGCAGTTCCTTATTTTTCAATAGGCTAAGTGCGCCAATTAAGATTTTTATAAGGCCGAGTGAACGGCTCATGGGGGCTGACATCTATTTTTAGGCTAGGCTTAATGCAAAGCCGTAAATAATACCTTGCGCTACCCATTCAGATGTAAAGGAGCTTTATCGTGAATAGTCAGTTAGCCACTACTCAAGACTTAACCGCATTTGTGCAAGACTTGAGCAATTTTGCCAGCGAAAAACTGCCTGCTTCTGAACTTGCAGGATTTTTAACGTTTATTGAGTCCTATTTTTCTCGGTTTCCGCTAGATGAATTGGCTGGTCGGTATTTGGGAGATGTTTTTGGTGGTGCTTACCAATGGTGGCGATATATTCAGGTCTATGACGGCCAGAGACCCAAAGTAAGCCTGGTTAATCCCAAGCTCGATGCCGAAGGCTGGGTGTGTCCTCATACAGTTTTAGTGGTGCATCAAACCGACATGCCGTTTTTGGTGGATTCCATTCGCATTGAACTCAATCGTCGCAACATTGCTATTCA
The DNA here is from genome assembly GCA_021151525.1 of Cellvibrionaceae bacterium. Lineage (GTDB taxonomy): Bacteria > Pseudomonadota > Gammaproteobacteria > Pseudomonadales > Cellvibrionaceae > Cellvibrio. The sequence goes on along the minus strand of JAGKXD010000005.1, from coordinate 45,417 downwards.
CGCCATAAAAAGCACTGTGCTAAATGTACAACGCGACAGCCAACATCAATTGATGGCTATTCTTAATGCCAATGACGTTACGGGTAATAAAGAAGCCTTCGTCTATTTAGAAATTAATTTACTCACGCTTAAATCTGAGCTGGAAGATATTACCCAAAGTTTGCAATCGGTTCTTGCTGAACTCAGTAGGGTGGTGAGTGATTTTCCGTTAATGTTACAAGCAGTCGTGGCTGCGGAAGAAAACTTAAACAATGCAACTAAATCGGCTGCCGTGGCAAACGTGGGTGAAAGTCGGGAATTTTTAGCATGGCTGCGTGATAATAATTTTACGTTTCTTGGTAGTAGTGAATATGAATTTGGTGAAAACAACGGGAAAAAATTTTTACGTGAAAAAGTTGAAAAGCGTTTAGGGCTTTTTGCGCACAAAGGCGGGGAGGCTAATTACGCTGATGCGGATAATTTAAACCCGGGTATGGCAAGGTTTCATCTTGCGCCCCAAGTATTAACTTTTTCGAAATCGGCAGTGAGAGCTCGTATTCATCGCCAAGCATATTCAGATTATGTTGTTGTAAAGCAATTTAATGAAAGTGGTGATGTAATTGGAGAAATACGTTTTTTAGGTTTGTATACATCAAACGTCTACACCATGGTGCCGAGCAAAATTCCAGTAATTCGAAACAAGGTCAATAAAGTATTTGAACGCTCTGGCTTGAATGCAAAAAGCCATGATGGAAAATCGCTTCAGCAAATTCTCACGACCTTTCCCCGAGATGAACTCTTTCTTAGCAATAGTTCAGAGCTTTATGAAACAGTTACCGCTATTGCACAAATCAACGAACGTTACATGGTTCGTTTATTTATGCGTAAAGATCTGTTTGGAAAATTTGTCAGTTGTTTGGTGTATGTGCCGCGGGATGTGTTTACAACCCAAATGCGGTTACGCATTCAGGATATTATTGGCAGCAACATAAATTCAACGGAGATTGAATTTAATACGTATTTTTCAGAATCTATTTTGGCGCGGGTACACTTGGTTTTCAAAGTGGATCCAAAACTTCCATTGGAATTCAATCAAGAAAAATTGGAACGCCAAATTCGTGAGATTTCGCGTTCTTGGGAAGATCATTTGCAAAATTCCCTGACGGAATCGCTTGGTGAAGAAAAAGCAGTGCGCTTGTTGCACGAGTATCGCGATGCATTTTCGTCTTCCTATAAAGAACATTTTGAAGCGCGCACCGCGGTGCATGATATAGCCTCAATGGGAGAGTTAATTACGCCTGATGATATTGCGATGAGCTTCTATCAGCCAGTGGGCGTTGAAGCTAACGTGGTGCGTTTTAAGGTGTTTAGAAAATCCAAAACAATTGAGCTGTCTGATGCGATTCCCTTATTGGAAAATTTAGGGCTGCGAGTTATTTCTGAAAATCCATACGCTATTAATAGAAAGAGTGATGGTGTTATTTGGCTTCACGATTTTCAGCTTAGCTACAACCTTCCGGGCATTATAGATGTCATTCGCGTAAAAGATGTTTTTCAAGAAGCGTTCTCAGCAGCGTGGCACAAACAAACTGTCAATGATTCATTTAATAAGCTGGTGTTAAGTGCTGAACTCAATTGGCGGGAGGTGTTCGTCTTGCGCGCCTATGCCGGCTATATGCATCAGACTTTGTTTAATTTTGCGCAACATTACATTGCAGATGCACTGGTTAACCATCGCAACATAGCGCAGCTTTTGATTAAATTATTTAACTTGAAATTTAATCCCGAGTTGTCGGTGGGGGAAAACGCGCGGGTGTTCGAGATAAACCAGCTAAGAGAGTCAATTAATGGGCAGCTTAATGCGGTAGAAAATCTGAATGAAGATCGCATTTTACGTCGTTTTTTGGTGTTGATTGATGGCAGTTTACGGACAAATTATTTTCAGCAAGCGGAAGATGGAAATGAAAAAAATTATTTGTCGATTAAATTAAATACCCGTTCAATTCCGGAGGTTCCCGAGCCGCGTCCGCTGTATGAAATTTATGTGTACTCGCTGCGTGTAGAGGGAGTGCATTTGCGTGGTGGAAAGGTTGCGCGTGGCGGTTTACGTTGGTCTGATCGTTTGCAAGATTATCGAACAGAAGTATTGGGGCTGGTAAAAGCTCAACAGGTTAAAAATGCCGTTATTGTTCCGAATGGTGCCAAGGGCGGGTTTGTGTGTAAGCAGCCGCCACTTGCCGGTGGGCGCGAAGCCGTTCAGCAGGAAGCTATTGCCTGCTATAAAGTATTTATTCGCGGGCTATTGGACTTAACCGATAACCTTGTTGATGGAAAATTAGTTCCCCCAAAAAATGTTGTACGCTATGACGATGATGATCCTTATTTAGTGGTGGCGGCCGATAAAGGCACTGCAACTTTTTCTGATATTGCCAATAGCATTTCTGCTGAATACAACCATTGGTTAGGCGATGCTTTTGCCTCCGGAGGCAGTCAAGGATATGACCATAAAGGTATGGGCATTACCGCGCGCGGCGCGTGGATTTCCGTTATGCGTCATTTCCGCGAAAAAAATATCAACATCCAAGATGAAGATTTCACCGTAGTAGGAATTGGTGATATGGCGGGCGATGTGTTTGGCAATGGTATGTTGTTGTCTGAGCACATATGTTTGCAGGCAGCATTTAACCACATGCATATTTTCATTGACCCTACTCCAGATTCCGCAAAAAGCGTTGGTGAGCGCAAGCGTCTTTTTAATACACCAAAAACAACCTGGGCAGATTATGATAAATCCTTAATTAGCAATGGCGGCGGAATTTTTAATCGAGACGCAAAAGCAATTAGCATTAGTCCAGAAATGAAAAAAGCATTTGGTATTTATGAAGATAGCCTTGCGCCAAATGAATTGATAAGCGCCTTATTGAAAGCGCCAGTGGATTTAATTTGGAATGGCGGTATTGGTACCTACGTTAAATCTTCTAGCGAAACCCATGCGGAAGTAGGCGATAAAGCGAATGATAGCTTGCGTGTTAATGGGAATGAGCTGCGTTGTAAAGTGTTTGGCGAAGGTGGCAATTTAGGTATGACTCAGCGTGGTCGTATTGAATATGCTTTAAACGGTGGTGCATGTAATACAGATTTTATTGATAACGCTGGCGGTGTGGATTGTAGTGATCATGAAGTAAACGTAAAAATTCTGTTAAACGAAGTGGTGAGTAACGGTGATTTAACGCCAAAACAGCGTAATCAATTATTGGCTACTATGACAGATAATGTTGCTAATTTAGTGTTGAAAAATAATTATCGACAAACTCAAGCTATCAGTGTTGCAGAAGTTGAGTCGCTCGCGCGTGGTGCAGAATATCGACGTTTTATGTCCACCTTAGAAAATCAAAAGCGTTTGAATCGCAAACTCGAATTTTTACCTTCCGATGACGTGTTACTTGAGCGCCAATCACATAGTCTAGCGCTTACGCGCCCTGAGCTAGCAATTTTAATTTCCTACGCTAAGGCGGTGTTAAAGGAAGATTTGGCAGCCGAAAATATTGCTGATGATAACTATATTGCCAAAGCGATTGAAGGCGCATTTCCAACAAGAATTGCATCTGAGTATTTTGCGCCCTTATACAACCATCGCTTAAAACGCGAAATTGTTGCTACTCAAATCGCCAATGATATGGTCAATAATATGGGAATCAGTTTTGCGCAGCGGTTAATGGAATCTACTGGTGCAACAGTTGGAGAGGTTGCCAAGGCTTATATAACAGCACGCGATGTTTACCAAATGGAAAATTTTATCTCAGATTTAAAGTCTCTTGATTATAAAATTCCAACAAAAATTCAATATGAGCTCATGATCAATATGATGCGTCGAGTGCGTCGTGCAACGCGCTGGTTTTTACGCAATCGCCGCAGCAACATTAATCCAGCGGCGGAAGTTGAGTTCTTTGCTCCTGCGGTTAGCATGATTTCGGAACAACTGCCAACCTTATTATTGGGTGGACAATTGGAGGAGTTGCAAGGTCAGTATCAGCGTTTGCAAGAGAGCGGAGTGCCGCAAGATATTATTATTCGCGCTACATCGGCATCATACTTATTCTCCGGTTTGAGCGTCGCAGAGGCATCAAGGCGAAGTAACCGCGCTATGAATGAAGTGACTGAACTCTATTTTGGAATAAGTGAAGCACTGAGTTTGCCTTGGTTTGCCAACCAGATTGCACATTTAAAAGTAGAAACTTTTTGGCAAGCGATGGCTCGTGAAACTTATATGGATGATTTGGAGTCGCAACTACGTTCACTAACTATTTCTTTGATTAAGTTTTCAACTGAAAAGAGCGGAGTAGCGGTCTTACTTGATCGATGGAGTACCCAGCAGGCAGTATTAATTCACCGTTGGAAGCAAATGGTGAATGAATTGCAGGCAGCGAGTAGTACAGATTTTTCAGTGTTTTCGGTTGCCTTGCGTGAATTGCTGGATTTAGCACAGGCGACTCAACACTGCGATGTTATTCAATAAAAGGAAAATGGTGGAAACATGAGTGGTTGTTCGGCCCGACATTGTGACATCTAACAAAACGTCATTCGCTCTGAGCTTGTCGTTGGAGGTGCTCGTCTTTTTTACCATTTTTTGTTTGCATTTAAGTTATTTGATTTTTGGGCCAAGATTCAACGAAAATTAAAACCTAATAGATAGGGTGTTTTTGCTTTGCGTTCGATTTATGTACAACTCAATATTCCGCCGGAGCAATTTCAGCGGTTGTATGAGGGGGTTGCCAAAACGGTCAACGCCCGCAGTTTGGATGGGCGGAATGTAAATTTCCCAGCCAATATCCTCCGTCCATTTGTCACTCACTCTGGAATTGTGGGGACTTTTGCCATTCATTTTTCTGATGAAAATCGCTTTCAAAGCATTGAAAAAATCGACTAGATGAAGGGATTCCAGTATCCTGCACGGCTTATTTTTCAAGCACTGCATTTTAGGATATTGCTCGCTTAAGCAATATTCTTTAGGTATTGGAGCGGTTTCATGTACACACAAATTCGCGATTTACTCTTCAAATTGGATGCCGAAACATCCCACGAATTCAGTTTAGATCTGCTCGGGGCGGCTGAACGCCTTAAGCTCGCCAGCCTGTTTTTTACCGATGTCCCCGCAAATCCCGTTGAGGTCATGGGAATAACCTTTCCCAACCCCGTTGGCTTAGCCGCCGGCTTGGATAAAAACGGCGATTATTTTAATGCGCTGGGCGCTATGGGTTTTGGGTTTGTGGAAATTGGAACTATTACTCCCAAGCCGCAGGCTGGAAATCCAAAACCGCGTTTATTCCGGATTCCTGAAGCACAAGCCATCATCAATCGCATGGGTTTTAATAACAAGGGTGTTGACCATTTGGTTGCTCAAGTTATGCGTCGTCGTTACAAAGGTATTCTGGGGATTAACATCGGCAAGAATGCGACTACCCCTGTAGAAAATGCCGCTGATGACTATGTGAAATGCATGCAAAAAGTTTACGCGCATGCGGACTATATTACGGTCAATGTTTCATCGCCTAACACCCAGGGTTTGCGCGATTTGCAATTTGGCGATTCCTTAAACCGCTTGTTGGAAACGATTAAAATTGAACAAAGTAATTTGCAAGCGGAGCATGGTCGTTATGTTCCTGTTGCGGTAAAGATCGCACCCGATATGGATAACGATTCTGTTATTCAAGTTGCGCAAAGTTTGTTAGCTCAGAGTATTGACGGTGTAATTGCAACCAACACCACCATAGGTCGTGAAGGTGTTGAAGAGTATGAAACCAGTAAAGAAACCGGCGGTTTAAGTGGTTTGCCAGTGCGCGACAAAAGCACACGAGTTATTCGAGTGCTGCACGCAGAGCTGGGCGATAAGCTACCGATTATTGGTGTTGGTGGCATTACGGATGGCGCGAGCGCCGCAGAAAAAATTAAAGCGGGTGCAAAATTGGTTCAGGTTTATAGCGGATTTATTTATCGCGGACCGGCATTAGTTGGTGAGGCAGCACGTGCAATTGCGGCGCTAAAAAGTTAACTAATAATTTTAGCTAATCCCAACAAAGAAAAAGGCCTCATATTTGAGGCCTTTTTTTGTAGCTCGATTTCGCCAATCAGCGAATTAATATTTAAGTTCGATATTAATCAAATTGTGATGTATGTGCTGATTCAATCAGTTGATCAGCCTGCCGACGCCATGCTTGACATCGGTTGTAAATTGTTGAGTTTTTGAACTTGAGCCAAACGGTTCAGTCCATCCCATTGATCTACTCTGGATTCTCGCCACCCGTTTAGCCACTGCTGTCGGGCAACGCCTGTTTCGTGGGGGCATAAGCTACGCGATCGACCATCAATCCCGGCTTGGTAGCCTTTTGCAAATGCGCGTTCAGTTTGATCTCGTTTCTGACTTTTCATCCTATAAGGCACCTCTTAATTAGCGCACTTTAGTAGCGCTATTAGATTTCAACTTAAAGTTATATAGACATCACGAACGACTTGCTACAATACCTCCTCTTGGTTGCTTAACGTATTAGGTTTGACCAGTACACCAATAAAGGTTCCCCTTGTGAACGATTTTATTCTTCTAGATATATGCCCCTATAGCACGTAAAGCTCTAGTGAATAAATTTGACAAGCCCAATAGATATGCGTGCGTATAAATCCTGAGCAAATTGGCTCACATTACCGGTTAACGGTTATTAAACTGGCGTTCTCAATGACACAATTTCAATTTTTTGCGACATGTCCTAAAAGTCTTGAAGGGCTTTTATTTTCAGAATTAACACAGTTAGGTGCTACTGAACTGCGTGAAACAGTAGCAGGTGTGTATTTTAGTGGTAGCATCGAAACGGCTTACCGCATTTGTCTCTGGTCGCGCTTGGCCAATAAAATCCTTTTACCCCTCGCCAGCTTTGATGTTAATAGCCAGGAAGATCTCTACGATGGTGTGCGTGATATTGCCTGGCAAGATCACCTGAAACCTAATGGCACTCTGTTGGTGGATTTTGTGGGCACCAGCGATGCCATTCGTAACACCCAATTCGGCGCAGTTAAAGTAAAAGATGCCATAGTCGATTGCCTGCGCGATAGCTGCGGCGAGCGCCCCTCAGTTGCCAAACAAGATCCCGATTTACGTATTAACGCCCGTTTAAGCCGCGATAAAGTTGTCGTGAGCCTCGACCTCTCTGGCGATAGCCTGCATCGCCGCGGCTATCGGTTAAAGCAGGGCAGTGCGCCCATGAAGGAAAACCTGGCGGCCGGAATTTTGATTCGCTCTGGTTGGCCAGAGATTGCTGCAGCGGGTGGTGCTTTGCTCGATCCTATGTGTGGCTCCGGTACCATTCTTATTGAAGCGGCCATGATTGCGGCTGATATTGCTCCGGGTTACGGACGAGTGAGTTTTGGTTTTGAGCGTTGGTTGAAGCATGACAATGCTGTTTGGCAGGCGCTGCGCAAAGAAGCATTCGATCGTCGTCGTGCTGGATTAGAAAAAGAGCTTCCAGAAATTCGCGGTTACGATGCGGATATTCGCGTAATTCGTGCCGCAGAAGAAAATATTGTAACTGCGGAATTGGATCACTGGTTGCGCGTAAGCCGTAAAGAGCTCGCCGAATTTAAAAAGCCCACTCACACCGAATTAAGAAATGGTTTGGTGTTAAGTAACCCACCTTATGGTGAACGCTTGGGCGAAGTTGAATCACTTAAAATGTTGTATGCACATTTGGGCGAGCGTTTGCGCAACGAGTTTCAAGGTTGGCGCGCAGGTGTGTTCACCGGCAACCCTGAGCTTGGCAAACAAATGGGGTTGCGTGCAGATAAAAAATATAAATTGTTCAACGGCACAATTCCTAGCGAACTAATTATGTTCACCATTGCTAGCGAAGCCTTTGTACAAAGCCGTGTTGAGCAAGATGATCGTTTTAGTCGCGATGAAGAAAAGCGAATCGCTGCCGAAGAACGCGTGCGTGAAACTAATCGCCAGGAACAAGCGGCGGCACTTTCAAATGGCGCCCAGATGCTAGTGAATCGATTGCAAAAAAATCTTAAGCAATTGGAAAAATGGGCGCGTAAAAACGATATCAATGCTTATCGTTTATATGATGCGGATATGCCCGAATATTCTGCTGCGATTGATGTGTATTGCGGCCAAACGCAACCGGGAAAACCAGAGCAATGGTACGCGAATGTCCAGGAATACGCCGCACCGAAATCGGTAGATGAAGATCGCGCCGCGCAACGCTTTGCGGAAATTGAATTAGCGGTTCCCTATGCCTTGGATATTCCTGCTGAACGCATTAGTTACAAACAGCGCCGCCGCAACAAAGGCACGCAGCAATATGAAAAACTAACCGAACTACCAACCGGCGATGTATTTAGTGTGCAAGAAGGTGCAGCTAGATTGCATATAAACATGTGGCAATATTTGGATACAGGTTTGTTTTTAGATCACAGACCTGTGCGTAAATTAATTGCCGAAATGGCTAGGGACAAACGCTTCCTAAATTTATTCTGCTATACCGCAACGGCAAGTGTTCACGCCGCTATGGGTGGTGCGCGCTATACAGTGAGTGTAGATATGTCGAACACTTACTTAAATTGGGCGCGTAAAAACTATGCATTGAATGGTTTGAGCGAATCCAAAAACCGTTTGGAGCAGGCGGATTGTTTAAAATGGTTGGAAGAAAATGAGCAGCAATTTGATTTGATTCTGCTGGATCCGCCAAGCTTCTCCAATTCAAAGCGTATGGAAGATGTGATGGATGTGCAGCGTGATCACGTGAATATGATCAACAATGCTATGCGTGTTTTGGCAGAAGGTGGTACGCTAATTTTTTCAAACAATTTGCGTACATTCAAGTTGGATGAAGATGCATTGTCTGCATTTACTATAAAAGATATAAGCTCAAAAACTATTGATGAAGACTTTAAGCGCAACGTAAAGATTCATCAGTGCTGGTTGATTACTCATTAACGATACAGGCATCTATTGAGTGGGGGGTTATGGAGCAATTGATGCTCGTATTCTCCCTGCTTCATAAGCTTCGACTTAAAAACTCAGCAGGTCTTTTAGTTCTACCGCATTGCGTCGTGAAACTTCTAAAACCTTTCCGTCGCTCATGGTGATTTCGTAGCCATCGTTAACACCTTCTTCGATATTGCTCACTTCATGCAAGTTAACAACATACTGTCGATTTGCGCGGAAAAAATATTTTTTTGGCAAACGTTCTTCAACGCTATTAAGCGATTTTCTAACAAATGCATTTTCGTTGCAAAAGAAAATACGCACATGGTTTTTACAGCTTTCAAAATAGCGAATAGATTGCAAGGGTACGAGATGGCATTTATCGCCATCTTTTACAAACATACGGCTATTAATATCTAAAGCGGGTTTGGTGGTGATTTTGGTATCGTCATTGCCAAGGCTTAGTTTTTCAATGGCAAGCTGTAAACGTTCATAGCTAATCGGCTTTAATAAATAATCTACTGTATTAAAATCAAATGAACGAATTGCATATTCGGAGTAGGCGGTGGTGAATATTATTTTGGGCGAGTATTCCAATTTTTCTAACAAATCAAAACCGCTTTCACCCGGCATATGAATGTCGAGAAAAATAATGTCTGGATGATGTTCTTCAATTAATTCGAGCGCACTTGTAGGGTGGTCTGCTGCGCCCACAATATTAATTTCAGGATAATCCTGAAGCATCTTCACTAGTCCCTCCCGTGCTAGGCGAGAATCTTCAACAACTAATGCCTTCATTGTGCTAATTCCTTGGGGATGGCCAATGTTACTGTAAATTTATCGTCAGTTTTTGTAATTATCATTTCGCTATCGTTGCCATAGAGTAATTCGAGCCTTCGCCTAATATTGTTTAAACCTATTCCTGTAGACGGTGCTCTGGGGGAATCATCTTGAGCAACATCATTGGTGATGCGAAAACAAAGTTTAAATTCCATCTCCTCACAATCCAGTGCTAATTCACCTCCTTTTTGAATGTTCTCTAATCCATGCTTAATGCCGTTTTCGATCAACATCTGCAAAATCATAGGGGGGATTAAATAATCATAAAGATGTTCTGCGATAGATAATCTAAAGGTCAGGCGTTCTTCAAGTTGTGATTTAACAATATCGATATAGCGTTTAATAACATTAATTTCTTCAGCGAGTGCGACTTTTTCCTGATTTGAACTTTCAAGAGAATAGCGCAGTATTTCAGATAAAGATGTCACCATTCTGTCTGCACTTTTTTGGTTCTCGTGAATCATAAAGCGAATGTTGTTTAAGGCATTAAAAAGAAAATGCGGATTTAGCTGATTGGAAAGGCTATTTAATGTGGCCTCTTTTAGGTTGTGTTGGGCTCTGAAATAGCGTAATTCTGCTTCTTTCATTTTTTTGGTAGAAGTAATGCTGTTATACAGAAATATCCAGGCTGAAATAAAGATGGTTGTTTGTATCCAATTCCCCATAATTGAGCCTGCTACTAATTTGGGAACGCTTAGTGTGCCTTTGTTATGTGGAATAATATCGTTGATTATTTCTGTCCAATAAAAAGAAGAAAAAATAGCGGACATTAAAATTGCTATGGTTAAACCTGAGGATAAAGAAAAAACCAAACTGTATTCAAGAAATTGTTTGCTAGAAAATGAATCCCATCCAAAGCTCTTAAACATGTAGCGAAATATAAGTACGGCGAGGGTAAAAAAGGGAAACCAAAAAAGATCACAAAAAAATAAAAAGCGCGCGTACTCATACAATGGAACAATAATGACCATTTGAGTTGCGGCTAGAAAAAGCATAAACAGCCCATGATCGAGCCAGAATCGTTGATCATTGGGGAAAAATAATACTTTCATAGGCATTTTGCCAATATAAGTTTTATAAACAATGTCTGCATTTGTTAATGCTGGCATTTAGATGCTAGGTTTTTTTGCAAAGAACATTTACCTGAGTTATGGCATTAAAAAATATACACCGAGTCTTAGTGCAAGTATAGCTCCAATAGAATGTCTCGCCTTCTCATTGACGGGTTGTATGTATGTTCTATCCATTAGCCTTCAGATGCATTGATTTTGGGTGTACCTTCCCATTGAGAAATTTTCCAATAAGTGTACTGCGTACTAAGTAGTGATAACTCGCTAGCAATAGCAGGTTGGTTATTATTAGGTTAAGTGAAAGTTTTATTGCCCAATGAAGCTGCCATTGCAACATCCATGCTTGCAATATCCAAACTATAGGAAGATGTATGAGGTACATCCAATAAGATGCATCTGCGAGATAGCGCCATTTGGTGCTGGGCGTTTTTATATGGCGCACGGCCATCCCAATAAAAGCAAATGCACCGCACCATTGCGCAAATATATAGCTGCCTGCATAAATTGCGCGCTCAAGAGTATTCAGTGGTATGGTTGTAAAAGCTGGCTGAATGCCCGCGATATAAAGTGCGACAATAACGCCTACGCATGCGCCTGAAAAATACAGTGGCCAGTCGGCGGCAAGCATGTGCAAGCCAACTTGATGTTTATGCAAAAACCAACCGATTAGAAATGCAGATACATAAGCGAGTAGCGCAGGAAAATTTGGTATAAGCCCCATAATGGGTGCAGGAACACCTTGCCACTGTGGCCACCATTGCGTAAAAAATAATGCTGTGGCAAGTGGAATTGCTAGTAATAAAACTAGCGTTCTGGTTTTAAAGCAGAATGAAATTATTTTAGTAATTTTTTTTTGTAGTGATTCATTCGTATCAAAAAATACAATCAGGGATCGGGTGCTTAGTACGATAAAATAAATAACCAATAACACATAGAGAAACCACAAGTGGCCCCAAGGTATCGGTGGTCCAATAATTGGAAACGGAAATTCCATTTTAGGTGGGCCCTGGGTGCCCAATTGTTTATTTGCCCAAATAAACGCAATGATGGTGAGCGGCATTATAAACATGAGTGCAGCCACTAAGGGCAAACCAATACGTTTTAAACGATTTTTGATAAGGCCTTTAGTTCCTAATCGTTGATGCAGGAGTCGTGCGAAGAAGCCTGCGATGATAAAAAACAATGTCATGCGAAATATGTGAATGACAAAATAAACTATGCCTAAACCTGTGCTTGTTGAGTTATCTGCTAGCGGCCAATGAGTTTCACGAAAGCCCGGTAGAAATGACATGGAAGCATGTAAAACGATTCCGGCAAGTAAAGCGCATGCGCGTACTGTATCGAGTGAATGAAAGCGATTGTTATCTGTGGTCATAGCTTCCCTTTATAGCTAATTATTTATCGTTAAATGAAAAAAGCTCACAATTAAAGCTAGCGATAGAAATTGATAAATTAAAATTTCACTTAAGCTGAATCGACAATTGAACTGTTTAAATTGAATCTTGATGCCAAACTTTTGTTCGTTAGGTTTTAATCCTGTGATAACAATTTCAAAGGAGTCTGGCTTGAACGAAAGTTGTTGAGTCTTGGGGGCGAGTGCATTGGCGTGAACGGTGAGGGGCATGCAGAGACATAATAAAAAAATAATCGCTATGAGTCGCATCAGATCTCTCCATTCAGCATTTAGCCCAGCTTATGGGGGGTGAGATTAAAGTAGGCGATAAAACTCGCGGGCATAAAAATGCCGAGTGGTAAAAATCAATTATGAGTGGTTGGGATTTGGGATTTTTAAGGCGAAGGATGCAATGAAGCGAGAAGGGTAAAACGATAAAGCAGGGGAAGGAAAATCAGGAGCTACTTATATAAGTAGCTCCTAGCAACTAATAAAAATTAGTCTTTAGCGCGAGATTTGTATTCGTGAGTACGGGTATCGATAATGATGCGATCGCCGATTTCTACGAATGCAGATACTTGAATTTCAGTACCGTTGGTCAAGCGAGCTGGCTTCATCACTTTACCTGAAGTATCACCACGAACTGATGGCTCGGTGTAAACAACTTCACGAGTTACGGAGTTTGGTGGGGTAATAGAAATTACTTTGCCATCATAGAATACAGCTTCACATACATCGTCAATACCGTCTTCAATGTATGGACCCATATCGCCGAGTTCGTCAGCAGTCAATTCGTATTGGTTGTAATCGCTGTCTACGAAAACGTACATTGGGTCTGCGTAGTAAGAGTAGGTTACGTCTTTACGATCCAAAACGATGTCTTCAAATTTGTCATCAGCTTTGTATGGAGTTTCGGTCAAATAACCGTTGAGCAAGTTTTTCAACTTGGTTTTAACAACGGCAGTGTTACGACCTGAGCGGCTGATTTCTACTTTTTGGATTAACCAAGGTGAACCGTCGATGTTGATTACATGACCGGCGCGTAATTCTTGACCTGTTTTCATGATGACTCTCAATAAATGTAAATGACATTGCTAGGCAACGCCGATTGCTGGGATAAATTCGGCGGCTACTATAGCGTTTTTTGGCAAAATTGCACCATATTTGAAGCTAAATCCCCCAAAGAATTTAGGTGCTGGCACCAGTTGCGACTATGTTTTTGCCAGTTTTGCAGCTCGGCTGTAGCATCATTCCAGCTTTGGCTGCAGTTTTCGCCAGAGTTCCAGTCGTGCCATAGCGTGCGAATGGCAATTTGTAGCCTTGGATCAGCATTTGTCAGGTAGCTGTTCAGGAACGCATCTAACTTAACTAAGTGGATGTCATCTTCCTGCGGGTAGATATGCCAAACCAAAGGGCTGCCTGCCCATTGGGCGCGCACAAACGAGTCTTCGCCGCGGACGAAATTCAAATCGCAGACCCACAAAAGCCGGTCATAACCAGTTTGGCTGAGAAAGGGAATGACCTTAATTCGCAATGCGCCTCTGATAAGCTCATCGCCTGAAATAAGGCTTTCGCCCAAGTAGCGATTGATATCGGGCAGGATTTTGCTGTTAGGCACTAGGCATAAAATGGGAATCGGCGAGTTAATCCAAGCATCTAACAGAGAACCAATGGCCGAGTTTTCGTAACCGAACAGAGAGATGATCAGTTCATTTTTGTGTGGCTCAATACCTATGTCCTGAAAAAAGCTCGCTTTATTGGTGGCATCGGTCTGAAAGCTATCTCGTTCAATTTGCAATGCGCCTTCCTTTAATAAGCCGCCGGTTTTTAGGCTAAAGCCGGGAAAGAAGAAGGCTTTTTTGAGGCCAAGTTGCGGATGCATGGAAAACAAGCCGTGGCAGCCTTCAACCCAATCTTCCGCGCTTAAGTATTCCAAATTGAACCAATGGGATGGGGTAGGGCGATGCTTCATCGCTGCGAGGTAATTCTCAGGTAACTCACAGGCAAAGGCTTCTACGACTACATCGGCGGGCTCAATACCTGCAAGGCTTTCTGGCCAAATGCGTACATCGACTCCATTAATAAACTGCTGAGTTGCAGCTGTTACGTTCGGCCAAATTTGGCTCAAAGCCGCTATTTCATCCACCCATAAGCGCACCTGGAATGGGTATTCGTGGGCGAGCTGCCGCGCCAAACGCCAGCAGACGCCTATGTCACCGTAGTTATCTACCACACGACAAAAGATATCCCATGTTTTAAAGGGCAGATGACTCATGTAATGGTTCTTGCTGTTGGGAAAAAGAGGGCGCTATTATGCGCGACATTTCTCGTAATGGACGAATTTTTATGGCCTCCCTCCAAGACCAACTGCTAAAAGCCGGTTTGATTGATAGCAAAAAAGCCAAGCAAGCGAATAAAGAGAAGCGTAAAGAGACCAATGTTGCGCGCCGCTCTGCTGAGCCAGTGGTGGATGAAGTTAAGCAATCCGCCGAGCAGGCAAGGCTGGAGAAAGCTGAGCGCGATCGCGAACTTAATCGCCAGCGCAATGCTGAGCAGGAGCAAAAAGCCATTGCCGCACAGGTTAAGCAGCTCATTGAAAACCATCGCCAACCTAAAGGCGCTGGTCAAAATGATGTGGAATACAACTTCACAGATGGCAAGCTGATCAAGAAAATGCGCGTATCGCCGCTGGTGCTTGAGCAAGTTGCGCGCGGTGTTTTGGCGGTAGTGAAATTGGGGGAGGGCTATGAAGTTGTACCACGTGTTGTAGCGGACAAAATTGCCCTGCGCGATGAAAAGTCTGTGCTGGTTGCTAACGTAAAAGCCCAACAGCAAACAGACGAAGATGATCCTTATAAAGATTATGTCATTCCCGATGATTTGATGTGGTAACACAAACCTTCGGGTTTGCCTATTCTTAGAATCCAAATAGCTTTATGTCATAATAACGTAACGGTTTTTCAAGCCATTTTATTACAGGCGACTTACTATGTTAGAAATGTTCACCGGACTCAGCTTTCCACTCGGATTAGCCTTGTTTTTATCCTTGGCTTTTGTTCTGGCTTACGAATTTATTAACGGTTTCCACGATACTGCAAACGCGGTGGCAACAGTTATTTACACCAAAGCTATGCCACCACACATGGCGGTTGTGGCTTCGGGGATTTTCAACTTCCTTGGTGTAATGATTGGCGGTCTCGGGGTTGCTTATGCGATTGTTCATTTGCTGCCTGTAGATTTGCTGCTCAACGTCACCTCATCCTACGGGATGATTATGGTGTTCTCGCTTTTAACCTCGGCGATTTTTTGGAATTTGGGAACCTGGTATTTTGGAATTCCATCCTCAAGTTCACACACGCTTATTGGTTCAATTTTAGGAGTAGGCGGTGCTCATGCACTCTTAACTCATTTGCCGTTGGCTGATGGTATTAATACCAAAAAAGCAACTGACATTATGTTGTCGTTGTTGGTTTCTCCTCTAATTGGTTTTTTGGTTGCTGCATTGGTTTTGCTGTTGTTGAAGCGCATGTGGCCAGGTCAAAAAATTCACAAAACACCAGAAGAGCGTGAAAGTATTGACGGAAAAAAACATCCACCATTTTGGACTCGTGCAACCTTGGTAGCATCAGCAATGGGCTTGAGCTTTGTACACGGTTCGAACGATGGTCAAAAAGGTATTGGTATGGTGATGCTCGTGTTGATTTGCATGGCACCTGCTCACTTTGTGTTAGATTTGAATACCTCCACTCTGGACATCAACAAAACACGCGATGCTGCGACTTACCTCGGTGATATTTACGATAAAAATAAAGAAGCCTTGGGTAAAAAAATTGATTTCACCAAAACTGAAGCGAGTTTAACTGCAGAGGAAAAATGTGATTCCAAAAATGCCATGGTTGCAATCAACAGCTTGTCTGCACAATTAAAAGACGTGGATGATTACAACAAACTGAGTATTGATAACCGCCGCGAAGTACGTCGTATGTTGTTGTGCATTGATGACACCGCAAAGAAAATGGCGAAAGCTGATGGCATTTCCGCTAAAGATAAAGATGATTTGGGTAAATTGCGTAAAGACATTACCGCTACTACTGAGTTTGCACCTTACTGGGCAATCATTGCTGTTGCTTTGGCATTGGGTTTGGGCACAATGACTGGCTGGCGCCGCGTGGTAAAAACTGTCGGCGAAAAAATTGGTAAAACTGGCATGACTTACTCGCAAGGTATGTCTGCACAAATTACCGCAGCAACTGCAATTGGTATTGCAAGTATTACCGGTATGCCCGTATCAACAACCCATGTGCTTTCCTCCGCAGTAGCGGGCACCATGGTTGCCAATAAATCTGGTTTGCAATTTGCGACTATTAAAACAATTTTGATGGCGTGGGTGCTAACTTTGCCAGCAACTATTTTGTTGGCTGGTGGTTTGTTCTTCGTGGGTGTTAAAGTTTTCTTGTAAGTTTTTCGTTGAATTTAAACCCATAAAAAAGCCGAGCAATTGCTCGGTTTTTTTATGGGTGTGTTTTGAACTTTGTTAAAAAGGAAATCGTTATTTTCAGAGTGCGATCTGTAGGTTGGTGGTAAGGCGTAAGCTTGCGCACGCCGCACCCCAACATGACCATCTTCCCGCATAAACCGTAAAATAAAATGTACGAAAGCGGTTAATGCCATTCTTCAAATGGTGTACCAGTAATGAGTCAGAAATGTTGGGGTGCGCAAGCTTACCGCCAACCTACATGCTAAATGACTTTGCCTTGTCCTTGTGATCGTAACAGTCTGTTAAGATTTGAGTGGATATTCGCCCTCAGCTTCTGCGAATGACGTCATATAGAAATTTTGCAGATCCTCTGGAAATGCACCCACACCATCTTTGGAAACTACATACTCATAATATGTAAATACTGCTTTTGTGGCGACTTGAAGATGTGGTAATTCGAGATCCATGGCATCGTCAAGATGCGACAAGTACTTATCACGATATTTTTTGACATCCTCTACGTATTTTTCAAATTCATTAAAGCTTAATGCGGTTTTAATTTCTATTTGTTTTTTAAAGTTTTCTTCATCGTCAACAATATCTACCCATCTATGTTTTTCGTTTCGGCCACCAAATAGTTTGCAAAACTCTAAAATGGCAATTTCAGCAAAATTTCCATTTGCGATTCGCCAGAAGTCACGTTCAAGTGCGTTGTTAGACTTGCGTATTCCTGCCTGATGGTAAGCAAGGTTTCTCGTAAAGTGACAACAAATATTCTTTATCCTTTTGTATTTACTCATTAGCCGTGTACCCTAACCACATTAAAAAAAGATAACTGTATATTTTAAACTCACATCTCCCCCAAGAACCCCCCAGACTGCCTTTCCCACAACTGCGCATAAATACCTTGTTTAGCAATTAACTCCGCATGAGTCCCTTGCTCAACAATACACCCTTTATCCAACACAATTAATCGATCCAGTGCTGCAATTGTCGAGAGGCGATGCGCGATTGCAATTACCGTTTTACCTTGCATTAATTTATTTAAATTGGTTTGAATCGCTGCTTCCACTTCAGAATCCAATGCAGAAGTTGCTTCATCCATAATTAAAATAGGTGCGTGTTTTAATAGTACGCGTGCAATCGCAATGCGCTGGCGTTGACCGCCAGAAAGTTTTACACCGCGTTCGCCAACGTGGGCATCGTAACCGGTGCGGCCTTGGTTATCGCTTAATTGCAAAATAAAATCGTGCGCTTCTGCTTGTTTGGCGGCTTCAATCATATCTGCATCTGTAGCATCGGGTTTGCCGTAGAGCAGGTTGTCGCGAATGGAGCGATGCAGCAGCGAAGTATCCTGCGTCACCATACCAATTTGCGCGCGTAAACTTTCTTGTTGTACCTGCGCAATGTTGTGGCCATCGATTAAAATGCTACCGCTTTCAACATCATAAAAACGCAACAACAAATTAACGAGCGTGGATTTTCCTGCACCTGATCGGCCAACCAAACCAATTTTTTCACCGGATTTAATATCAAGATTGAAATCGTTGATAAGACCGCTATCTTTGCCGTAATTAAATTTTACATCTTTAAATTCGATGCGGCTGTCGGTCAGAGTCAGTGATTTAGCGTTGTCGATATCTTGCACTTCGCGTGGAATGGATAAAGTATTTAAACCATCTTTCGCCGTGCCGATATTTTCAAAGAGGGCAGATACTTCCCACATAATCCATTGCGCCATGCCGTTTAAACGCAACACCAAACCAATCGCTGCGGCAATAGCGCCAGTCGTAATGGCGAGATTGCTCCACAGCCAAATAGACACAAACGCAACGGAGAAGATCAGTGCGGCATTAATCGCCCAAACGCTGGAACTAAGTGCCGTTGCTAAACGCATTTGTGGATGAACCGTACTTAGAAAATACTCCATGCCTTGTTTGGCGTATTCGGCTTCACGGTTGGAGTGGGAGAACAATTTTACGGTCGAGATGTTGGTGTAAGTATCAACCAAACGTCCGGTCATATCTGAGCGGGCGTCAGCTTGGCGCATGGCAGTTTTGGCGAGTCTCGGTAAAAAATAGTAGAGCAGGCCTGCATAACTCAACACCCATATAACTAAAGGAATTGCCAAACGGAAATCCAAACTGCCTAGCAAAACCAGAATGCTGGAAAAATAAACGAATACATACAGCAGTACATCAAGCAATTTCATAATAGTTTCGCGCACCGCTAACGCCGTTTGCATAACTTTGGTGGCGACACGACCGGCAAATTCATTTTGATAAAACTGATAGCTTTGGCCCAGTAAGTAGCGATGTGCTTGCCAGCGAATGCGCATAGGGAAATTACCCAATAGGGTTTGGTGCATAATCAGTCCATGCAGCAAAACGGTCACAGGTAAACCTACCAGTACAATGGCTCCCATCATCAATAATTCATGGTGTGATTCGGTCCATAAACTTTGTGGTGTGTGGCTATTTAGCCAATCGACCAACTTGCCTAGAAAACCAAAGAGTGACACTTCCATTACCGCAATCGCGCCTGTGAGTAATGCCATGCTCACTAAAAAGGGCTCTGCGCCGCGTGCGTAATGGCGACAAAATGCAAAGAGGGTTTTGGGCGGAGCTTTGGGGTGTTCGGGAGGAAAGGGTTTGATCAAGCTTTCAAAAAATTGATACATAGAATCGCGTCACTAAAATGGCTATCCACAAAGGATATTGGAAAAGGCAACATTGGCGAAATTTTATCACTTATCAAGGCTATAAGCTTGCCTCAAAATGTTAAGATTGACACCGTACTGACATTTGCGGTCATGATAAATTCCGCAGCGGATTATTTTCGTCCGCCCAGCGAATTTATAAGTCCTGCTAGTTTTAAAGGTCAAATAATTAATAAGTCCAAATAGTTATTAAAGAGAGATGCAATGAAAAATGCCTTAGTTGTTTTTGCTGCTGGCTGTTTGGGCGCTTTAATTCAAAGTTTGGTGATGTGGCTATTTTCACGCTATGGAATTACCCATTCACTGAATGTTCATTTGTCGAGCTCAATGTCACCCGCATGGATATACCCTCATATAGTATGGGGTGGTTTGTGGGGCTTTTTGTTTTTGTTGCCTATTTTATCCAGTAGTATTTTTGCGCGCAGTTTTGTGATTGCCTTAATTCCTGCTGGTGTGCAATTGTTTGTGATTTATCCATTTTATGAAGGTAAGGGCTTTGCTGGTTTGTCTATGGGTTTGCTCACACCATTTTTAGTATTGTTTTATTGGTGGGTGTGGTCATTTGCAACTACCATCACTTTGAAATTAGCCAAGTAATTTTTACGAGAAGAAGAAATGAGTTTGTTTAGAACATGTTTTATGTTTTTTGTGTTGCTCTTATGCAGCAGCACCTATGCGCAATTTTTACCCGATAACACAAGCCTTAATGTTCAATCGGTTCAGCGTTGGATGGATTCTAATCGCGACTTTGCGAAGATTGTACAAGTACTAGAACCCATGCATAAATCTGAAGATGACTTAAAAAAATTTGAAGCCTTGTCTCCAAACGAGCAGGATGCACAGATTGCAGCTTTTTTGCAGAAAAATAATTTGACCAGCGTAACCCAAGGGGCTGTTGCTCGCCACGGTTGGAAATCTATTGGCGAATATATGCGTTTAAGCACCAAGCTAGGTAACGCGATTGCTGCGTATTTTTTTGCGCTGGAAACTGCTAAGTTAAATGATAATCAGAAAAAAACCTTGCGCGCTAAAACAGATGCCGCCGTGCTAAATGCTCCACCTGAAGATGTGGCATTTGTAAAAACACATGAAACACTATTGAAAACTTATATGCAGGCTTATTCGGCGGGCAGATAAATAAAAATCCAGTTGTGTACGCACAACCGGATTTCCCGAAACGCGTAGTGGCTAATAGTTAATCAAAGCACCGCTGCGATAATCCTGAATGGCTTGTTCAATTTCGTCTGGTGTATTCATCACAAAGGGGCCGTATTGTGCAATTGGCTCTTTGAGTGGAATGCCAGCTAACAAAATAAAACGCGTATCTTCCGTTAGTGCCGCAACCGATATTTCATCGCCAGCACCTAACAAGCCAGCATTACCAGCTTCCAATTTGCGAGCATCTTCACCAATCGCAATCGCACCTTCATAGACATAAATAAAGGTGTTGTGAGTTGCCGGTATTGCGTGGGCAAATTTTCCATTCAATGGTAAATGCACATCCCAATAAATAGCTTGAGTGGTGAGGCCTTGAATAGGGCCGCTAACGACTTTCCCATCAATAACTGCGGTGTTTGCAATAACTTTAATACAGCCGCCGTTGGCTAATTGAGCAACTGGAATTTCGCTTGCTGGAATATCTTTGTAGTGCGCAGGCTTCATTTTTTCTGCCGCGGGTAAATTCAACCACAATTGAAAGCCGCGCATTAAGCCATGCTCTTGCTGTGGCATTTCCGAATGGATAATTCCACGGCCTGCTGTCATCCATTGCACATCGCCATTTTTCAAATGGCCTTTATTGCCCATGTGGTCTTCATGCAACATGTGACCTTCAAGCATATAGGTTACAGTTTCAAAGCCACGATGAGGATGCGATGGAAAACCTGCAATATAATCACTTGCACTCTCTGAACCAAATTCATCCAACATTAAAAAAGGATCAAAGCGTGCGTGTTGCGTTTGCCCCAGGCTGCGCTTAATGCGCACGCCTGCACCATCGCTGGTGGCGCGGGCAGGAATAATTTGCTGGAGTTGCTTTTGCATGTTGTCCACCTTTCCATTGTGAATGGATTTCATCAGTTAAGAATGCGTTTGATTCGAGCTTTGAAAAAGTATTTCCGTTTTGGCTGCCATGATTAAATCATTTTCATGTAGCCCTTTGATTTTGTGTGTCCACCAAGTGACTGTGACTTTTCCCCATTCAGTTAAGAGTGCAGGGTGGTGATTGTATTCCTCAGCCATAGCACCCACTGCGTTGGTAAACTCAAGTGCACTAACAAAGTTTTTAAATCTGTACGTGCGTGTCAATTGAGGAATTTCATTTGCCTGAATTATTGACCACGCAGGCAATATTTTTAAAGCATGTGCAATTTCTGCTTCAGTGGCCTGCGGTGCACCAGCCTTGCATGCACTGCAGGTTTTTTCACTGAGTTCTTCATCGAGCGCTGTCATTGGCTATCTTCTTACGAATTGTATTCGCAATATGATAACGCGATTACAGCATTAAGCGGCTGCAGATACTTCAATTTGTTCACGAGCTTTAGATAAAGCTTTCGCTTTTGAATCGTCGCCCATATTCAAGCCTTCAGCATAAATGTATTGCACAGACTTCAAGCCAATGAAACTTAAAAAGCTGTTTATGAAGCCCGTTTGGGTATCAGCTGGGCTGCCTGCATAGATACCACCGCGTGCGGCAATAATATGTACTGGTTTGTCATTCAGTAAACCTACTGGGCCAGTTTCGGTGTACTTAAAGGTAACTCCAGCACGCCCTAATTGGTCAAAGTAAGCTTTCAATGTTGATGGCACGCCAAAGTTGTACAAAGGTACGCCAATTACTACCGCATCTGCGCTGTTTAATTCAGCAATCAAGCTGTCTGAAAAATCTACTAGGGCTTGTTGCTCTGCGGTACGGCTTTCTGCTGGAGTGAAGAAAGCGGTTACTACGGTTGAGTCCAAGTGTGGAATTGGGTTTTTCGCCAAATCGCGTACAACGACTTTGCCGCCTGGGTGTTTAGCCAACCAATTTTGCACAAACTCATTGCTCAAAGCGCTTGAGTTGCCATGGTCACTAAAAAGGCTGCTGTTGATCTGTAATAAAGTGCTCATTTCTATATCCTCACCGTTTAGGTACAAGTCGATTGTTTGCTGTCATTAGGCCGCTTTTGATTTCAAGCGTGTCGCCTTGAAGCTATTAAATGATTTGACGAACGAATGATAAATAGCGATATTTGGCTGTATTTGATCGAAAAATTGGATGAAAGACGGAATTAAGCCCTATGAATACTCCAGCAAGCTCGGCTGTTACTGAAAATAAGGTCACTTTAGAGCAATGGCGTGCCTTGCTTGCGGTGATAGACGCCGGCGGTTACGCCAAGGCAGCGGAACAGCTCAACAAGAGCCAATCTGCGGTTTCCTATGCAATCGCCCAACTGGAAACTGCACTTAACGTCAAAGTTTTTAACTTACAAGGGCGCAAAGCGGTGGCTACGCCTTCAGGCGAATTACTTTATAGGCGCGCTAAACAGCTATTAGAGCAAGCGGAGCGCCTCGAGAAATCGGCGGAATGCCTCGCGGTACATGTTGAACCTATCCTAAAGGTTGCCATTGATATTATCGTTCCCCCAATTAAGGCGCTCTATTGTTTGTCCATATTCGCGAAGGATTTTCCCGATACGCGCGTTGAATACTATGAAACCGTGTTGAGTGGTACTGAGGATATGCTGCTGAAGCGGCAAGTGGATTTGGCAATTGGCGGCTTTGTACCTGCCGGATTTATTGGTGATAAGGTGATGACTGCCAAATTTCATGGCGTTTCCAGTCCAGATCACCCTCTGCAAAAATTGGGGCGGGAGGTTGGCTATGAGGATATGCGCCAACATCGTCAGATAATTGTGCGGGATTCGGGGCAGTATCGTCGTCACACCGTGGGATGGCAGGAGGCTGATCAGCGCTGGACGGTGAGCCATATTAATACATCGCTACAGGCGATTCGTATGGGCTTGGGCTATGCCTGGTTGCCTGATGCTTATACTAAAGAGGATATTGCGGCCGGCACCTTAAAATATCTTCCCGTTGAAATTGGTTCAGAGCGGGAAGGAGCTGTGTACTTGACCTTTGCTGATAAAGAGTTCGCTGGGCCGGCCACCAAACGCTTGGCGGCTGTTTTCAAGGAGCACTTACCCATAACCTGCTCCGGCGAAAATCACTCCTGACAGACTTTGTCGGTAGCGCTGATTAATATGCATCCCCTTTGCTCTAAATAATTGCCACAAATTGATCAATATCTATGACTAAACTTTTTCAAGTTCAAAGTGATTTCCCTCCCGCTGGCGACCAACCCACTGCGATTGCCGGTTTAGTTGAAGGGTTAAATGCTGGGCTCGCACACCAAACTTTGCTCGGTGTTACCGGTTCTGGAAAAACTTTCACCATCGCCAATGTTATTGCAGAAGTTCAGCGGCCAACCTTGGTCATGGTGCATAACAAAACGCTTGCTGCACAACTCTACGGAGAATTTAAAGAGTTTTTTCCCAAGAATGCGGTGGAGTATTTCGTATCCTATTACGACTATTATCAACCCGAAGCCTACGTTCCTTCATCCAATACATTTATCGAAAAAGATGCATCGGTCAACGAACATATTGAGCAAATGCGTCTATCCGCCACCAAAGCCTTAATGGAGCGTAAAGACGCCATTGTGGTTGCCACTGTATCCGCTATTTATGGTTTGGGTGATCCTGAAGCCTATATGAAAATGCTCTTGCATTTGGTGCGCGGCGATAAAATTGATCAGCGCTCTATTTTGCGTCGCTTGGCAGAATTGCAATATACGCGTAACGATGTTGATTTCTATCGCGCAAATTATCGTGTGCGTGGTGATGTTATTGATATTTATCCTGCTGATTCAGATTGCGATGCGGTGCGGGTTGAACTGTTTGATGATGAAATTGAAAACTTATCTATTTTTGATCCGCTTACCGGCGAAGTGCTGCACAAAATTGCGCGTGTGAGTATCTATCCTAAATCTCACTATGTAACTCCACGCGAAACCATAGTTGCTGCTATAGATAACATTAAAGAAGAGTTGCGTGAGCGACTCGAATACTTGCGTGAAAATAATAAATTAGTTGAAGCGCAACGCCTTGAAGAGCGTACGCGCTACGATGTAGAAATGATGCAAGAGCTTGGTTACTGCAACGGCATTGAAAACTATTCGCGCTATTTATCAGGTCGCCAGCCTGGTGAAGCGCCGCCAACTTTATTCGATTATTTGCCGTCAAATGCGTTGCTCGTTATCGATGAATCCCACGTGACTGTTTCGCAAATTGGCGCCATGTATAAAGGTGACCGGTCACGTAAAGAAACGCTGGTGCAATATGGTTTTCGTTTGCCTTCAGCATTAGACAATCGCCCCATGCGTTTTGATGAATGGGAACGCTTAGCACCGCAAATGATTTTTGTATCTGCAACACCGGGGAAATACGAAGCCGAATATGCAGGGCAGGTGGTAGAGCAAATTGTTAGGCCAACCGGTTTGGTTGACCCTGAAATTGAAATTCGCCCCGCAGGCATTCAGGTAGATGATTCACTTTCAGAAATTCGCTTGCGCGTTGAGAAAGATGAGCGTGTATTAATTACCGTGCTTACTAAACGCATGGCGGAAGACCTTACCGAATATTTACAAGAGCATGGCACTCGTGTGCGCTATTTGCACTCGGATATTGATACCGTAGAGCGCATGGAAATC
The DNA here is from genome assembly GCA_021151525.1 of Cellvibrionaceae bacterium. Lineage (GTDB taxonomy): Bacteria > Pseudomonadota > Gammaproteobacteria > Pseudomonadales > Cellvibrionaceae > Cellvibrio. The sequence goes on along the minus strand of JAGKXD010000005.1, from coordinate 20,216 downwards.
ATCCGCGATTTTCGTATGGGCGAATTTGATGTGTTGGTAGGTATTAACCTTTTACGTGAAGGTTTGGATATGCCAGAGGTTTCGCTGGTTTGTATTTTCGATGCGGATAAAGAAGGCTTTTTACGTTCAGACCGCTCGCTAATTCAAACCATTGGCCGTGCTGCACGTAACTTAAATGGTAAGGCGATTTTATATGCCGATAGAGTCACTGATTCCATGAAGCGCGCTATAGATGAAACTGAACGTCGCCGCGAAAAGCAAATTGCACACAACAGGCTACACAATATTACTCCAAAAGGTATTCGTAAAAATGTGCAAGATATTATGGAGACCTCGCTAGTTCCCGGTGCAGGCAGTCGCGCAGCGCGTAATCGCGCTGCCGTTGCAGAGAAGCAAGCCAAATACTCGGTCACGGTTGATCCCAAAAATATTTGGAAGTCGATTGAGTTGCTGGAAAAGCAAATGTTCCAAGCTGCAAAAGATTTGGAGTTTGAGGCTGCTGCGAAACTGCGTGACCAGATTGAGCAGCTAAAAAAGAAAGCGCTTTAAGTTTCATGCCGGAAAGAATTCGCAGGGATGTGATCTACAAAAACAATATGTAAGTCTTGAGAGTTATTTCTATGCTCAAACTCTTTCTTCCAATTCTTTTTCCATCATGGCGATTCTTCAGTGGTATTGGGCCATCGCCACGAATTTATTATTCTTTCTTGGAAAATGAAACCGACGAACCAACACAGTGGTTTGAATTCCGGCCAAAGCCATTAAGCATTCCTTTAGGTGAAAGGCTTTTTCGCTTTCTGCACAACCCTAAGTGGAATGAAAAACTTTACATCAACACCTGCGCAGAGAGATTGTTTGAAGGCTATTCCGAAATGTGTGAGCAAGAAATCATGCGGCGCATTTTGGCGGCAGTTCATGCCAATGAAATTCAAACCAATCTTAATGACCGCTATTTGGTTTATCGAATTAGTGCTGTAATGCGTGAAGGCGAACAGGTCAATGAGCAAACAACATTTGTAGCAATGCCGATATTGATTAAGGGAACTGATGCATGATTTTGGAACAAGCTGTTCGCTATTCTGAAACGATTTTATCCTTTGCGTTAATAGTGCAAAGCGTGGAGTTTATTCGCGGTTTGCAACCTGAAAAATTATCGGGCATTGCATTGCTGATTTTCTCGGTGTTGCTCTTGCTGGGCGTTTGTCCAGAGATTGTTGAATCAGGTTTGCTGATTGTATTACTGATAAATTTGTATCGATTTCAAGGCCCCTACAATGGCGGGAGTGATGCAATGACCTCGCTGGTGCTGCTCTGCCTATTTCTATTTCATATTGCACCCACAAAGTTCTGGCAGGAAATTGCATTGGGTTATTTAGCGTTTCAACTGACCTTTTCTTATTTTCAATCTGGTTATATAAAAATTATTAATCCAGACTGGCGTAGTGGCCGGGCGTTGGTGGATGTATTTGCGATAACCGCTTATCCAGTTAGCCAGAGTGTTCGTAGGTGGGCTAAGTTGCCGCGCTTAATGTTTGTTATGAGCTGGTTGGTAATTTTATTCGAATTAATCTTTCCATTTTCATTGCTAAACCAACAAACTCTTTTGTTTGCACTCGTTGTTGCCGCATTATTCCATTTATCAAATGCTTGGTTTTTTGGATTAAATCGTTTCTTTTGGATTTGGCCTGCGGCTTATCCCATCCTACTTTGGTTTCAGTCACGTGTTATTTTGCCATTGATCAATTGAGTGATTGGCGAATTAGGCGCAATGATTACTCAATTTCCTGAATGAATTAGGCTCTTCCTCTTAAAATCGCACATACAAGGAGGTGTTTGGCTGCTAAAATAAGCGCTTCTTTCAGTACATGGTTCGTAAAATGTCTATTCCCAACAAAATCCCCTATGACTCCTTATTCGATTTATGGCGCACATGGCTTGCACAAAATGAATGGATGCCATTGGATAAGTGGTTGAAAAATCAACTGCGCAAAAACACCAATCCTTATTCTGAGTTTGCATCCTCCAAAAATCAAAACCGCGAACTCAGTTTGTGTATGTTTTCTGCAATGCGATATTTTCAGTTGGCTTGCGCCATGGAAGAAAGCTATCAGAGGCAGGAAATTTTCAATTGGGTGGAGTGGGATAGAAATTGGGTTCTCTCCAGTGCAAAAAAAATTCCAGTAGCCGGCTTTTGGTTTTGGATTGCATTGCGCGAAAAAAATGAAAACGCAGCGCCTAAAGCATTGCGCGATGCGGCCGCTCGCAAAACATGGTTTGAAAAACTTGAACACTATTTTAGCGTAACTGAGCAGCCACAAGACATCTTGTTGTGGTCGGGTTTGCGCCCGCAGTGGCTGTCGTTGTTGGAAGAACGCAAAGATGCGTCGCAGTGGAGCCACGAACAACTCACAGATTTTATTGAACAACAAAATAGTGCTCCACCCTTATGGTTGCGTGTGCAAAAAAGTCTTCCCATGAATGAAGTTGTTAAAAAACTTCAGCAAGATTCTGTGCATGTAGAATTGGATGCAGAAGGTCATTTATTTGCAGCGGGTGGTAAACATCTCTCTGGTGCGCAAGCCCATAAAGAAGGTTTGGTTGAAATTCAAGATTTAGCTAGCCAGCAAATTGCGTTGGCCGTAGATGTAAAGCCGGGGCAAAAAGTGTGGGATACCTGCGCTGGCGCCGGTGGAAAATCCTTAGCGATTGCATCACGCATGAATAACAAAGGCGTTATTATCGCAACGGATTTGCATGGCTATAAGCTTGAAGAATTGAAGCGCCGCAGCAAACGTGCAGAGTTCCACAATATTCGTAGCTTCGAATGGGCTGGTAATGAGCCTTTGCGTCTTCCTAAAGAAATTGCACAGCAGCAAGGTTTTGATTGGGTGTTGGTGGATGCGCCTTGTAGTTCAGCAGGAACTTGGCGTCGCAACCCGGATGCTCGCTGGCGTTTTAATCCTACAGATACGGCAGAGTTGATTGGGTTGCAGCAGCAAATTCTAACCAATGCAGTGAAAGCAGTGCGTGCTAATGGGCATTTGGTTTATGCAACTTGCAGTTGGCAGGTGAGTGAAAATGAAACCCAAGTTGAATGGTTCCTGAAACAGAATACTGACTTCACATTAGTGAGCCAAACAATGTTGGGGGCACCGCATCAGGATTCAGATGCAATGTTTGTTGCGGTGTTTCAAAAAAACTAATCTGAATTTGCAATAAAAAAAGCGGAAGTCTTTTAGGTCTTCCGCTTTTTTTATGAGCGCTATTTGCTGTGGTTTATTTGGCTATTGAAGTCTTGCTTGGCGGAATCAGTTGAGAGTCTTCCAACCAATCTGCCAATCTATCTGGCCATGAACGCAAACTTTTTAGCGGCGTGCGATAACCCATATTAAACGCGTGATCACCTTTTGCGTACAAATGAATTTCAGCTGGAATTTTTGCGGCATAATAAAGCTGAGCTAAATCAACAATAGGTTTTGCGCAGCAGGCATCATCCATTGCCGCAACCATAAATGCTGGCGGTGCATCGGCATCTATACTGGTGGGAACCCAAAGCGGGCCGGGGTAAACCAGAATTTGGAAATTCGGTTTTCCATTGGCGCGATCTACAGGGTCTTTTGCTTTCGCATCGCCATCACCTTTGGCATAGGCAACACTGGCAACAACTTCACCGCCGGCAGAGAAGCCCATAAAGCCAATCTTGTTAGGATCAATCCCAAATTCTTTTGCGCGGCTGCGAATGGTTCGCATAGCACGGTAAGCATCTTGTTGTGGATGAATATCAAGCGAGTAGGGGGAACCCTCTTGACGAGCCAAACGGTATTTCAACACAAAGGCTGTGATGCCTAATTTGTTTAAAAACAATGCAGCATCGCGGCCTTCAGAATTAAATACCAAATTTCTATGGCCGCCACCTGGTGCAATTAGAATAGCAGTGCCATTGGCGCTCTCTTTAGCGGGTTTAAAAACAACAATAGACGGGTTGTTGATATCCCTTACCCACCAGTCTTGGGCAGACTCTGGCTTATCTTTTAATTTTTCAAAACCTGGCGCACCTTTTTTCCATAAATAGATAGTCTCAGGTTCTTGCGCGTTGGCAGAGCAGAGCGTGCACAATGACACTATTGCTAATAAAAATTTAAAACTTATTTGCAGCATACATTTAATTCTCACAGTTAATTTAATTCCATTACCAGCCTGAAGCCCAAGGTTTCGGTTAAATATCCGGAGGGAATATTATCGCGAGCGCTTGAGATTAAATGTTGCACGTTGTCTTTTGTCGATCCGCCGCGAACAACTCGGCCTGCGCAAGTTTTTTCTTCAATTGCGCTTCCATTTGCGTTCGCATTTTTATAATTATCTTGATAACAATCTTGTACCCATTCGGATACATTTCCTGCAGTGTCATAAAGCCCGAATGCGTTGGGTGCATAACTACCTACAGGAGCCGTTTTACTGCCGAATAAGCCGGAGAAATTACTGGAACATCCACGGCGGCAATTGGCTTTTCCTTTTGCATCTGCTTCATTATCGCCCCACCAATAATTTCCGGTACTGCCTGCGCGCGCTGTGTATTCCCATTCCGCTTCTGTCGGCAGGCGGAATTTTTTACCCGTGGTTTTTGAGAGCCACTGCGCATAGGCAACAGCGTCGTTCCAACTCACATGTATTACGGGGCGATCTTCGCGGCCCCAGCCATTGTCGCCGGGCAAGGGTTTATTCGTCAGTTGAGCAAAGTAATCGTACTCTGCAAAAGTCACTTCATATTTGCTAATCGCAAATGCTTTCAAGGTTACTTTGTGCGCGGGAGCCGTGTGCATATTGCTGTCGCTGCCCATCATAAAGCTGCCACCAGGAATACGTACCAGCGCTGGCGCATTTTTTCCACCGTACACGATATTTGGAATTGCGGCTTTCGCAGGATTGGAGCTCGCTTCCAAATCAGGCTCAAGCGTAAACGCAACTGTGAGTGGTTCGCTTTTAATTTCAATCCATTCGGTTTTGGTTTTGTAATCGGTCTTCGACAATTCAATGTGATAACGACCTGATGGTAATGCGATGCCATCTTTATACTTGTTGGCGATATTTAATAAGCGAATGCGAGCATCATCAGGTGTGACTTTTAGTGTGAGCGCATAGGTTGGGGCAGTGGAAGACACCTGACTTGACGATTGTGATGAAGAGGCAACTGACGATTGAGCAGAAGCGTGCTGCGAAGCTACGCTTGCTGCTGAGTTTTGTAAGCTTAGTTGTGAGCTTGCATTGACGGAACTATGAAGATTTGCGCGCGGATTTGTCTGTTGCTTGGTTGGAACAGATAAAAATAAGCCAGCTGTTGCTTGTATAGGAGATTTTATAAGGCTAGGCAGATGACTAAGGTATTGTGAAAAATTGGCCTGTAGCAAAAGGCTTAGAATACACCACAGAGCAACCGATATACCAAATGCAATTAAAGCTCTAGTGAGGCTTTTTCCTGTGCCAATTAGTGAGGCATTTACGTGCGTTTGCTGCTGAATACGCGTTGCAAAAATAGTAGGTGCTATTTCGCTTCCATATACGGAATCATTGCTTACCTTTTTAGTATGAAAACCTTTTGAAGTGCTCCAGCGCAAATTGACGAGTTTGTTCCAGCGCCATTTGATGGCGTGACCCGTTGCAGTGATTAATGCTCTAATGAGCGCCATCACCGAAAGGTTTTCTGGGGCTGATGAGGTGATGTAAGGCGTTTTAGCTGCAGCATCTAGTTGTTCAATTGCTGCGCTAACTTCTTGGCCAGATTGAAAGCGCTGCTCAGGGTCTTTGGCGAGAAACTTTTCCAAAATTTTTTGATAAGCTTGATATTGCAGCGGTAATTTCGGAATAGGTGCGCTTATATGTTTGAGTGCAATAGTAACTGCATCTTCACCTTGGTAAGGTAAAAAGCCGGTCAACATTTCAAAAAATAATACGCCCAAACTATAGAGGTCTGAACGTGCATCGACGGTTTGCCCGCGAGTTTGTTCGGGGCTCATGTAATGCGGTGTACCAACAACAGTGCCCACGTGTGTCATGCGGGATACGCCAACAATTCCCTTGGCAACACCAAAATCTGAAAGTACTGCAGAGTTGTCGGCGCGGAATAAAATGTTTTCTGGTTTTATATCGCGATGGATGTAGCCTTTTTCATGGGCGTGATCGAGTGCGTTGGCAATTTCTTTAGTGACGCGCAGCGCTTCTTCGCCGGTCATGCCGTTAATCATTTTGTCGTGCACAGAACCATTGGGTAAATAATCCATGGCGATATAATTTAGGTCGTCAGTGCGTCCAATATCGTAAATAGCTACAATATTAGGGTGCGACAATTGGCCAACAATGGTGGCTTCTCGCTGAAAACGTTCGCTAAAAGCTGGATCGCTCGTCAACCCCGGATTCATTACTTTGAGTGCAACAATGCGCCCCACGCTAATTTGAATCGCGAGGTACACGGTGGACATTCCACCCTGATTTATTTTTCGGATTATGCGATAACCCGGAATTTGTAGTGCCATATTGTGCGAGCTTTCTTCTACGTAAATGCAAAGGTTTAGTGTTGGTTACTTTAGCGTGTTGACCAGCAATCCTAGCAATGCAGTAATGGCGCTAAAAAATATAAGCGCGTCTACTGTTCTATTATTTGTAATAGTGGGAATCCAATTCCAAAAGCGCGTACTTAGAGATTCCGCAACAATTGGCGATTCAATAATTTGTAGTGTGATATTGTCGTGCCCACCGCTGGTGAGTGCTTCATGTAGCAATTGATCGACAGCTGTTAAACTGTTAGGGCTGTGTTGAAGAATTAGTGCGATAGAGGCATCGCTCAATTCGTCAGTTAGGCCATCGCTGCACAGTAAAATCCATTGATTTTTTTGCCACATCCCTTGCGTGACATCGACTTTAACGTGTCCTAATTCTTGCATTCCTAAACATTGTGTAATGATATTTTTATCCGGATGACTGTCCAACTCATCGGCTGTAATAGCGCCAGATGTATAAAGCATTTGCACGTAGGAGTGATCGGTGGTGAGCCTAATTAATTGGCCGCCATGTTCATCGGGCGTCCACAAATAAGCACGGCTATCGCCCACCCATGCGACTTGGTAATGTTTTTTTTGATTTTGCAAAGCGACAACTGTAGAGCCCATACCAATAGCGCCAATACCTTTGTCGGCGGAACTTAAAATAACTTCATGGGATTTTTGGATTGCATCGGGAAGGGTAAACGGAGTGCCTTGCTGTACAAGTTCTTCAAAGGTTTCGCGCACTATTGCACTGGCAATTTCACCGGCCTCGTGGCCCCCCATACCGTCCGCAACTACCCACAAATCGGCACTAGGCGCACTGAGAAAACAATCCTCGTTGTTGGCGCGCTTGAGGCCCGGGTGCGTCGCGGCACTGTATTCAAGTGGATGGAGTAGCGTCATTGCTAAGGCTCAGTTTTTAAGATTATTGCGCCATAATCGCCGATTGTGTGATTTTTTGCCATTGTTCAGTTCCGACGTTTTGCGAAAGCCTTAAAAGCTTTGCAAAAGCGCAGAACTGATCACATTTAGCTCCTTAGGCGTGCTGTTTTCCTTCTATTGCTCTGCTAAAGCTGGTGGATTTCCAAACCAAGTGCTTGCAGCTTTTCCTGTTGCCCCGTATGGCTTACTACACCCACGCTAGCTTTTTCATCCACCAAATATTGGTTAGCAACGCGTAAAAGATCATCAAGAGTTACCTTCACTACGCGATTACGGAAAGCTTCGCGTTTCTCTCGAGTGCGACCGAATAGCTCTGCTTGATAGGTTGACTTTGCTTCGCCAGCAGGAGAACCCGGTTTGTCGATGCTACCTACTACACCAAGAATAGCTTCTTCCAAAGCTTGTGCACTGTGCTTTGTATCCTGCAACCATTGTAAGGATGCATCAAAATCGTTAAGAGTTTCTGTTAGGCGCGGATCGCGATAGGAATAGAAGCGGAAAGCCGCAATGGTATTATCTTGACTTGCACCGCCACCATAAGCACCGCCTTGCTCGCGAATTGCGCGATGTAAATAACCATTACGCAAGAACCCACCCAGCACAGTCAAGGGGGCGGCATCTGGGTGATCTGCCGGGACGGTAGGGTAGGCTTTCGCGCAAAAATTTACTTGCGTGTTCGTTACCCAAGCTTGTCTAATTTGTTGATTCACATTTGGAATTACAAAATTAGCAAAGCTCTCCGTTGTTGGCAGCGCTGGCCACAAATTTTCCAGTGTTTTGCGATAGTTATTTAAATGTTCTTCTTCGCCCACAATTAAAAATTGCGTTGGAGCTTTTAGCATAAGCTCATGAATTTGAGCCAGGCCTTGTGCAAAGGCGAGTAGCTCATTCTCATCATCCAACTGATTATCGAGTGATTTCAGTTGGGCAATTCCTGCGAGACCACCTAATTCGTGGGCGAGTTTTGCCGCTGGGCTCATGCCTGCACTGGCGAGTGTCATTGCTAAACTATGGCCTTGACCTGTAACGCTCTGCTCTGCGCGTGCGCGTTTTTGCGCAATTAATTCGCGCAATCTTTCATGCTCATCAAAACGAACTTGTTTTAAAGTTGCCTGCATCAATTCGCTCATGGCAACTTGATTGCGGCTTAAGGCTTTTGCAGACAGAGTGATGTAAGCATCAATTTTTTGGACATCATCTCCAGTGCCTCGAATACTGCTAAAGGCGCGAATACCACCAACAACCTCTGCTTGCCAACGCTGAACATCTAAATAATCTTTATCGCCCAAGGCTAACTCGGTAATGCATGAACAATAAAATGGCAACAGCTTTTTCTGTGCATCCGTTAATGCTGGCATTTTGAAAGTAATTTGTTGATACACCAAACCATTGGTGCCAGCGCTGTAACAACGCAATGGATATCCATTAAAAATTTCATGAGTGCCGGGTGTGTAATGCAAATGTTCGGGAATATCTTCCAAACCTACTTTAGGCAAAACCGCTTCGTCATCTTCTTGTAGTTGACGTGCTTGCAGTGCATGAGAGCGCGCAATAATGTTTTGCTTATCGGCAGCTGTTAATTCCGATTTTATTTGTGCAAGGCGCGCAACTTCAGCGGCCTGTACACGCGCATTTAATTGTGTATCTGGCTTCATAATTAAACGTACACGATGATTATTATCCAGCAGCCATTTTTTCACTAAGGATTGAATGAAATCCGGTTGATGAATTTTCTCGTGTAAGTTTTTGAGCGCTGCATCCATATCTAGTAATGCAATTGGATCACCGCGATGCGTAGCAGAGGTTAGGCCCGTTAAAATCAGCTGCAAACCGTAGGGGTAACCATCACCGCCCACCTCACGCTGCTGTAATTCAAGCTGATGTAATGCCGCTTCAAGTTCAGATAAAGGCACGCCTTCATCAGCGACTTTTTGCAAAGTTGCAAAAATCAACGCTTCAATTTTATCTATATTTTCCAGTGCGCAACCTTCAAGGCCGCACACAAACGCCATTTCACGCGATGAATCATCCATGCCACACAAAGGCGAGGGCGCTTGGCCCAAATCGGTGGTTTCCAAAGCTTGCTGTAACGCAGAGGCCGAGTTATCTAACAAAATATTAGACAGTAATTGTGCTTCAAGACTTTCTTCAAGATTGGTTGTTTTACCCAACAACCACGCCAAAACCACGTGGTTTTTATTGGCGATATCTTCATCGTCTTCTGCAGGATAAAATTCTTCAACAGCAACAGGGGCGTGATAACGTTTTTCGTCGGGTACGCTAATGATGCTATCCAACTTTTCAAACCTGGATAAAGCTTGGGTTTCAAATTTTTCCTGATGAACGGCCGCAGGAATGTTTCCATATGTCATAAATATCGCATTGGAAGGATGATAATGTGTGCGATAAAAATCTTTCAGTTGTTCGTAGGTTAAATTGGGAATGTCTTCTGGCTCGCCGCCACTGTTAAAATGGTAGGTTGTGGTGGGGTACAAATATTTGCAGAGCGTATGCCAAATTTGCGAAGGCACAGAACTCATGGCTCCTTTCATTTCGTTAAACACAACACCTTTAAAAACCAAATCAGAATTTGGATTATCTGTTTCGGCGAATTCTATACGGTGACCTTCTTGTGCAAAATCCAACTCATCCAATCGCGAGAAGAAAACTGCATCCAAATAAACATCCAATAAATTGTTAAAGTCTTTTAAGTTTTGGCTCGCAAAAGGATAAGCTGTCCAATCGGAACTGGTGAATGCGTTCATAAAGGTATTAAGCGAGCGGCGCACCATCATAAAAAAGGGATCGCGCACTGGGTATTTTTCGCTGCCGCACAAAGCGGTGTGTTCCAAAATATGTGCAACACCTGTTGAGTCATGGGGCACAGTACGTAGTGCAACTAAAAATACATTCTCTTGATTATCCGCAACCAAATGAATGTGTTGAGCGCCTGTCACCTTGTGACGATATTCTTCAACACTTATTTTTAAAGCATCAATAGTTTGACTGCGGACAAATTCAAAAGCGGGATGGGTCATAGTTTTTCCGTCACAAAGATGATGGTAATTGAACTTTTGGTAAGAAAGTCTGTTGTTCAGCCACAAAGGAAGCGAAGGCATTGAGTACGGGTGAGTAATCCACCTTATTGGCCTCTAGTTTCTGCAAAGCGTAACAACTTGCTTCTAAGCTGGAAAGTTGATTTTCACTATGTGCCTTGCGAATCGTGTATAGAGATGGGGGGCAATTTTCCAAACTCAATCGCGGCATGGCTTGCAATTGGGGGTTGAGGTAGAGCATCTTGCGGCTTTTGCGCCAGGTCGCGTCCAGAATCCACAGCCGAACCTGCTTCAGTGCCTGCGGGTTTTCGGCAATGTTTATCCGCCATGGATCTATTGCTGTGGGGTTTAAAAGGCCGAGCGATTTTTCGTCGGGAGTATCCGGATAGAGCAGTAAATCGTAATGTTGATTGACTTGCAAAATATTGAAAAAATCGTCAGAAAAATACTCACCCACATGGATCTGACTGTTTTTTAAACATAAATGAAGCAGACGAGCGCTATTTTTGACTTCGTGGACTTCCTGAGGGTGTTGCAAAATCATCAAAGAGATAAGATTTTCAACTGGCTGAACGTGTTTGCAAATGCAAGTTTTCACAGGCCTCAAGCAGGCTTGGCAGGAAAGTCTCTTAGTCATTGAGTGCTGAATATCCTGATAGCAAACGGGTTGTAATCAATGAACAATTTTTCACCAAGGTTTCTTTGGCTAATTTGGGCAGCTTCTTGATTTCAGCTTCGCGCTTGCTAGCGCTGCTACGATCCAGATGTTCTTCTAGTAGGGCTATTGTTTCAGGTTTGCTAGTACGAAAGTAACGCGCGCCGCCTTTTCCGGTGCAGTGTTCCTGCCAGCGTCTTTGGATATCTGTAGTGATGCCGGTGTACAATTTACCGTCACAGGTGCGAATCATATACACCAACCAATTTTTTGCGCTCATGCAAGGAGACCAGATGCCGGACGTTGAACAAAAAGAGTCATTGTTAAAGTCGTTGAATCTCGCAGAAATTAATCGCGAGTTTCGCGCTATTGCGGCTGCAAATAAGTGGCAAGCATACCATACTCCCAAAAATCTGGCCTCGGCAGTCTCGGTTGAAGCAAGTGAGCTTTTGGCGGAGTTTCAATGGCTAAGTCCTGCTGAGTCAAGCACACTCAATGCAGAAAAAACCGAAAAAGTTGCGGATGAGATTGCAGATATACTCATGTATCTAACTGAGCTTTCAGTACAGTTGGATATAAATTTAGCAGATGCCTTAACGGCTAAAATTAAAAAAAATAAACTCAGGTTCACATAAGTTAAGAAGTTATCAATGGCGAAACAACCGATTAATCAAGATCGTAACTTTGATGATCTTGCAAAACGTTTTCAAAAAAATATCTACGGCGGATTAAAAGGTGATATTCGTCTAGCCGTACTTGAGCGTGATTTTCGTGAATGCTTTCCTGTTGTTCCGTTTGGTAAGCTAAATCCAGAAAAGCCACTGCGCGTATTAGATGCTGGCGGAGGGCAAGGGCAGTTTTCCTTGCAATTTGCCAAAGCAGGTCATTCCGTCGTGATTTGTGATATATCTGCCGAAATGCTGAAGCTTGCAGAACAAGAAGTGATGAAATTCGGGTTGGAAGCACAAGTACAATTGTTGCATTGCGCAATTCAAGATGTTGCACAGCATCTTGATGCGGGTGATGCTAGGTTTGATGTAGTCCTATGCCATGCGGTGATGGAGTGGGTTGCAGATCCGGCTGATTTATTGAAGCATTTATTGAATTATCTTAAGCCGCAAGGATTTTTATCATTAACGTTTTATAATTTGCATTCGCTCATTTATAAAAATTTACTGCGCACAAATTTTAAAAAAATTCAGCAGCAAGATTTTGGCGGTTCTCGCGGCAGTCTCACGCCAATTAATCCCTTGTATCCCGAGCAAGTTTTTGAATGGCTGAATCATTTCCCCTTAAGAATTTTAGCTACAAGTGGAATTCGAGTTTTCCATGACTATATTTTCAATGAAGAACATCGCGAGCGCGATCCACAAAGTGTCATTGAACTGGAATTGGAGTTCTCACGCAAGCAACCTTATCAGTTATTAGGGCGCTACATTCATGTCTTGGCGCAAAAGTCTTAAGTCTCGCTTGTTTAGCGCGAAGATATCTAATCTCAGGCTGGTTTGTTGGTAATTCATGCATTAAGCTGGATAGAACAGCGAGATTATTCTTGTGACTAATGAGGTTTTTCATGCAGCAACTAATGCTGAGGCTTGTGTTAAAACTGCGATGCATATCAACACTGGTTGTTGTAATTCTTATGCTTTCTGCCTGCGGTGGAGGCGGCGGTGGCGGTAATCAGTTTTCTAATCCTGGCTCCCTTACACCTGAATCTACGTCCTCATCATCGAGTTCAAGCGCGCTTTCATCGGTTGCTATTAGCTCATCAAAACCCAGTTCATCAAGTTCGTCGTCTGGCGCAAATACTAGTGATATGGTGACCTTAAGTGGATCACTTACTTATGACTATATTCCGCACAATGCCAATCACATCGGATTAAATTATTTAGGAACTGAACCGCGTCCAATTAGAGGCGTGCTTGTAGAGCTATTGGATGAGCTTGGGCAAGTTAAGGCAACGGCTAATTCAGCGGCAGATGGCAGCTATTCATTTACACTAGCCAAAAACACTTCGGTGAAAGTGCGAGTAAAAGCACAATTATTGCAAAACGCTACACCCAGTTGGAATTTTAAAGTTACGGATAATACTTCAAACAATGCGCTCTATGTTTTAGAAGGTGCGCTCGTTTCTGTTGGTTCACAAAACTCAAAACGAAATTTACACGCGGCATCTGGTTGGGATGGTGTGAGCTATTCTGCCACAAGAGCCGCAGCGCCTTTTGCGATATTGGATAACATATACACTGCTGTGAATCGCATTTTTACATCTGGCAATACAAAAAATTTGAGCCCATTGGAGTTGCGTTGGAGTACAAAAAACTCTGCTGCGGATGGCGATACAAGTAGAGGCGAAATAGGCACCAGTTATTATGATGGATCAGCTATTTATCTTTTGGGTGATGCCAATAATGATACAGATGAATATGATCCGCATGTCTTGTTGCATGAATGGGGTCACTATATAGAGTCAGAATTGTTTCGATCAGATAGTATTGGCGGTGATCACGCTGATGGTGATTTGCTTGATTTACGTGTTGCTATGTCGGAAGGTTTTGCAAATGCATTTTCTGGTATGATGATTAATGATGTGAACTATGCTGATGCTTCGGGAAAATCCCAAGCTTCTGGTTTTTCTTTTAGTATTGGGCGCAAGAGCAGAATCAATAAAGGCTTTTTCAGCGAGGGCTCTGTAGGTTCGGTTTTATACAATTACTACATCAGCAGCGAAAATAAAATCGCAAATGACTTTACGCCTATCTTTAGTGTTTTAAGCAATAGTTCTTATACCGCCAACGAAGCCTTTACCAGTATTTTCCTATTCTTCCAGCAGCTCAAAAATCGATTGCCAGAGCACACGCTATTATTCAGTGCGCTTTTGCAAGAACAAAATATTTTTGGTACGGATGAGTATGGTACAAACGAATCCAATAGTGGTGGCTTAGCGAGTATTTTGCCTGTCTATAAAAATTTGGCTTCGAATAATGCCGCAGTCAATGTTTGCAGCGCTGCTAATTTCGGTAAAAATAATAAGCTTGGTAACTCTCAGTTTTTAAAACTAAATATTGCTCAATTGGGCACTTACAATGTGCGCCTGGATAAATCAGGTGGAGCTGACGTTGTATCTAAGCCAGAATTTATAGTGCATAGCAAAGGTGATGTGCTTTTTTACGCATCTAATACAACTGCAGATCTTGTCTCTGGCAATATGATTTTGTTTCCGGGTAATTATATTATTGAAGTTTATGACTTAAATAATCACGACAGCAAAAATACAGATACAAATACAACCTGCTTTAATGTAAAAGTCACGGCTACACAATAGGTAGAATTCTTATGAAATTATTTTGCTCAAGACTGTGCTTGTGGATGTGTATTGCACTAATCGGGCTTGTCAGTTGTCAGGAAAAATCTTCGGTTAGTGTGCAGCAGCAAAATTCAGCATCGGTAAAACCTGTTAAAGAGGCTAAGCCGGGCGCTGCTATAAAATTAGCCTCAAGTTCCATTGTATTTCTCAATGCAAATGATCTAACATCTGTTGATTTGCTGCTAGATGCAAATGCTACAAAGGGCATTTTGCATTTTGAATTATCTGCCACCAATGGGTTAGAAATATTGGATACAAAAATACAGGGAGATCTTGAACTTGCGCCTGCTGTACCAGTAAAAATACCAGTAAAGCTGCGTGCCATAGACGGCCGTTATTATCTAAATATTCAGGCGAGTATTGATAATGGCGATTCAGTATCCAGCCGCAGCCTTGCCGTTATTGTGCAGGTGGGGGCAGAGCAAGAAAAAAATGCTCAATTTAAAAAGAGTGCCGGTGAGAATGTTATTCCTTTGCCAGCGCGGGAAACTATTTCAAACTAATAATCCAGATCACTAATCACGTCTGCAAATCTATTCCAGCTCCGTTATAATTGCTTTATTTCGCGCTATATCAGAGGTTTTACTGGATATGATGAATCAACGCCTACCTGCCGAATGGGAACCACAAGACGCTATTCTCCTCGCTTGGCCGCATAAAGATACGAGCTGGGAGCCTCAGCTTGATGATTTGACGCAACTCTATGAAGCATTAGTTTCTGTTATATGCGACTTTGCTGATTTGGTCATTGCTATTCCCGAATCAGAAATAGAGGGGGTTCGCGCGCGTTTGGCTGCTATGGATGTTCCTCTTGAATACGTTTACTTCTATCCTGTTTTATCAAACGATACTTGGGCACGAGATTTTGGTCCCATTACTGTACAAACAGTGCAGGGAATGAAACTACTGGATTTTAGTTTTAATGCTTGGGGTGAGAAATATAAGTTTGATTTAGATAACTCAATCACCCAAAAAATGTATGAGCAAAATGCTTTTCCTTCTGCACAATATGAGGCTCTTAGTTTTGTTTTGGAAGGCGGCTCAATTGAAACTGATGGACAAGGTACGTTGTTGACGACAGCTTCATGCCTGCTTAATAAAAATCGAAATCCTGATTTGTCGAAGGAGCAAATTGAAGAAGAACTCAAAAGTACTTTGGGTGTAAAAAAAATTAACTGGCTGCATTCTGGTTATTTGGCCGGTGATGATACAGATGGTCATATAGACGTTTTGGCGAGGTTGTGTCCAAACAATACAATCATCTACACCGCCTGCGATGATGAGCAAGATGAACACTACACCTCATTGAAAGCAATGGAAGACGAGCTAAAGGTAATGACTAATGTAGAAGGGCAGCCTTATCGCCTATTGCCACTGCCTTGGCCGGGTCCTCAATTTAGCGATAATGATCAGCGCATGCCTGCGACTTACGCTAATTTTTTAATCGTGAATGAAGCTGTTTTAGTTCCAATTTATGATGCGTTAAGTGATGAAGATGCGTTGGAAGTAATATCCCAAGCATTTCCTGGATATGAAATTTTTGGCATCCCGTGCTTATCTTTAATAGAGCGGGGCGGAAGTCTTCATTGCATTACTATGCAATTACCCGAAGGTGTGCTCTTGCAGGCCTAAGCCTTTTAAACGCTATACTCAGTTTTTATTAATAACCTGTTGGTTTTTTAGTGATTATGGAAATGGCATCAGACAAAAATAATACACAAAATTTACACTGTAAGCGCGGTGATGATAGCTGTCAGTTCCTCAGTGAAATTGTCGAGCTGCGCAAAGAAGTGAATTCATTAACTGAGCTAGTGCGAACGGATGCGCTAACTGGTTTATATAATTTTCGTTTTTTCAATGAAACTATTTCACTTGAAATGGAGCGTACTCGCCGCGGTACCCAACCTCTATCTATGATTATTCTTGATATAGATCACTTTAAAAAATTCAATGATCAATGGGGGCACGAATTAGGCAATCAAGCATTGGTTCATATTGCAAATTTAATTAAGCTTACTGTGCGAAAATTGGATTTCCCCTGTCGTTTTGGCGGTGAGGAGTTTGTCATATTGTTACCCAATACTGACTTGAGACAAGCGGTGAATGTTGCGGATCGTTTGCGTGAAACCATTGCGTCAACACCTTTAGAAAATGGCGATCAACCAGCTATCTCAATTACTGCCAGTATTGGTGTTGACCAATTCTCAGCTGCTCATACTGAAACCAGCGAGGCATTTATTCATCGTGTTGATTCTTGGCTCTATAAGTCAAAGCACAATGGGCGTAACTTAGTGAGCTACCCCGCGTTGAATATTTCCGAAAAATTGGAATCAGTGACTTTAGAAGAAAAAAATGCGTTGTTTGGCATTTTGAATGACGATAACTAAATTTAAAAGGCTTAAAGAATGACGTTCTCAAAAATAGGAAATGTGGCGCCTGATTTCTCTCTTTTGAATCAGGAGAATAAAGTGATCCACTTGAAAAGTTTTAAGGGTAAGCAGAACCTAGTCGTCTACTTCTATCCAAAAGCATCAACGCCGGGATGCACAGTTCAGGCATGTGGAATTCGCGATTATGCTGAGGAATTTAGGCGGTTAAATACGCATGTGCTAGCAATTAGTCCTGATGCTCCGTCAAAGCTATTGAAGTTTGATAACAAATATAATTTGGGGTTTGATTTGTTATCTGACGAAGATCATGCGGTCGCAGAAACCTACGGTGTGTGGGCGTTAAAGAAATTTATGGGGCGCGAGTTTATGGGGATTATTCGCACCACGTTTATCATCAATGAAAGTGGTCGATTGGTCAAAATCCTTGAAAAAGTGAATACTAAGACCCACAATGATGATGTGATTGATTATATCAAAGGTAACTTTTAAGCTTGATATGATATATAAATCACAAATTTTGTGATTGCCCAAGGTTTTTTGAAAGATATTGGGTGGCGTATAAATTTTATTGACTATAATCTCACCAAGTGCGAAGGCGTGCCTTGATGATATAGCAGTAACTTAGTTCTTAACGAAGTTTTTTATTTTAAACACCATGCCTGGTGGCGTAAGGAGAGGCCCAAATGATTCAGCTACAGCGCAATTATCGTAATGATAACGCATCTGAGGGTGAGTTTAGTCAGTCAGATATACGTTCCTACGAAGAATACTTATCCTTAGCAAGAATTCCTCACTGCGAGGGCGTCTCTGCTCGCGTAGTTAACGCCCTTCATGCACGTGTAGGGCATTCAGATTTATCCATCGACAAAATTGCAGAAGATATTGGTCTTTCGAAGCGTACTCTGCAGCGCCGTCTTCAGCAGCAAGATGCCAACTTTGCTCAGTTGCGTGATGATGTACGTTTTCACTATGCCATCAAATATTTGATCGATGATCATATGAGTGTCGATCTGGTTTCCAAGGCATTGGACTTCTCCGATAGAACCAGTTTTACCAATGCATTTAAGCGTTGGACTGGTCTTTCTCCCAGCGTATTCCGTAAGTTGTTCCGCGATTACGCATAACAACTGTTCAGCGCTCTTAACGATTGGCGCTAATTGCTTGCCCTTTGCAAAACGGGTACAGTTAGCGCTTTTTAATTGTTAGGGGTCCCCCATGAGTTTTTTCATTTCTTCCGCTGTCGCACAAACAACCGCCGCACAAGTAAAGCCTGCAGGTTTTGATCCTGTCATGATTATTATGATGGTGGGGATGTTTGCGTTTATGTATTTTTTTATCATTCGTCCGCAACGCAAGCGTCAAAAAGAGCATCAGGATTTGGTAAGTGCTTTGGCGAAAGGTGATGAAGTAGTAATGACCAGCGGAATGTTGGGCAAAGTTGTAAAAGTTGATGAGAACTATGTGGTGATCGAAACTGGCAACAATATTGAGCTCAAATTTCAAAAAGTAGCGGTGCATGCTGTATTGCCCAAAGGCACAATCAAATCGATCGAAGCCGCTTAATCTGCTGTTGTAAATTAAAGGCAGTTAGCTGGTTTAGGAAGCCCTGCAATTTTACTGATGAATTTTGCAGGGCTAACCGGAAATAATTGCAACAAATAAATGCTCTTTCCTTTTTCCTCACCAAGTATCTGACCTGTTCGTTTTACCAGTGCGCGCATTGATGGTGAAATTTGAAAAGTCTGATAAAACTCCCGCACTAAAAAAATAATTTCCCAGTGCGCTTCCGTTAAAGTTATTTGTTCGTTTTTGGCGAGAGCAACAGCAACTGATTTATTCCAGTCTGATAAATTTTTTAAAAAACCTTCCTTGTCTAATTCGATCAAAATACCGTCTACTGCTAATTGCATATCAGTACCAGCTTTGCACACAATTGTGTTCAATGCTTAATTGAACAAAACCGTTGTAATCAGTCACAATTACATCGCTACGTAATTTCTCTAGTAGGCCGCGCGCCTTTACGTCACCGGTAAGTGCATATACTTTCAGGCCTGCTGTGATCATCGCTGATAACTCTTCAGCGCAAGGTGCATTGTTCAGTGCGCCAAAGACTCCATCTTCCAGCAACAGAATGCCATCTTGTTTGCCGCAAACCTGCAGGCAGGATGCAAGAGTTGAGTGTGAGAAGGGTGATTTGTTTATGGTATGCAAAGTGGTCATGTTAAAAGCTCAGCAGTTGATCTTGCTGTGCCAGTAAACTGCAGATAGCTCGGCTATCAATAATCTGGACACTATCTAAAACAAGTTCGTTTATTGTTATTTGGCGTTTTACTAGCGATTCATTGTGCACATAAATTGAATCAATTTCATAGAGTGACAATACGGGTAAAATTGCAGCAAAACTTTTTTGCCCAATCTGATCGGCGGCTTGATTGTTTAGTAGCTGAAATACACCGTCATCCATGAATAATAGGCTTAGCTGTTGTTCATAGGCAGATGCAGCCAGAATTGCATCCAAGGCATCTTTTGCGAGTGATGAACCGTAGGGTGCGTGGCGACTAATGAAGAGAATTTTTTTTGAGGGGATGCTGCTCATTTCTAACTCCCAAATGTCACGAGTCGATCTGACATAACGGCGGCATCTACAAGTTGTCCTAAGCCGCTAATCTCAAAACCCTCTGCAAGGTTTGCTGCGGGCTTTTCATAACGCACAGCTTCTTGCTGGTTTAGCAATCCGCGCTTCAACGCAGCAGCAATGCATACTACTAAATCAATATTGTGTTGCTGTGCGAGTGTTTGCCAAT
Source organism: Cellvibrionaceae bacterium (assembly GCA_021151525.1). Classification (GTDB taxonomy): domain Bacteria; phylum Pseudomonadota; class Gammaproteobacteria; order Pseudomonadales; family Cellvibrionaceae; genus Cellvibrio. The sequence continues at coordinate 466 of JAGKXD010000005.1, read as the reverse complement.
TTTGCGTAAAGAATGTTTCGTCTTGTGGCGGTGTTGCAAGTGAAGACGCTGTATGAACTGCATCGTGATAAAAAAATACGCGATATAGTGTATGGCCGTTTTCTAACAAAGCTGCAGCAAAGCGATAAGCGCTATCGCTAGCTTGCGATGAATAAGGGGCAGCGTAAATGGCGAGTGAAAAAATCATCGTAATGCAATGCTCACAGCAAAGGATGATAAAAAGATGCAATTGAGTGCTGCAGTGTAATCTGTGCGGTACAAATAAAAAAGGCACCATTTTCATGGTGCCTTTTCTATTTCTGAATATGGCGGAAGGGCAGGGATTTGAACCCTGGGTGGGCTATAAACCCACGCCGGTTTTCAAGACCGGTGCATTAAACCACTCTGCCACCCTTCCGTTGAGGCGCAAATTATACATAGGTTTTTCAGATCAGCAATACGCAATTTGCAAAAAAATGCAGATATC